>NZ_JBFBAT010000007.1:0-522519 GCF_040682375.1 Streptomyces sp. NPDC051214
TGGCACGCTGTTGAGTTCTCAAGGAACGGACGCTTCCTTTGTACTCACCCTCTCGGGCTTTCCTCCGGGCGCTTCCCTTCGGTGTTTCATTTTGTTTTGCTGTGTTTCGCTGTCTTGCGTTTCCGACTCTATCAGACTCTTTCGTGTCCGATTTCCTCGGTGCCTTTCCGGTTCCCGCTCCGGCCTTTCGGCTTTCGCGTTTCCCTTTCCGGCGAGTCCGACTTTATCAGAAGTTTTCGGCCGGTCTTACCGGCTGGAGTTTCCGATTTATCGGGTGCGGCTTCTTGGCTTATGAGAATCAAGAAGCAGGCAGATATTAACTGCCGCCGCTGGACTTGTCCAGCTCTAGGCAACTGTTCGAATCTACCTCCCCAGTCCTTCCGTGTCAACGGTTTTTCTGGGGCGTCGAGGACACTAGCAGCTCAGCAGGGCCGGACGCACATCAGGCTGCGACGGGGACCGTGGCGCTGCGTTCGGCGGGGTCCAGGTCGCCCGTGGCGCCGGCGCGGGCCGCCCTGCCGCCCAGTACGTAGACGTAGGCCAGGAAGGCCAGTTCAGCGGCTATGCCGATGCTGATGCGGGCCCAGGTCGGCAGGCCCGAGGGCGTGACGAAGCCTTCGATGGCGCCGGAGATGAACAGGACCAAGGCCAGACCCACCGCCATGCCGAGGGCGGCTCTTCCCTCTTCCGCGAGAGCGGTTCGGCGTGAGCGCGGGCCCGGGTCGATGACGGTCCAGCCGAGGCGCAGGCCCGTACCGGCGGCCACGAAGACCGCCGTCAGCTCCAGGAGACCGTGCGGGAGGACCAGGCCGAGGAAGGTGTCGAGGCGGCCGGCGTCGGACATCAGGCCGATGCCCACTCCCAGGTTCAGCATGTTCTGGAAGAGGATCCAGATGACGGGGAAGCAGAGGAAGGCGCCCAGGACCAGGCACATGGCGGCTGCCTGTGCGTTGTTCGTCCACACCTGGGCCGCGAATGATGCTGCTGGGTGGCTCGAGTAGTACGTCTCGTACTCGCCGCCGGGGCGGGTGAGCTCGCGCAGCTCTCCGGGGGCCGCGATGGATGCCTGGACCTCGGGGTGCGTGGCGATCCACCAGCCGATGACGGCCGCGAGGACCGTCGAGAGGAGGGCCGTGGGGACCCACCAGTGGCGGGAGCGGTAGACCGCTGCCGGGAAACCGTGACTCAGGAAGTGTGTGGCGTCGCGCCAGGAAGCTCGGCGGGTGCCTGTCACCGCACTACGCGCGCGTGCCACGAGGTGGGTGAGGCGGCCGGTGAGCTGTGGGTCCGGGGCGCTGGACTGGATGAGGGAGAGGTGGGTGGCGGTGCGCTGGTAGAGCGCGACGAGTTCGTCGGCCTCTGCTCCGTCGAGGCGGCGCCGGCGGCGCAGCAGGGCGTCGAGTCGGTCCCACTCTGCTCGGTGGGCGGAGACGAAGACGTCGAGGTCCATCAGGTGGCTGCTCCTCGTACTGCGGCGCGATGCTGCCTCAGCTTGGCAGACTGGCGGTTCCGACGGCAGGGCAGGGAAGGGCGGCTGGCGTGAGTGAGCTGGTGACGGGCGAGGCGGTGGCGCTTGAGCTGCGCCCGGCGAAGCTGCCGAGTCGTGGGCTCGCCGTACTGATCGACCTGGTGGTGGCCTGGGCGGTCTACCTGGCGGTGACGTTGGCGATTGTGGCCTCCACGTCCTCGTTGGACGACGCCGCGGCCGCTGCGGTCGCCGTGGCGAGCTTCGTGCTGATCCTGGTCGGCGGGCCGATCGCGGTCGAGACGCTCAGCCATGGGCGGTCGCTGGGGAAGATGGCGTGCGGGCTGCGGGTGGTGCGGGACGACGGGGGGCCGATTCGTTTCCGGCACGCGCTGGTGCGGGGTGCGGTGGGGGTCGTCGAGATTCTGCTGACGTTCGGGGTCGTCGCCTGCATTGCTTCGCTGGTGTCGGCGCGGGGGCGGCGGCTGGGGGATGTGTTCGCGGGGACGCTCGTCGTGCGGGAGCGGGTGCCGACCGGCCGGGCGCCCTTCATCCCTCCGCCGCCGCCTTGGCTCGCGGGGCGCTTTTCCGGGCTCGATCTGTCCGGGGTGCCTGAGGGGCTGTGGCTCGCCATCAGGCAGTACCTGACGCGCATGGGGCAGTTGGACCCGCAGGTGGGCTGGTCGATGGCTGAGCGGCTTGCCGGGGATCTCGCGGAACGTACGGGGGCGCCGGCTCCGCAGGGTGTGCCGCCGGCGGCGTACCTGGCGGCGGTCGTGCAGGAGCGGCAGGCGCGGGATGCCCGGCGGGCGTTCGGTGGTGGCATCGGGGGCGGGGGTGGAGTGCCTGCTGCCGAGTCTGCGTACGTGACGCCGCCCGCCCCGATTTCCCCTGCCCACCCGGCGTACCTGGACGTCGGTCCGCCGGTCCAGCCGGGGGCGCGTGATGTGCCGCCGGCCGTGCGGCAGGAGGGGGCGGAGGGCGCGCCTTCCGGCACCGGGTTCGTGCCGCCCGCGTAGGGCCGCCAGGGTCAGGCGAAGGTCGAGGGCGGGGATTCGAGGTTCTCGAGTTCTGTGCCGGGGGCGGAGAGGACTACGTCGCCGGCGATGTGGATGGCGTGCTGCTCGCCGGTGTCCAAGGCTGTGACCTGGTATTCGTCCACGATCAGCGGGCCGTTGTCAGTGGCGTGTGCTTCGCTTTTCAGCAGGGCCCAGGACTGGTCGAGGGTGCGGGGGGCGAGGACCGGGTCGGTGAAGGCGACGAGGCGGACGCGGGTCGCGGGGGAACCGGGGGTGAGGCGCAGCAGGCGTGTGGTGGCGACGAGGAAAGCGGGGGATGTGCCGGTGAAGGCGTGGGCGGGGGCGTTGTCTTCCGTGGCGTGGGTTCCGGTGGGGTCGGTGCGTACCCACGTGACGCCGTCGATCGCCGCGGCACGGATCTGCCAGTCCCCCGCGTGCAGTTCGAGGCGGATGGGCCGGCCCAGTTCGTCGAGGGCGAGGTCGACGGAGCCGGTGGGCTCGCCCGAGGGCGCGGTCCGCTGGGAGACGTAGCGCCAGCCGGAGGGGCCGGGGGCGCAGTGGAAGTGTTCTTCACCGAGGGGGGTGTGGTCGTGCGGATCGTGAAGCGAATAGTGGCCGCGGGGCATGGGGCTCGGTCCTTGTAGGGGGCGGGTGCTTGTCCCGGAGCCGGGGCAACTGTGGGTCAGTGCTGGGCCGGGTGGGCTGCTGTCGGCGGACTGCGGGCCGTGCCCCGTCGTCCGCAGGGAGAGTCTCTCGGCTCGCTCCGAGCCCCACGGTAGGTCAGTCGCGATGCTTGGCCCGCGGGTGCCGGGCGTCTGGGTGGCTTCGCCGACTACTCGAGGGGCGGCGCGAGGGGGGGCTAACGGTGGACAGACGTAATGCGCGTGCGCGTCATGAGGCGTTGGCGGAGCAAGGGGCAGGGGGGCGTTCAGGGGTGATGTCGAGTGGGGGCGCGAGGGCAGGAGGCCGCGGACGGTCGTCGCGAGCGGCACCTCGTTCCACGATGACCTGCTGATCCGGACGGATGGCGTTTGGGGGGGGCGCCTGTTTGCGAACCTGCCTTCCGCAGCTTCAAGACGCGAGCCTGACTGTCCCGTCGTAGGGGGGCGACGGCCGCCCCACGCGGCCCCCGCGTCCTGCGCGGTGCCGGTCCAAGGAGCCGTGCCCGGCCCGGTGGGAGGGCAGTGCTGAGCCGCGGCTGGTCTCCGTGACCTCTGCGGTGCCGGTTCCGGCGGCCGAGCTCAACCCCAGTGGGAGAGCAGAGGCCGGGCCTTGGACGGCCTCCGCGGCCTCCGCGGTGCCGGTTAGCCGTGCTCGGCCCGGTGGGATAGCAGAGCTGAGCTGCGGCTGGTGGCTGGCGCGGCTTCGGGGCATGGGGTCGGGACCGGCGCCGTGAGAGGGGTGGGGGCTGGGCTTGGTGGGCTCTGGGGGCCGACTTGGCTGGCTTATGGGCGCAGGCCCCCGCCGGGAGGGCGGGGGCCTGCGGTTGAGCGGGGGCCGGGGGTGTGGGCCGGCGGGGTGCTCAGTAGCGGTAGTGGTCCGGCTTGTACGGGCCCTCTACCTCTACGCCGATGTACGCGGCCTGCTCGGGGCGCAGCGTCGTGAGCTTGACGCCGAGCGAGTCCAGGTGGAGGCGGGCGACCTTCTCGTCGAGGTGCTTGGGGAGCACGTAGACGTCGGTCGGGTACTCCTCCTGCTTGGTGAACAGCTCGATCTGGGCCAGGGTCTGGTCCGCGAAGGAGTTGGACATCACGAAGGACGGGTGGCCCGTCGCGTTGCCCAGGTTCAGCAGGCGGCCCTCGGACAGGACGATGAGGACCTTGCCGTCGGGGAACGTCCACGTGTGGACCTGCGGCTTGACCTCGTCCTTGACGATGCCGGGGATCTTGGCGAGGCCGGCCATGTCGATCTCGTTGTCGAAGTGGCCGATGTTGCCGACGATCGCCTGGTGCTTCATCTTGGCCATGTCCGAGGCCATGATGATGTCCTTGTTGCCGGTCGTGGTGACGAAGATGTCGACCTTGTCGACGACCTCGTCCAGCGTCGTGACCTGGAAGCCGTCCATCGCCGCCTGCAGGGCGCAGATGGGGTCGACCTCGGTGATGATCACGCGCGCGCCCTGGCCGCGCAGGGACTCCGCGCAGCCCTTGCCGACATCGCCGTAACCGCAGACGAGGGCGGTCTTGCCGCCGATCAGGACGTCCGTGGCGCGGTTGATGCCGTCGATCAGGGAGTGGCGGCAGCCGTACTTGTTGTCGAACTTCGACTTCGTGACGGCGTCGTTCACGTTGATCGCCGGGAAGAGGAGGGTGCCGTCGCGGTGCATCTCGTACAGGCGGTGGACGCCCGTCGTGGTCTCCTCGGTCACGCCGCGGATCTCCGAGGCGAGCTGGGTCCACTTCTGCGAGCCCTCGGTGATGGTGCGGTTGAGGAGCTGCAGGATGACGCGGTGCTCGTCCGACTCGGCGGTGTCCTCGGAGGGGACCTTGCCGGCCTTCTCGTACTCGACGCCCTTGTGGACCAGGAGCGTGGCGTCGCCGCCGTCGTCCAGGATCATGTTCGGGCCGCCGGTGGGGGTGTTCGGCCAGGTCAGCGCCTGCTCCGTGCACCACCAGTACTCCTCCAGGGTCTCGCCCTTCCAGGCGAAGACCGGGATGCCCTGGGGGTCGTCCGGGGTGCCGTTCGGGCCGACGGCGATGGCCGCGGCCGCGTGGTCCTGGGTCGAGAAGATGTTGCAGGAGACCCAGCGGACCTCGGCGCCGAGGGCGACCAGGGTCTCGATGAGGACGGCGGTCTGCACGGTCATGTGCAGCGAGCCCATGATGCGGGCGCCGGCCAGCGGCTGAGTGGCGGCGAATTCCTTGCGGATCGACATCAGGCCGGGCATCTCGTGCTCGGCGAGGGTGATCTCCTTGCGGCCGAACTCGGCCAGGGAGAGATCGGCGACCTTGAAGTCCTGGCCGTTGATGAGAGTCGTCATGTGCGAGCTGCTCCTCGTGGGTTGATCGAGGGTGGGTGGGCATGGCTGGCTGACCTGCGACGACGGCACAGAGGTGTACCGGTGCGCAGCAGCGCAGTCCGTCGGAGGCCCTCTCTCCCTCGGACGGCGCCCGCAGAGGCACCGCCCGACCGCCATCAGCAGCGACGTCTGGCTCGGTCACAAAGCTACACCGATTGGCCCAGCGAGCCCCAGCCCGCCTCCCCGGGCGTCGGAGTGGGCGGGCCACCGCAGGCCGGGGCGTGAACAGGGCGACAGACCTGCGCATTCGGGACCTTTGCGCTTTTGACCCTGCGCGCATGTGTTGCAGGATGCCTTGAGATCGGGAACATTTGCGCGATCTTGTTTGACGAAGCCGTTGAAGCCGTTGAAGGCACTGAAGGCGCTGAAGGCGTTAGGAGATCCACGTGACCCACCCGGCCGATCCCCCCATAGGTGGTGACAGCGGCGAGCAGAGGAAGCTCAAGTTGCTCGCCGTGACCGCCTGTCCGACCGGTATCGCCCACACGTACATGGCGGCGGAGAAGCTCTCGCAGGCGGCGGAGAGCCTCGGCATCGACATGAAGGTGGAGACGCAAGGCTCCATCGGGGCCGAGAACGTCTTGACTGACAACGATGTCAGAGATGCTGACGGCATCATCATCGCCGCCGACAAGGACGTCGACCGCAGCCGTTTCGCGGGCAAGCGCGTACTGTCCGTCGGTGTTTCCGAGGGCATCAGCCACCCGGAGCGGCTGATCGAGCAGGTGCGGAGCGCGCCCGTGCACGGTGGTGGCGCCGGCGGTGGGACCGCCGATGCGACCTCCACCGGAGGCGGCGGGGGCGGGGGCGGGGGCGGCAAGGAGCGGAGTCTCGCGTACAAGGCGCTGATGAACGGCGTCTCGTACATGATTCCGTTCGTCGTGGTCGGCGGGCTGCTGATCGCGATCTCGCTGTCCCTCGGCGGGCACACCGACCCGCAGGGCGGGCTCGTCATCCCCGACGGCTCGTTCTGGAAGCACGTCAACGACATCGGTGTCATCGGCTTCACGCTGATGGTGCCGATCCTCTCCGGCTATATCGCGTACGCGATCGGGGACCGGCCCGCGCTGGTGCCGGGCATGATCGGCGGCTTCATCGCCAACACCGGCGAGCTGTACGACTCCAAGGCGGGCGCGGGCTTCATCGGCGCCATCGTGACCGGCTTCCTCGCCGGTTATCTGGTGCTGTGGATCAAGAAGGTCAAGGTCCCCAAGTTCGCCCAGCCGATCATGCCGATCATCGTGATCCCCATCGTCGCGACGACGGCACTCGGTCTTTTCTTCATCTACGTCATCGGCAAGCCGATCTCGTGGGTCTTCGAGCATCTGACCAGCTGGCTCAGCGGTATGACGGGAACCAGCGCGATCCTGCTCGGCGCAATTCTCGGGCTCATGATCGCGTTCGATATGGGCGGTCCCGTCAACAAGACGGCCTTCCTGTTCGGCACCGGTCTCATCGCGACCGGCAACCAGACCGTCATGGGCATGTGCGCCGCCGCGATCCCGGTCATGCCGCTCGGCCAAGGCCTCGCGACACTGATCCGCAAGCGGCTCTACAACGAGCAGGAGCGGGAGACCGGTCTCGCCGCCCTGTTCATGGGCTTCTTCGGGATCTCCGAGGGTGCGATTCCGTTCGCCGCGGCACGCCCCGCGCAGGTCATTCCCGCGAACATGCTCGGCGGTGCCGTCGCCGGTGCGATCGCCGGTCAGGCGGGCGTCGAGGACGCCGTGCCGCACGGCGGGCCGATCGTGGCGGTTCTGGGCGCCGTCGGCGGCGTACCGATGTTCTTCATCGCCATCGTCATCGGTGCCGTGGTCACCGCCCTCACGACGGTCACGCTCGTCGACATCAGCGAGCGCAAGCGCCGTGGGGCGCCCGTCGTCGATGTGCCGGGCGGTCCTGAGCCGGTGCTCGCCGGTGTGGGCGCGGGAGCCGTCGCCGCGGGCGGGACGAGCACCCCGCAGAAGGTGCCTGCGCCCGCCCCCACAGCGACAGCCGCCTCGGAGGAACCCGAAGTCCTCTCCGGCTATCTCACCGAGCAGACCGTGAAGGTCCGTCTCGACTCCGCCGACAAGGATTCCGCGATCCGCGAGATGGCGAACCTCCTCGCCGCCACCGGCAAGGTCAACGACGTCGAGGAGCTCGTGCAGACCGCCCTGCGCCGCGAGGCCCAGGGCACGACCGGGCTCGGCGAGGAGATCGCCATTCCGCACGCCAAGACCGATGCGGTGACCTCGCCGGTCGTCGGGTTCGCGCGGTCGGCCGAGGGCATCGAGTGGGGCGCGCTCGACGGTACGAAGGCCAAGCTGATCTTCATGATCTCCGTGCCGCAGGCCGCCGCGGGCGACGAGCACCTGCGGATTCTCGCGCTCCTCTCGCGCAAGCTGATGGACACCGGCTTCCGGGAGCGGCTCGAGGCCGCGCCCGACGAGGCGGCGGTCCTCGAGGTGCTGCGCGAGGTGCGGTGACCCATGGGTGAGTTACGCGATCGGGGCCCCGCACCTGCACGGTGCGGGGCCCCGACTGCGTACGGGAGTGGCGGAAGGTCAGTGGCCGCCGGGCGACTTCGCCGGGTTGGTGCCCTCGGCGGCCGCCGTCTCGCTGTAGATGTCCGGCTCCAGGTAGATCACGCGGGCGATCGGGACCGCGGCGCGGATGCGCTCCTCGGCGGCGTTGATCGCGTGGGCCACCTCGGTCGCCGTTTCGTCGTGGCGCACGGCGATCTTGGCGGCGACGAGCAGCTCCTCGGGGCCGAGGTGCAGGGTGCGCATGTGGATGACGCGGGTCACCGTGTCGCCGTCGACCAGGACCTTCTCGATCTTCTGGACCTCTTCCGTGCCCGCGGCCTCACCCAGGAGCAGGGACTTGGTCTCCGCGGCGAGGATGATCGCGATCAGGATGAGCAGGACGCCGATGCAGAGCGTGCCGATGCCGTCCCAGACGCCGTCGCCCGTCGCGAGGGCGAGGCTGACGCCGCCCAGGGCCAGGATCAGGCCGACCAGCGCGCCGAGGTCCTCCAGGAGCACGACCGGCAGCTCGGGGGCCTTCGCGCGGCGCACGAACTGCGTCCACGTGAGGTTGCCGCGCGTGAGGTTCGACTCCTTGATCGCCGTACGGAACGAGAAGGCCTCGGCGATGATCGCGAACACCAGGACGCCGACCGGCCAGTACCAGTGCTCGATCTCGTGCGGGTGCTTGATCTTCTCGTAGCCCTCGTAGATCGCGAACATGCCGCCGACCGAGAAGAGCACGATGGAGACCAGGAAGGCGTAGATGTAGCGCTCGCGCCCGTACCCGAAGGGGTGTTGGGGGGTCGCCTCGCGCTGCGCCTTCTTGCCGCCGAGGAGCAGGAGCCCCTGGTTGCCCGAGTCCGCGAGCGAGTGCACGCTCTCGGCGAGCATCGACGACGAACCACTGAAGATGAACGCGACGAACTTCGCCACCGCGATCGCGAGGTTCGCGGCGAGTGCCGCGACAATCGCCTTTGTTCCGCCTGACGCGCTCATGTGTGCCCGTTGTCCCTTCGCCTGCGTACGTACTTGTCCGTTGCCGCTTTGCCCGGCCTTTGCGGTGGGTCATTGTTGCAGCACGAGGCGCTGGTGGTGAGTCAGGCCACCACAGTGGCACGGAAGACCGTGCCGACTCCGGACACTTCGGCCTTTTCGTCCGCGGGGACGAACACGGACTGTCCGGGCGTGAGTTCCCCGGCGTCGCCCACGTGCACGGAGCCCGCGACGCAGAGCAGGATCTGCGGGGTGGCCGCGGTGAGGTCGTGCGGAGCCGCGCCCTCGGGCAGGACGAAGCGGGAGAGGCGGAACTCGTCGATCGGGGTGTCGTAGACCTCTTCGCCGTCGGGCGATGCCTCGGGGCGCAGGATGCCCGGGACGGTCGGCTCGAAGCGGACGATGCGCAGGAGTTCGGGGACGTCCACGTGCTTGGGCGTCAGGCCGCAGCGCAGCACGTTGTCCGAGTTGGCCATGATCTCGACGCCGAGACCGTCGAGGTAGGCGTGCGGGACGCCGGCGCCGAGGAACAGGGCCTCGCCGGGCTGCAGTCGGACGTGGTTGAGGAGCATCGCCGCGATGACGCCGGGGTCGCCGGGGTAGTGCCGCGCGATGCCCGCGTACGGGGCGTAGGCGCCGCCGAGCCGCTGGGCCGCCTCGGTGACCTCGGTGACCGTCGCCCGCATCTCGTCGGGGTCCGCGGTCAGGACGGCCGTCAGGACCTCGCGCAGCGCGCCGTCCTCGGGCTTGGCGTGCAGCAGGTCGACGTACGGCTTCAGGGAGTCGACACCGAGGCCGGCCAGCAGGTCGGCGGCCTCGACGGGGTCGCGGAAGCCGCAGAGGCCGTCGAACTCCGTGAGGGCGCAGATCAGTTCGGGCTTGTGGTTGGCGTCCTTGTAGTTGCGGTGCGGGGCGTCGATCGGGACGCCCCGCTTCTCCTCGTCCTCGTACCCCTCCCTCGCCTGCTGCAGGTCGGGGTGGACCTGGAGGGAGAGCGGGGCGCCCGCGGCGAGGAGCTTGAGGAGGAAGGGCAGGCGTGGGCCGAACCTGGCGACGGCCGCCCGGCCGAGCTCCCGTCCCGGGTTCTCGTCGATCACCTCGTCGAGCGGACCGCGCCCGGTGCGCGAGGGCGCGCCGGGGTGCGCGCCCATCCACATCTCGGCCTGCGGTTCACCGGTCGGCTCGACGCCGATGAGTTCCGCGATGGCGGTGGTGGAACCCCAGGCGTAGGGGCGGATGGTGTTGCTGAGGCGGTCCACGGAGGGGTTCTCCCTTACGTACGTACGCGGTGCGGGCGAGGCGGGGCCATGCGGTGTCGTGCTGCGTCCAGGGTCATGACCGGGCTGTGGTCATGATCGGTCCCTCGGGGCGAGCGCCAGGTAAACGGCGGCGAAATCCGTGACGGCGATCAGCTCCGCGAGGGTCTCCAGGTCGTCGCCGTCCTCCGGTTCGAGCTCGCTGATCGCGATGTCGTGGCCGTGGGCGAGTTCGCGGGCCGCGGGCGCCGCGCTGAGGCCTCCGGCGTCCACCGGGCGGTCGCGGAGCAGGACGACGCGGGCGCGCAGCTGCTGGGGTTCCTCGACGCGGTCGCGGAAGAAGTCGTCGCCGTCGTCCCCGCCGCCCGCTGCGAGGGTGCCCGCGAGCAGGGCGCCGTGCGCGGGCAGGGACTCGGGCAGCTCGCCCGCGACCGCGGGGTGCCCGGCGAGCTCGGCGAGGCCCGCGGCGAAGCGGCGGCCCACGGGGCCGGCGAGAGCGCCCTCGGTCCAGATCACCGGGAGGGTCTCGTCGAGCTCCGCGGCGAGCGTCTTGGCGGGGTTGCTGTATGTCGCCACGACCGGGCCGCAGCGTTCGGCGACGTGGTCGAGGCGGTCGGCGATCTTCTCCAGGGTCTCGGCCGGTGCGGTGATCAGGCCGGTGCGGTCCAGGAGGATGAGGAGCGGGGTGAGCAGGGCCCAGAGGGTGGCGGGGGCGGAGGCCGCGGCCTCGTCGTCCACGCGGCGTGCCTCGTAGGCCTCGGAGGCCCGCTCTCCGTCGTGCGGGGTCTCGTACTCCCCGTACGGGGAGGTGGCCATCGGGACCGTGAGGCCGTGCGAGCCCTCCACGCCCTCCGCGAGCGGGGAGCGGGCGGGGGCGACGGCGACGACCGTGCAGCCGCGTCGGTAGGCCTGGCCCGCGAGGAGTTCGAGGCCCGGTTCGGTGCCGTCCGGGGTGGCGATGAGCAGCAGGTCGAGCGGGCCCGCCCAGCCGGGGAGCGCCCAGCGCAGGGCGCCTGCCGCGGGGGCCACGCCGGTGGGGGCGAGGCGGACCACGGGACAGCCGGCGCCGGCGAGGGTGCCGAGCAGATCGGCCACGCAGGTGGCGGCCGTGCCGGGCCCGGCGATCAGGATGGCGCGGGGGCGGCCGTCCGGCTTGAGCTGGGTGAGCCCGGCCTCCGTCGCGTGCCGCACCGCCGTGCGGACGCGGGCGCCTGCCTCCGCGGCGCCGCGGAGGAGGCCGCGGCGGTCGGCCACGGCGAGGGCCTCGGGCGCGTCAAGGAGCGATTCGTCCAGCATGGGGTCGGGCCTCCGATTCGCCGGGCGGCGGGGCGGGGGCGCCGCCGCTCGCACTTCTTGTCGTTACGCGGGGCCGGGCGGGGCCTTGCGGGGCGCTGGCCCCGGACGGCCTTGCGGGGCCTTACGCGGGGCGGCGGGCCTCGTCGACGAGGAGTACGGGGATGCCGTCGCGGACGGGGTAGGCAAGGCCGCAGTCCTTCGCGGGCGCCGTGCAGACCAGCTCTGTGTCCGCCTCCTTGAGGGGGGCGTGGCAGGCCGGGCAGGCGAGGATCTCCAGGAGGCCGGCTTCGAGCGGCATGGGGTGGGTCCCTTCGAGCGGTGGGCGAGGAATGTCGCCTGGTCAGCCTACCGCCGGCCCCTGGGCCTGTGCTGGCCCCCGGGCCTTGCTGCGCGTGTACTGCCGGGGCTGCGCCCCAGGCCCCCTGGGTGGGGCCTGGGGCGAAGCCCGTGGCTCGACTGCGGGCCGGTGGGAGGGCAGGCGGGCGGGAGGCGCCTCAGCCTCGGATGATTCCCAGGGCCTCGTCGCGGGTCCGCGTCATCGTCGCCTCGTCGCGGGCCTCCACGTTCAGGCGCAGGAGCGGCTCCGTGTTGGAGGCGCGGACGTTGAACCACCAGTCCGCGGACGTCACCGTGAGGCCGTCCAGCTCGTCGAGGGTGACGCCCTCCTGGCCGGTGTACCTCGCCTTGATGGCGGCGAGGCGGGCCGTCTGGTCGTCGACCGTGGAGTTGATCTCGCCGGAGCCCGCATAGCGGTCGTACTGCGCGACGAGCGCCGAAAGGGGGCCGTCCTGGCCGCCGAGCGCCGCGAGGACGTGGAGCGCGGCCAGCATGCCCGTGTCCGCGTTCCAGAAGTCGCGGAAGTAGTAGTGCGCCGAGTGCTCGCCGCCGAAGATCGCGCCCGTCTTGGCCATCTCCTCCTTGATGAAGGAGTGCCCCACGCGGGTGCGGACCGGCGTGCCGCCGTTCTCCTTGACGACCTCGGGGACCGACCAGGAGGTGATGAGGTTGTGGATGACCGTGCCCTTGCCGCCGTTGCGCGCGAGCTCGCGCGAGGCGACCAGGGCGGTGATCGCCGACGGGGAGACCGGGGCGCCGTCCTGGTCGACGACGAAGCAGCGGTCCGCGTCGCCGTCGAAGGCGATGCCGAGGTCGGCGCCCTCCTCGCGCACCCGCTCCTGGAGGTCCACGATGTTCTTCGGGTCGAGGGGGTTGGCCTCGTGGTTGGGGAAGGTGCCGTCCAGCTCGAAGTACATCGGTACGAGCGTGAGGGGCAGGCCCTCGAAGACGGTCGGGACGGTGTGCCCGCCCATGCCGTTGCCCGCGTCGACGACGACCTTGAGGGGGCGGATGGACGTCAGGTCCACCAGGCCGCGCAGGTGCGCCGCGTAGTCCTTGAGGGTGTCCCGCTCGGTGAGCGTGCCGGGCGTGGCCGCCGGCTGCGGGGCGCCGGTCTTCGACCAGCCCTCCACGAGGGCGCGGATGTCGGCGAGGCCGGTGTCCTGGCCGACCGGGGCCGCGCCCGCACGGCACATCTTGATGCCGTTGTACTGCGCGGGGTTGTGCGAGGCCGTGAACATCGCGCCCGGCAGGTTCAACGCCCCCGACGCGTAGTAGAGCTGGTCCGTCGAGCAGAGGCCGATCTCCGTGACGTCGACGCCGAGCGCCGCGGCACCGCGCGCGAAGGCGCGGGAGAGGCCGGGCGACGAGGGCCGCATGTCGTGTCCGGTCACGATCGCGTCCGCGCCCGTCACCTTCGCGAAGGCCGCGCCGAACAGCTCGGCGAGCGACTCGTCCCACTGGTCCGGGACCACCCCGCGCACGTCGTACGCCTTCACGATCTGGGACAGATCAGCAGTCACGGCCAACCCTCTCTGCAGGTTCTGCGAGTTCAGCGGTCTCGGAAAACACCCGGTCGAGTGCTCGCCGGTGACCCCAAACTACCCGCAACAACTGACAACAGGCTGTGAGCGGCGTCAAGCTCCGTCAGTCGGAGGTCAGGCTCTCGTCACGGCAGCATCCAGCCGAGCACCACCGTGCTCTGTCCGACGACGATCAGGCACATCACCAGGAGCAGGCCGAGGCTCCAGGGCAGCACCTTGCGCAGCAGATCGCCCTCCTTGCCCGCGAGTCCGACCGCCGCGCACGCGATCGTCAGGTTCTGCGGGGAGATCATCTTGCCGAGCACGCCGCCGGAACTGTTGGCGGCCGCGAGCAGTTCGGGCGAGAGCCCGGACTGCTGAGCCGCCGTCACCTGGAGCGCGCCGAAGAGCGCGTTGGCCGAGGTGTCCGAGCCGGAGACCGCGACGCCGAACCAGCCGAGCACCGGCGACAGGAAGGCGAGCCCCGCGCCCGCCGCTGCCACGAAGTGGCCGATGGTGGCGGCCTGCCCGGACAGGTTCATCACGTACGCGAGGGCGAGCACGGACGTCACGGTGAGGATCGCGAACCGCAGTTCGTGCACGGTGGCGAGCCACTCCCGCACCGCCACGCGCGCGTGCACCCCGATGACGGCGGCCGTGCCGACGCCGGCGAGCAGCACGAGCGTCCCGCCCGTCGCCACGAGCGGCAGCGAGAAGAGGTTGCCGCTCACCGGGTCCCCGTCGGGTCCCGCGACGTTCAGGAAGGGCCAGTCGAAGGTCTGCGTCGCCTTGGCGAGAAGGTCCTTGACCGGCGGGATCTGGGCGACCGAGAAGATGGCGACGATCAGGGCGTACGGGGCGTAGGCGCGCAGGATCTCGGGGCGCGGGTCGTCCTGGTCCAGGTCCTCGCTGCGCGCGCCGGTCAGGACGGCGACCCGTACGGGCTCCGTGGCGGGCTTGCGCGCGCCGGGCACCGCCATCAGGGCGCCCGCGCCGGCCAGGGCCGCCCCGATGTCGGCCAGCTGGGCCGAGACGTAGTTGGACGCGGCGAACTGCGCGGCGGCGAAGGCGAATCCGCATACCAGGGCGGGCACCCAGGTCTCGCGCAGCCCGCGACGCCCGTCCACGAGGAAGACCAGGAGCAGCGGCACGACGAGGGCGAGCAGCGGCGTCTGGCGCCCGACGACCGTGGCGACGGTGTCCAGCGGGAGCCCGGTGACCTGCGCGAGCGTCACCACGGGGGTGCCCATGGCGCCGAAGGCGACGGGCGCGGTGTTGGCCACGAGGGCGACGACGGCGGCCTTGACGGGGTCGAAGCCGAGCGCCACCAGCATCACCGCGGAGATCGCGACGGGTGCCCCGAAGCCGGCGAGCGCCTCCAGGAGCGCCCCGAAGCAGAAGGCCACGACGAGCGCCTGGATGCGCGGATCGTCCGAGAGCCGTCCGAAGGAGCGGCGCAGGATGTCGAAGTGCCGGGTGCGGACCGTCATCCGGTACACCCACAGGGCGTTGACGACGATCCACAGGATGGGGAAAAGCCCGAAGAGGGCACCCTGTGCGGCGCCGGAGGCCGTCTGGCCGAGCGGCATCCCGTACGCGATCCAGGCGACGAGGGCGGCGACGGCGAGGCCGATGAGGCCCGCGTGGTGGGCCTTCATGCGGACGGCGCCGAGCAGGACGAGGACGGTCAGGAGGGGCAGGGTCGCGACGAGGGCGGACAGGCCGAGCGAATCGGCCACGGGCTCCAGTTGCTGCACGTACACGGGCGGCTCCCCGGTTCCATTTCCGTATTCCGCGATGCGGAACGTGATCTCTCACGGCTGGGGGAATGGTCGAGTCGCCGACATGGGCACGTCAATGGGTCGTGCAGGAGAACTTGTTCAGCGATGAACGACTGGGGTCTCCGGAGAGGGGCGGTTCAGCAAGGAGAGGGGCGGTTCAGGAATCCGGTGAGCGCAGCACCCGCAGATGGCCGCGGCGCGCGACCTCCATCGGGTCCGCCCTGCGCGCGCCGCCACCGGCCTCCGCGGCGCGCTCCTGGGGGCGGGCCGCCTCGCGCACCGCGTTGGCGAGCGCCTCGAGGTCGTCACCGCTGGGGCGGGCCGGACCGGAGGAGTCGGCGAGCCGGACGACCTCCCAGCCGCGGGGCGCGGTGAGGCGCTCGGAGTGCTCGGCACAGAGGTCGTAGCAGTGGGGTTCGGCGTAGGTGGCGAGGGGGCCGAGGACCGCGGTCGAGTCGGCGTAGACGTACGTCAGCGTCGCGACGGCGGGACGGCCGCAAGCGGTGCGCGAACAGCGACGTACAGGGCTCACGATGTTGGACGGTACCGCACTCTTGAGCGGGCCGCGACGACTCTCCGCGAGGTCACCCCACCGTGTCGTGCCGTGACCCCCGTCACCGCACGCTCCCATGGCGCGTCGCTGACCTGCGGTGACGCGAGGGGCCCAAGTGGCCGGTGGTGTCAGATCCGGTCACTGCTTGGCGCAAATACCGTCATTCATCGCGAGGCCGACGGTCCCGGAGAGATACGGAATCGGGCGCAACCCTGGCCGGAATGGTCATCGGGCGACATGCCGCGTGCCGGACGGAAGCCGGACGGGGGCAGTACGCAAGCACCGCGAAAGCAGCACGGAAGCAGTGTGGAAGCCCGGTGGAAGCTGTGCGGAAACGCCGATCTCGAGGACTACGCTTCGTCAGTGATGGACGACCCCGTACAGCCCCGCGCCGCAGACCCGAGGCCCCGCCGCCGCGACCGCCACGGCAGGGGCATGCGCGGACCCGTGGCGCCGCCCCAGGTGCCGCTGTCCGCCAGCCGCGCGGAGGTCTTCACCGACCTGGTGCAGGACTCCGTGGAGCGCCTGGAGCGGCGCTGGCCGCAGCTGAGCGAGATCGACTTCCTGGTGCTCGAGGTTCCCGCGCTGGGGCGGGGCGGGGGCGCGGGCGAGGACGACTGGAGCGATGACGTCGTGCCGTTGGGCGGCACGATCGAGGCGGCCGGTGACCGCCCCGCGCGGGTGGTCATCTACCGGCGTCCGGTGGAGATCCGCACCAAGGGGCGGGACGAGCGGGCCGCGCTCGTCCACGAGGTGGTGGTCGAGCAGGTCGCCGAGCTCCTCGGCCTCTCGCCCGAGTCGGTCGACCCGAGGTACGGGGAAGACTCCTGACGGCTCCCCCGCCCCCGTGGACGGGCCACTGAGGCCTACTTCTGCAGCACCTTCAGATCCTGTTCCGCGTGCGGCACCGACACCATGCCCCGGTCGTCCGGCAGGGTCTGGACGGTGAACATGGGGACGCCGTCCTCCGGGTCCTCCAGCATGCGGGAGGCATGGACCTCGCCCCCCGACACCGGCTCCACCGTGAGCGCGTACGTGCCCTTGAGACCGCTCGGGACGGGCGCCTTGATCCCCAGCGTCGTGCCGCCCTTGACCGTGTACGTCTTGGTCGTCGGCGAGCCGCCTTCGCTGCCCTCCGACGCCGTGACCTTCACCTTGCCGGTCTCGCCAGGGGCCACGAGCGACAGCGTGGAGCCCTTGGCCCGGTTGTCGGCCGCCGTCGCGCGCGCGCCGATCGCGCTCGTCGCGGGGATGAACGCCGTCTCCTGGTCGGCGCCCTTGCCCCGGGTGACGCGCAGGGCCGCCACCACGGGCGTCGCCTCCTCCGTCGGCGTCAGGATCAGCGAGCCCGCCTCGCCCTTGGTGACGTCACCGAGGTCCACGGCTGTCGTCATGCCGGACTTGACGTGCAGGTTCGCGTGCCCGGCCGGGCTGATCGACCCGGTGGGCGAGGCCAGTTGCACCTTCAGGTCGGCGTCGTCGGTGCCGGGGGCGAAGGCGACCAGGCGTACCGAGGTGGCGTCCTTGGGGATGCCGGGCAGGACCAGGCGGCTCGCGGGATCGGCGGACGCGGGCAGCCAGTCGCCGCCGAGCTTGTCGTCCGACGACTGCACGGCGGCCGCGACCCGGCCGCTGCGCGCGGTCACGTGCATCGTGAGGTTGGTCTGTTCCTTGGCCGCGAGCGTGGACAGCAGGACCGGGACGCTGGAGTGCGGCTGGACCTGGATCGCCTCGCCCACCTCGGTCTTGAGGGCGCCGTCCTTGCCGTACAGCTCGACGTCGACGACGGCCGCCGAGTCGTCCGGGTTGGTCAGGTGGACGTAGTCACTGCGGCCCTTGGCGGTGCTCGCGCCCGGGAACCAGAAGTCCGTGTCGGGCGCCGTGCAGTTGGCGCCCTGGAGGCCGCGTCCGCTGCCCACCGCGTACTTGGTGGTCTGCTGGACGGTCCAGCCGGGGGCCTGGCGGCCGTCCGCGGTGCCCAGGAGCGCGGGTGACTCGCCCCCGGTCTCCTCGCCGGTGACCGGCTTGCCCGGTGCCTTCGAGGTCAGGAAGGGCTTGTCGTCCTCTTCCTTCTTCTTCCTGGCCTCGTCCTCCGGTGTGACCTTCAGAGCCCTGGTGGCGGGCATCAGTTCCGCCTTGCCCGTCCTGCCGGAACCCTCGCCCTTGGGCGTGAACGCCGTGTACGAGGTCTCGGCGAGGTCGGAGGAGCTGGGCACCGGGCAGAGCAGGCTGGTGCGCTCCACGGGCAGCCGCTCGGCGGCCTTGGCGCCGTCGTCGCCGCCGCCGTCGGGCGCGTTGGTCACGGCGAACCCGGTGACCGCGGCGAGCGCGGCCGCGGCGGCGATCAGGGACTGGGTCGTGCGGTTCACTGCTGGCTCCCGTCGGGGCGCTCACTGTCGGTGCCGTGCGGCGGCTGCGGGGGCTGGGGCGGCATCGGGGGCTGCTGACCGTACGTGGCGTCGAACGCCTGGCCGTACTGCTCGGCGCCGCCCGGTACGCCCTGTGCGCCTCCGTAGGCGTACGGGTCGTACTGGCCGCCCTGGTAGGGGTCCTGGTACGCGGGCTGGTCGTACGCACCCGCGGGGTACTGGGCGTCCTGATACTGCTGCTCGCCCTGGTATGTGCCGTAGTCGGCGCCCGCGTCGGCGGCCTGCCACTCGTCGTGCGACTGCGACTGCTGCTGGGGCACCGCGGCGTAGGCACCCTCATCCTTCGGAGGAGGCGGCGGAGTGCCGGCGTCGTCCTGCCCGGCGCCTGCCTGCGCGGCGTCCTGCTCGGCCTGTGCGGCCCGCAGCCTGCGGGCCCTGCGTCCCTCGCCCTCGACGGGCTCCGCCGGGACGACGGCCTCCTCGGGAAGGTCGTCGTCCACGTCACGGCGGCGGCCGGGAAGGGCGAGGACCACCAGGACCACGGCGAGCGCGCCCTGGGCCCACAGCCATCCCGTGTGCCCCACGGGAGTCGTGTGCGTGACGTCCAGGCGGCCGCCCGACGCGGGCAGTTCGAAGCCCTGCGCCCAGCCGTCAAGGGTGGTCGGGGACAGCGTGCGGCCGTCCAGGGTCGCCGTCCAGCCCTCGTCGACGGCGTCGGCGAGCCGCAGGGTGCGGCCCTCGTCACCCGCGGGGATGTTCGTGTGCAGTTCCACGGGGCCTGCGGCCACCGGCAGCGGATCGCCCGCCTCGGGGACGATCGCGGCGCGCGAGACCTGCCGGTCCACGCGCCACAGGGCGCTGCCGTCCTCCTGGCTGAGCCGGGTCAGGCCGGGGGTGGAGTCCAGGGTGCGGCTCATCTGGCGGGGCGCGCCCTCGCGTACGAGGACGTAGCGCACGGCGAAGCCGCCGAGCTGGTCGGCCTGGTCGGCGCCGGAGCCCGCGAGGAGCCGGGCGACGATCTTGTCCAGGTGGCCGTTCGAGCCGCCCGCGTCGGCGAGTTCGGCGTCGCCGAGGCGGGCGCCCGAGCCGCGGACGAGGGTGTACGACACCTGGGCGGCCAACTCGCTGTCCAGGACGAGCGTGCGGGCCTGGTCCTGCGTGCCGCTCTCCTCGGCGACGAACGCGGGCACCTGGACCGGGTCGCGCCGCTCCAGGGGGCCGTCGGCGCCGCGGATCATCCACCCGGCGGCGACGAGCAGCGGCCCGGCGGCCGCCGCGAAGGCGATGAGGACGGCGACCGGCTGACGCCAGCCGAAGCTCTGCTCGGCGACACGCGTGCGTGCGCCGTCGGCGCCGAGCGCGGCGGCGGCCAGGAGCGCGATGCCGTACCCGAGGGTCGCGGGGCCCGCCCACGCCGAGCTGTTCGAGAGCGCGGCGAAGGCCAGGGAGACCAGCGCGACGATCCAGGCGGTGCGGACGGCGAGCTGCCGCTCCGTACGCAGGAGCGCGGCGAGGGCGGCGAACACGATGCCGATGAGCAGCAGCCCGTCCACGGTGCCGGGACCGCCGGGGCTGCCCCCGAGCAGGTCGAGCCCGGTCGCGGAGCCGACGCCGAAGTCGAGCCCCGCCTCACCGAAGAAGCCGAAGGGCAGCAGCGAGAGCGACCAGGGCGCGAGGATCAGGAGCGGCGTGCCGAGCGCCGCGAGGAAGCGCGGGCCGTACGCCGTGATGTCGCCCCTGCGCACCACGAGGAGCGCGAGGCCGAGCACCAGGGCGATCGGCCACACGATCGGCGTGAAGGCGGTGGTGAGTGTCAGGAGCAGGGCGAACGCCCACGAGGCGCGCCAGCTTCCGCGCGTGCCCCCCGGGGAGGCGAGGCCGCTCGCCGCGATGCCCGCGCGCGCCATGAGCGGCAGCAGGACCGCGAGGACGGCGGTACCGATGCGGCCACCCGCGAGCGCGCCCGTGGCGGCCGGCAGGAAGGCGTACGCGACCGAGGCCCAGGCGCGCAGCAGACGCGACTCGACCAGGGGCCGTGAGGCGAAGTAGGCGGCGAAGCCGGCCAGCGGCACCGAGCCCACCAGGAGCACCGTGACCGCGAGCCCGGTGGACCCGAACAGTAGGCTGCTGAGCCCCGCGACGAGTGCCAGGTAGGGCGGCGCCGACTGCGTGCCGCCGGTGCCGACCGGGTGCCAGGCATCGAGATAGCGCGCCCAGAGGGCCGAGGAGTCACCGGGGGCGGGCAGCAGCGCGCCGCCCGCGAGCGCACCGCTGCCGAGGAGTTCGCGGCAGGCGATGAGCGAGGCGAAAAGCAGCACCACGAAGAGCATCGGTCCCGGCTTGCGGGCCAGGCGCTTGAGGCGGGCGAACTGCTCGACCTGGAGGAAGTCCGCGTCGTCCCCGCCGGGTCCGGTCTCGACGGCCCCGTGCCGCCCCGCGCCGGTGACGGCCTCGGGGTCGGAGCGGCCGACAATGTTGCCCGCCACCTGTTCGACGGTGGCGCGGACAGTGGCACCCGGCGGCGGGAAGAGCGGCCGCATCTCGGACGGCTCGAGCACCGACTTGCCGCGCTCCTTGCGGGCGCTGACGATCCGTCCGGGCCGCAGCAGTGTCCCCAGGAGACCGGCGACCTCGTCGACCGCCTGGCCCGGGACCTTGCCGACCAGATACGCCACGGTGCGCAGCAGGGTGCCGACGACGAGCCGCAGGAGCACCCAGGGCAGCACGGCCGTACGGGCGTTGACGAGCAGGGTGTAGGCGGCGCCCGCCTTGTCCACGCGGTGCGGCGACGTCGACGTACGCCCGACGCAGTCGACGGTGCGGCGCTCGCGCGAGGAGGCCTCGGCGTGCCGGACGACGGCTTCGGGGGCGATCAGGACGCGGTGGCCCGCGTTCTGCGCGCGCCAGCACAGGTCGAGGTCGTCCCGCATGAGCGGCAGGCGCCGGTCGAATCCGCCGAGTTCGTCGAAGACGTCCCGCCGGATCAGCATGCCCGCGGTGGACACCGAGAGCACGGGCCGTACGTGGTCGTGCTGGCCCTGGTCCTGCTCGCGCCGGTCGATGCCGGTCCAGCGGCGGCCGCTGTTGGCGACGGAGACGCCGACCTCGAGGAGCTGGCGGCGGTCGTACCAGCCGCGCAGCTTGGGGCCGACGATCGCGACGTCCTTGCCGACCTCGCGTTCGTTCTCCACGACACGGAGCAGTTCGGCGAGAGCGCCGGGCTCGGGCGCGCAGTCGTCGTGCAGCAGCCAGAGCCACTGTTCGGGCTCGCCGTGGGGCAGTTCGGGGAGGTCGTAGGCGTCGTCGCGCCAGGTCCGGCTGACCGGGTCCCAGCCGCTGGGGCGCTTCAGGTAGGGCAGCTCTTCCGGGGTCAGCACGCCGGCGACGCGGTTCGCCTCGTCGACGGCGGTGCCGAAGCCGGAGCGCCGGGCCAGGTGCAGGACGCGGTCGGGGCCGAGTGCCTCGGTGACCAGGCGGGCGGAGTCGTCCGCGCTGCCGGTGTCCGCGGCCACGGCGTTCTGCACCGGGCGCTCCTGGCCGAGCAGCCCTGCGAGGGCGTCGGGCAGCCAGCGGGCGCCGTCGTGGGAGACGATCACGGCGGTGACTACGTGCCGCGGGAACTCAGGAGCGGCAGCGGCGTCTTGAGGACTGGCTGCTGAATGGCTGTGCACGGACATCGAGGTACGGGCCCCGGTTCGATGGACTGCGGTGGACGCCTGCGCTTCATGGGGGCGCCGGGGCGTCTCGGACGGGGCCCCACACTAACGGCTGGCATCACAACAGCCCGCCGCCTGTGGATAACCCACGGGCGACGGGCTGTTCCTTACGTAGGGGTGTGTGCCGTTTGGTCGGGCGGATCCAGCTGGTGTTCAGACGGCGGCCTTCTTCAGACGGCGGCGTTCCCGCTCCGAAAGACCGCCCCAGATTCCGAACCGCTCGTCGTTCGCCAGTGCGTACTCAAGGCATTCCGAGCGAACCTCACAGGCGAGGCAGACCTTCTTGGCCTCTCGCGTGGAGCCGCCCTTCTCGGGGAAGAAGGACTCGGGATCGGTCTGGGCGCACAGCGCGCGCTCCTGCCAGCCGAGTTCCTCGTCCGCGTCCTCGACCAGCAGTTCCTGAACCAGCTCGGTCATGTGCGCCCCTCGTCTGTCTGTGCGTCCCCGTGGTGCTTGCCGTTACCGATTTCGGCTGAACGACACGAGTGAAATTACAAGTGTGCCGATCCGGGCCAGTCAAGCCGAGATCTGCTATTGGGCCCCTTATTCACCCTGCGGAACCAAGGTAATGCGGAAAGTGTTCAAATCGGCATAAACCCCGTCACTTGCCGGTGGCCCATCCCGAGGCACCCCGCGACCGCCTTCACCAGGGAAGGACGTCACGGGGAACGATCCCGTTGCGACCGGTCCACCGAAGCGAAGGGGATCACATTCGGGTCACGGGAGTGCGCCGGGGTTTACGTGCCGGTTGAAGCGCGATGTGACCCTGGGTGTCCCGTGAACCGCATGCACAAACCTTTCACCTGACAGAACAACCGGATGAGGTGAAACATATTCCACATACCGGACATAGAGTTGACAGAGAAGGTGTGAGCCGCTGTTCTAGTGGGCATGCTCGCAAACTTGGCACTCCCGACGACCCGCACCCGCGGGCTCCTCGGCGCTGCCCACGCGCGCTGTCTCTGTTCCTGCTCCAGCTGTTGAGCCATCCCGCTTCCAGCCGTTGAGCCGCTCCACCCCTCCCTCGCGACACCCCAGCACTCACGTTGAGGAACCACCGCACCATGAACAGCGACAGCGACCTCCAGATCGCCGGCGACATCCTCGAAGTCACCCACCTCCTGCAGCCCGCCCGCGAGCACCCGGCCACCGTGGCCGAGTTCGTCGGCCTGGCCCGCACCATCGCGGCCGACCGCGCCCAGTGGTCCCACCTCGTCGAGTACGACGCGACGAGCCGCTGGTACCACCGCCTGCGCACCGGGCCCGGATACGAGGTCTGGCTGCTCTCCTGGGTGCCCGGCCAGGGCAGCGGAACGCACGACCACGGCCTCTCCTCCGGCGTACTGACGGTCCTGGAGGGCGAACTGACGGAGCGTACGGAGCGCGGACAGCGCGCGCTCGGCGCCGGGTCCCAGCGCGTGTTCGCGCCCGGATACGTCCACGACGTCGTCAACGACTCCCTGGAGCCGGCCGTCAGCCTGCACATCTACTACCCCGGCCTGACCGACATGCCGATGCACGCGGCGCAGTGCGGCGTGCGGGCCACCGCTCCCTCGGCCGGAGATGTCGTAACCGCCTGACGCGCTGTCGTACCTGCCTGACATGCTTGGCCCCATGCGCATTGTGGTCCTGGCCGGCGGTATCGGCGGCGCCCGTTTCCTCCGCGGGCTCAAGAAAACCGCGCCTGACGCGGACATCACCGTCATCGGCAACACCGGTGACGACATCCACCTGTTCGGGCTGAAGGTCTGCCCCGACCTCGACACCGTGATGTACACGCTCGGCGGCGGCATCAACGAAGAGCAGGGCTGGGGACGTACGGACGAGACGTTCAAGGTCAAGGAAGAGCTCGCGGCGTACGGGGTCGGGCCCGAGTGGTTCGGGCTCGGCGACCGGGACTTCGCCACGCACATCGTGCGGACCCAGATGCTGGCCGCCGGATTCCCCCTCAGCGCGGTGACCCAAGCGCTGTGCGAGCGCTGGCAGCCCGGCGTGCGGCTCATCCCCATGTCGGACGACCGCGTCGAGACGCATGTCGCCGTCACGGTCGACGGCGAGCAGAAAGCCATCCACTTCCAGGAGTACTGGGTGCGCCTGCGGGCGTCCGTGGCCGCGCACGCCGTGGTGCCGGTCGGCGCGGACCAGGCCAAGCCCGCGCCCGGTGTCCTGGAGGCGATCGCCGAGGCGGACGTCGTGCTCTTCCCGCCGTCCAACCCCGTCGTCAGCGTCGGGACGATCCTCGCCGTGCCGGGCATCCGCGAGGCCATCGCCGACGCGGGCGTGCCCGTCGTCGGGCTCTCGCCCATCGTCGGGGACGCGCCCGTACGCGGCATGGCCGACAAGGTGCTCGCCGCGGTGGGCGTGGAGTCGAACGCCGCCGCGGTCGCCGAGCACTACGGAAGCGGGCTGCTCGACGGCTGGCTCGTCGACACCGTGGACGCCGGGGTCGTGGAACGGGTCGAGTCGGCGGGCATCCGGTGCCGGGCGATCCCGCTGATGATGAGCGACGACGACGCGACCGCCGAAATGGCGCGTGCGGCGCTCGCCCTCGCGGAGGAGGTACGGGCGTGAGCTTCTCCGAGGCCGGATCAGGGGCCGTGGCCTCGCCGTCGTTCCGGGTCTGGGCCGTGCCCGGCCTGCCCGAGGTGCGGCAGGGGGACGACCTCGCCAAGCTGATCGCCGCCGCCGAACCGGGGCTCGCCGACGGGGACGTGCTCCTCGTCACCTCGAAGATCGTCAGCAAGGCCGAGGGGCGGATCGTCGCGGCGAGCGACCGCGAGGCGGCCATCGACTCCGAGACCGTACGGGTCGTGGCGCGGCGCGGGACTCTGCGCATCGTCGAGAACCGGCAGGGCCTCGTGATGGCCGCCGCCGGTGTCGACGCCTCCAACACGCCTGCCGGGACCGTGCTGTTGCTGCCCGAGGACGCCGACGCCTCGGCGCGTGCGGTGCGGGACGGGCTGCGGGACGCGCTGGGCGTGGACGTCGGCGTCGTGGTCACCGACACCTTCGGGCGCCCCTGGCGCAACGGCCTGACGGACGTCGCCATCGGGGCGGCGGGCGTGCGGGTCCTCGACGATCTGCGGGGCGGCGTCGACGCGTACGGCAATCCGCTCAGCGCGACGGTCGTCGCCACCGCGGACGAGCTGGCCGCCGCGGGCGATCTGGTCAAGGGGAAGGCCGGCGGGCTGCCGGTCGCGGTGGTCCGCGGGCTGCCGCACGTCGTCGGGGAGACCGGCGGGGCCGACGAGGGTGCTCGCGTCATGGTGCGGAGCTCGCGTGACGACATGTTCCGGCTCGGCACGTCCGAGGCCGTGCGGGAAGCGGTGACGCAGCGGCGTACCGTGCGGGAGTTCACCGACGAGCCGGTGGACCCCGGGGCCGTGCGGCGGGCCGTGGCCGCCGCGGTGACCGCGCCCGCGCCGCATCACACGACGCCGTGGCGGTTCGTCCTCCTGGAGTCCGAGGGCTCCAGGGTGCGGCTGCTCGACGCGATGCGGGACGCGTGGGTCGCCGATCTGGAGCGGGACGGCAAGTCCGCCGAGTCCATCGCCAAGCGCGTACGCCGGGGGGATGTCCTGCGCAAGGCCCCCTATCTGGTGGTGCCCTGCCTCGTCATGGACGGCTCGCACACGTACGGGGACGAGCGGCGGGACACGGCCGAGCGGGAGATGTTCGTGGTCGCGGCCGGTGCCGGCGTGCAGAACTTCCTCGTGGCCCTCGCCGGGGAGCGTCTGGGGTCCGCGTGGGTCTCGTCGACGATGTTCTGCCGGGATGTCGTACGGGACGTGCTCGGGCTTCCGGAGTCGTGGGACCCGATGGGCGCGGTGGCTGTCGGGCACGGGGCGGTCGAGCCGGGCGCTCGGGGGGCGCGGGGTGCGGAGGACTTTGTCGCCGTGCGATGACTCGCCCCTGGGCGTTGGTCGCGACACTGCAGGGGCTCATTTTCGGGTGCGCGTCCGTGGGGGCTGGGCGCGCAGTTCCCCGCGCCCCTTGCGGGGCCCGCCCACCCCTTGCGGGGCGCTCTAGAGCAGCGCGATGTCCGTTTTTGGCATTTTTGGTTTTCTGCGGGACGGGGTGCGGCCGCTCAGGAGGATGAGGCGGGCCGCTCGGTGGCGTTGGCCCTCGTAGGGGGTCAGGAGGCGCAGCATCTCCTCGTCGTCCGCCTCGCGGTTGTCCGCCAGGGCGTGGCCGACGATGCCCGGCAGGTGGAGGTCGCCGACCGTGACCGCGTCCGGGGCGCCGTTGCTGCGCTGGATCGTCTCCGCGGAGGTCCACGGGCCGATGCCCGGGATCAGTTCCAGGCGGGCCTGGGCCTTGAGCGGCTCCATCGCCGCCGCCTCCTCCAGGCGTGCGGCCACGCGCGCCGCACGCAGGATCGTCGACGCCCGCTTGTTGTCCACGCCCGCCTTGTGCCACTCCCAGGACGGGATCAGGGTCCAGGTCCTCGGATCCGGCATGACGTACATGCGCAGCTGCTCGGGAACCGGGCCGGGTGCCGGTTCGCCGTACTTGCGGACCAAGAGGCGCCAGGCGCGGTACGCCTCGTCCGTCGTGACCTTCTGTTCCAGGATCGACGGGATCAGGGACTCCATGACCAGGCCCGTGCGGATCAGGCGGAGGCCGGGGCGGCGGTGCGCTGTCACCGCGAGGAGGCGGTGGCGGGGGACGAACGCCTCCGGGGCGTCCGCCTCGCCCAAGAGGTGCGGGAGTTGGTCCAGGAGCCAGGTCGCTCCCGGGCCCCAGGCCTCGGCCTCCACCGTGTCGGCGCGCAGGGCCACCCGGAGCGTGCCGGGGCCCTCCGGAGTGCGGCTCGCCCGCCAGGCCTCGCCGGCCGGCGTCGTACGGAACGTGGGGTCCGCGGGGCCCCTTCGCAGGGGGCCTACCGTCAGGCCCAGGTTCAGGGGGTAGGGCGGGGTCCAGGTGCGGGTCCGCCCTGCCGTGGCCTGGCGGGGTACGCCCTGGCTCGCCGCCCGGGGGATCGCCGTTTCGCCGCCGCGCACTGTGGTGCGGGTGGGGCGGGGGGCGAAACGGGATGACATCTGTACGAGGGTAAGGGCTTATTTGGCCCCTGCCCCGCCCCTTCCCGAAAACCTGCTCCGGCGCAGGGGCCTGCTTACCGCATCACCGGCTCCGCCGAGCTCGTCCTCAAGCGCCGGACGGGCTGAAAAACCACAGCCACCGGACGGGCTGCGAAGAGCGAAGCTCCTCTACTGGTCCGACGAGAACCTCACCGACCCCGCCGGCAAGCCCGCCCCGCACCACACCCGTACCCCGTCGCGCAGTTCGTTGTCGGCGCCGACGTCCGCGCCGTCGCCGATCACCGCGCCCGCCAGGACCGTGCGTGCGCCCACCCTCGCGCCCGCGCCGATCAGCGAGTCCGTGACGACCGCGTTCGGTTCGATGACCGCGCCCGCCAGGACCGTGCTGCCGTCCACCCGGGCGCCCTCGCCGATCACGGCGTGCTCGCCGACGACCGTGCCGCCGGTGAGCTTCGCGTCGGGGGCGACCGTGGCCGTCGGCAGGACCAGGCGGTCGCCGCAGCGGCCCGGGACCGCCGGGGACGGGGCGCGGCCGAGCACCAGGTCGGCCGAGCCGCGCACGAAGGCCTGGGGTGTGCCCAGGTCGAGCCAGTACGTCGAGTCGACCATGCCCTGGAGGTGGGCCCCGGAGGCGAGCAGGTCGGGGAACGTCTCGCGCTCGACCGAGACGGGGCGGCCCACCGGGATGGTGTCGATGACCGAGCGGCGGAACACGTACGCGCCCGCGTTGATCTGGTCGGTGACGATCTCCTCGGGCGTCTGCGGCTTCTCCAGGAAGGCCTGCACCCTGCCGGTCTCGTCCGTCGGCACGAGGCCGTACGCGCGCGGGTCCGTGACCTTCGTGAGGTGCAGGGAGACGTCCGCCCCGGACTCCTCGTGCGTGGAGACGAGGGCGCGGATGTCCAGGCCCGTGAGGATGTCGCCGTTGAAGATCAGGACCGGCTCGTCGGGTCCGGAGCGCAGGCGCGACGCCACGTTGCGGATCGCGCCGCCCGTGCCGAGGGGTTCGGTCTCCGTGACGTACTCGATGTGGAGGCCGAGGGCCGAGCCGTCCCCGAAGTACGGCTCGAAGACCTCGGCGAGGTACGAGGTCGCCAGGACGATGTGTTCCACGCCCGCCGCGCGGGCCCGCGCCAGCTGGTGGGTGAGGAACGGTACGCCCGCCGCCGGGACCATCGGCTTGGGCGTGTGCACCGTGAGCGGTCGAAGCCGGGTGCCCTTGCCGCCGACCAGGAGGATCGCTTCTGTCACCTGTCGTCTCTGCTTCCTGCTGGGGCCGGCCGAACTTGAGTCGCGGCCGGCCAGTGTATGCAGATGGCTTTGCAGATCGTGCAGTGCGCTGTGCGGGTCGTGCGGTGTGCTTCGTGGTACGGGTGCGTGCTCAGCGGCCCTGGTAGCGGGCCGAGGTGGAGCGGGCCTTGCCCAGCTTCTGGTACAGCCGGCTTCCGGGGCATTCCGTGGCGAAACCGTCGCGGTGTCCGGAGATCACATGGAGCCGGACGTTGCGGCCCTTCTTGTACAGGTTCCCTCCCCCGGACCTCAGGTATGTCTTTCCGCGCGGGTTGGCTCCGTACAGGCCGAGCTTCCACGCGGTCAGCCGGGCGATGGCCTTCACCGAGGCCGCGGGCGGCCTGGTCGACCCGAAGCTGCCGATGACGGCGATGCCCATGCTGTTGCTGTTGAAACCGAGAGTGTGGGCCCCGAGGACGGGCTTGGCCACACCTCCGGCACGTCCTTCGTAGATGTTTCCGCACTTGTCGACCGCGAAGTTGTAGCCGATGTCACGCCAGCCGCTGCTCTTGACGTGGTAGCGGTAGATGCTGCGCAGCACGGATCCGGCCTGTGAGCAGCGGTAGTTGTTGCCGGACGCGCTGTGGTGCACGAAGGCCGCCTTGACGGTCTTGGTGTACGCGAAGTTCTTCTCGCGGAGCCTCTCGTTCGCGCCCCAGCCCTTGCGCGTGGTGATCCGTGGCCGCGGCCCCACGTAGGGCCTGGCCTGGCCCGCGGCTTCCTCCGGGCCGCCGCGGGCCGCGATGAGGTCGGACTCCGTCTCCTTCTTGCCGAGCGCCGGGATGACGTCGGCGCCGAGCGGGGCGAGGTCGGCGTTGACCGCGGAGGAGGCGGCGGTTTCGGCGGTCAGGACCGTGGAGGCGGTGCCCTTGGGCGCCGGGCCCTGTGGGGGTGGCTCGGCTCCGGGGTCGACGAGTTCGAGGCGCAGGCCCGTGGGCAGGGCCTGTCCCCCGGAGGGGTGTGCGCCGCCGCGGTGCTGCGCCGCCTCGCCCCGCACCCGGATCTCGACCCCGTCCGAGTCGCCGACCCACAGCGGTGCCGTGGAGCCGCGGACCCGGCCCGAGGCCCGCTCGGGGTCGTTCGGGTCGGCGGCGTGCTCGTGGTTGTGCGTCTCCACGGGCTGCCAGCCGGACCAGGTGCTTATGCCGTTCGCCCGGGTGCGGACCTGGACGCTGCCGTGCAGTTCGTCGTCCGGGTCGTCCCAGACGACGCCCACCAGGGAGAAGGGGCGGACCTCGCGCTGGAGCAGGCCCTGTTCGGCGGAGGCTCCGCCGCCCGTCGAGCGGTCGGAGCCGAGTGGGGTGAGCGGGAGTGACTGGGTGCTGCCCGGCACCGATTCCGCGGAGGGCCCGGCGGGCGACTCCGCGGCCGGGGTCGCGGCGCGGGCGCCGGACGACGGCAGGGTCAGAGGGAGGGCCAGGGCGGCCGCGCACGTGACGCCGATCGAGGAAGCTAGAAATCCACGCATACAACTGATAGTTGGCATAGCGGGACAGATCTGTCCATTGGGGAATTGACGGTCCGTCGGTTCAGGTCCGCCGAACCGGTGGCCGCCGCTCCCCCGCCGCGCCCGGGGCCGTAGGGCACGCGCGTACCCTTGCGCCCGTGAACGCCACCGACCGCACCCCTGCCGACCTGCTGCGATCCGCGCTCGCCGCGGACCCGGGCCGCCCGCTCATCACCTTCTACGACGACGCCACGGGCGAGCGCGTCGAATTGTCCGTGGCCACCTTCGCCAATTGGGTGGCCAAGACCGCCAATCTGCTCCAGGACGATCTCGCCGCCCAGCCCGGCGACCGGCTCGCCCTGCTGCTGCCCGCGCACTGGCAGACGGCGGTCTGGCTGCTCGCCTGTTCGTCCGTCGGCGTCGTCGCGGACGTGGGCGGCGACCCCGCCGGCGCCGACCTCGTCGTCAGCGGGCCCGACTCCCTGGACGTGGCGCGCACCTGCTCCGGGGAGCGGGTCGCGCTCGCGCTCCGGCCGCTCGGCGGCCGCTTCCCGCAGACCCCCGAGGGCTTCGTGGACTACGCGGTCGAGGTGCCGAGCCAGGGCGACCGCTTCGTGCCGTACGCGCCCGTGGACCCGGCGGAGCCCGCCATCGCCGTCGGCGGGGCCGGGGAGCTGACGGGTGCGGAGCTGGTGGAGCGGGCGCGCGCCGACGCCGACGCGCTGGGGCTCACGCCCGGCTCGCGGCTCCTCTCCGGGCTGTCGTACGACACCTGGGAGGGCCTCAGCTCCGGCCTGTACGCCCCGCTGGCGGCGGGCGGCTCCGTGGTGCTCTGCCGCCACCTCGACCAGCTCGCGGAGGCGGGCCTTGCGAAGCGGATCGAGGACGAGCGGGTCACGGCCACCGCCAAGTAGCCCACCCTGCCGGGCGCCCCCTCCCCTCCCCCGTTCGGCCCACCCACGCCCCTGGCCCGCAGGCCACCGGCGTCGCGTCGGTCCATGGTCATAAGAGCGCACCATGCACCGACGTCGCGATGAGGGGTGGCCGTACACGTGTCCGACACCGCAGGCACGCCCGCCGGACCGGAGCGCCCGGACGCCGACGGCGGCCCGCTTGAGCCGTCGGCGACGTACGCACCCGGCGCGGGCTCGAGCCCGACCGGTGAGGGTGTCGCCCGGCGCAGGCGGCGCTGGCTGCGCTGGACGGCCGTGGGGGCCGCCGGGCTCGTCCTGGCGGCCGGGGGTGCGGGCTGGGCGGTCTACAAGAAGCTCGACGGCAACATCACCAAGGACACCGACGCCGCGGCGGAGCTCGCCCGCTACGAGAAGGAGCGCCCGACGGCGCTGGTGAACGGCGCGCAGAACATCCTCCTGATCGGCTCGGACACCCGCTCCGGACGGGGCAACAAGAAGTACGGCCGCGACCCGGGCACCCAGCGCTCGGACACCACGATCCTGCTGCACCTCGCGGCCGACCGGCGCAGCGCCACCGCGGTGTCGATCCCGCGGGACGTGATGGTGGACATACCCCGCTGCCGCACGAGCGACGGTTCGCGGACGCAGGCCCAGTTCGCCCAGTTCAACTGGGCCTTCCAGTTCGGCGGGACGGCCTGCACGATTCGTACGGTCGAGAAGATGACGAAGATCCGCGTCGACCACCACATGGTGGTGGACTTCGCCGGGTTCAAAGACATGGTCGACGCGGTCGACGGCGTACAGGTGTGCCTCAAGGCGCCGATCAACGACCGCGACGCCCATCTGAAGATCGCCGCGGGCAGGCAGACCCTGAACGGCGAGCAGGCGCTCGGCTACGTCCGGGCGCGCAAAAGCATCGGCAACGGCAGCGACACCGACCGGATGGACCGCCAGCAGCAGTTCCTCGCGGCACTCGTCAACAAGGTGCAGAGCAATGACGTCCTGCTGAATCCGGCGAAGCTCTATCCCGTTCTCGACGCGGCCACTTCTTCGCTGACGACCGACCCTGGACTCGCGAGTTTGCGTGGTTTGTACGAACTGGTGCGCGGCATGCGCAACATCCCCACAGAACAGGTGCAGTTCCTCACGGTGCCCCGGCGGTCGTATGCCTACGACGCCAATCGGGATGAACTCGTCGAGCCGGCGGCGGAGGAACTCTTCACCCGACTCCGAACGGACGCACCCCTCCAAGTGACGCGCGAGGAGCCGGAGACCGATCCCGGCGACGAGCAGGCGGCGGACCCTTCCCGAACGCCGAGCCCCGCCCCCACTTTCCGCGGAAACACGGCAGCCGGGACGACCTGCGAGTAAACACATCCTCAAGCGCAAGACCGCCCGCACTAAGAAATGGGGCGGATTGCCCAGTTGTAGGGGAGTGGAATTTGTCACCGGCGTCGTTCGACGCTGAACTGGCCGGATAGTGTGAGCGATCCGGTGCGCCGGGCCCTTCCTGGCCGCGCACCGCTGGACGACTGACCGAGCGCCTTTCTTGAGGGGGGAATGGCGCCGCGTGGCCCCGACGGAGGACGCAGACAACCGTGGACGCGCAAGGCCGTGGGCGGGCGGAGAACATCGACCCCGCAGACCAGTGGGTGCTCAACCCGAACACCGGCGATTACGAACTGCGACTGAGCCCTTCCGCTGGGCAGTCGCCAGTGCCTGGACCGCGCAGATCTCCGCGGTCCTCGCCCCGCGAGGGAACGCGCGGCCGCGATGGCCGACGCGACGAGCGCCGTGACGAGCAGCGGGACGTGCCGCCGCAGCGCAGGAGGCGGGCTCCGCAGCCGGAGGCCGCGGGCGGGCGGCGCAAGCAGAAGCCGAAGAAGTCCAAGGGCAAGAAGGCCCTGATGTGGACGGGCGGTTCGCTCGCCTTCGTCCTGGTCGCGGTGGGTGTCGGCGGGTACGTCTACTACCAGCACCTCAACGACAACATCAACTCGATCAATGACGACGGCGCGAGCACCGGCGGCTTCAGCAAGGACCGCGCCATCAACATCCTCGTGATGGGCACGGACAAGCGCAGCGGCGAGGGCAACGAGAAGTACGGCGACAAGGGAAGCGTCGGCCACGCCGACACGACGATCCTGCTGCACGTCTCCAAGGACCGCACGAACGCCACCGCGTTGAGCATCCCGCGCGACATGATCACGGACATTCCGGACTGCCCCACCACCATGGAGGACGGCAGCAAGAAGACGATCCCGGGATCGCAGGGTGCCCGCTTCAACGAGAGCCTCGGCCAGAGCGAGCGCACGCCCAGCTGCACCATGCGTACGGTCACGAAGATCACCGGGATAGTGCCGGACCACTTCATGGTGGCCGACTTCAACGCGGTCAAGACGCTCTCCAGCGCGGTCGGCGGTGTCGACGTATGTCTGGCCAAGGACATCGACGACCCGGACTCGCATCTGAACCTGCCCGCGGGCAAGCACACCATCGAGGGCGAGGAGGCGCTCGCCTTCGTCCGCACGCGCCACTCCGTGGGCACCGGCGGCGACTTGAGCCGCATCGAGCTGCAACAGCAGTTCCTCAGCTCGCTGATGCGCAAGCTCAAGTCGAACGACACGCTGACCAGCCCGTCGAAGATGATAAAGCTGGCCGAGGCGGGCACCGAGGCGCTCACCGTCGACTCCAAGATCGCGGACATCATGAAACTCCGCGACCTGGGCATGGAGCTCGGCAAGCTCGACATGAAGAACCTCAGCTTCGCGACCGTGCCCGTGGTCGACAACCCGGCGGAGAAGGTCCACACGACGGTCGTCGTGAACGAGGCCAAGGCCGACCCGCTGTTCGCCATGATGCGCGCGGACGAGTCGCTGACCGCGGTGAAGAAGAAGGAGAAGAAGGAGAAGGCAGCGGTCGCCGCCCGGCTCAAGGGCAGCAAGTCCGCCGCCTCCGATGTGCGGGTCAACATCTACAACGGCAGCGGGAAGACCGGCGCCGCTCAGGCAACTCTCACGTACTTGCAGAACACTGAGGGCATGTCCAAGGCCAGCCAGCTCGGCAACGCGCCGTCCGACCTGAAGAAGACGACGCTGGAGTACGCGCCCGACCAGGCCGACCAGGCCCGGCGGCTCGCCGACGTCATGGGGCTTTCCGGCTCCGCGATGAAGCCCGGGAAGAGCGAGAAGAACTCGCAGGGGCTCCCGGCCATCAAGCTGACGCTCGGCGGCGACTTCAAGGGGGCGGGGGTGCCGATCAGTGCCCCGTCGAAGGCGCCGGAGGGCATCCAGAAGGTCGAAGCGGACAAGACTGTGTGCGCCAAGTGACCTGAAGCGGTCGTTCTGCGTCTCATAAGACGCAGGACGGCCGAATTTCGGGGTGGCGCGGGGAGGGACAGGGGATGGGGAAAAGCAGCGTGCGTGGGGAGGGAGCGCGACCACGCGCTCCGCACGCAAGTGATCATGGCCAGGACGGAGGCCCGTCGCACGAGGGAGGGGAGCCCTCGGCGGACGGCGGGCACCGCAGGAGCGGCCGTGGGGGTGGTGGCCGGGCTCCGCGTCCCAGACGCCGGATACTCCGCTGGTCGGCGACGATCCTGTCGGTGCTGATCCTTGGCACGGCCGGCGCCGGATACCTCTGGTACCAGCACCTGAACAACAACCTGGAGACCGACGACCTGAACCTCGGCGAGCACCGGGCCCCCGAGCCCACGCCGAACGCGGCCGGCCAGACCCCGCTGAACATCCTGCTGATCGGTTCGGACGCGCGGGACTCCAAGGAGAACCAGAAGCTCGGCGGCGCCAAGGAGACCTTTGGGGGCACCCCGCTCGCCGACGTACAGATGCTGCTTCACCTGTCGGCGGACCGCACGAACATGTCGGTCATCAGCATGCCGCGCGACACCCTGCTTGACATCCCCAAGTGCACCGACCCGGACGACGGGAAGGTCTACGAGGCGTCGACGCAGCGGACGATGACGAATCAGACGCTCGGCCGCGGCGGCCCCGGCTGCACGGTCGCCACCTGGGAGAAGCTCACCAACATCCACGTCGACCACTTCATGGAGGTCGACTTCGCGGGTGTCGTCTCCATGGCCGACGCCATCGGCGGCGTGCCGGTCTGTGTGGACGCCAACATCCACTCGCGCGACAGCCAGGGCCACGGCTCCGGCCTGAAGCTGAAGAAGGGCACCACCGCCGTCAAGGGCGAGCAGGCCCTGCAGTGGCTGCGCACCCGCTACGGCTTCGACGGCGGCACCGACATCAGCCGCGCCAAGGCCCAGCACATGTACATGAACTCGCTGGTGCGCGAGTTGCGCGACAACGCCAATCTGAGCAGCCCCAACAAGCTGCGCAGGCTCGCCGAGACGGCCACCAGCGCGCTCAAGGTCGACGACGGCCTCGGCACCGTGAAGAAGCTCTACGACCTGAGCAACGAGCTCAAGAAGGTCTCACCGGAGCGCACCACGATGACGACCATGCCGTTCGAGTACGTGGGCGCGCGCGTCATCCCCAAGCCGGGCGACGCCGAGCAGCTCTTTCGCCTCGTGCGCGACGACATCGCCCTGGACGGCAAGGGCAAGAGGAAGCCCGCCGAGGAGAAGCTCTCGGACGACCCGGCGGCGGCGGACGACGAGATCGCCGTACAGGTGCAGAACGGCACCCGCACGGACGTCGAGCCGCCGGTCAGCGGGCGCGCCAACGCGGTCACGCAGATCCTCGCGGGCAAGGGCTTCGCCAAGGCGGCGGCCGACACGACGACGGTGCTCGCCCAGGCGAAGACGGTCGTCAGGTTCCCCAGCGCCGAGCTGGAGGGCGACGCCCAGCGGGTCGCCAAGTCCCTCGGGATGAAGCTGAGTTCGGTGAAGAAGTCGACGGACGTCTCCGGGGTCACCCTGGTCGTCGGCGCCGACTGGCGGGAGGGGAACAAGCCCCCCAAGGCGAAGCAGGACGACAAGACGCCGGACTCCGCCGACGCGCTCAACGGGTCCGACAAGAAGGCGTGCATGCACGTGGACCCGGACTTCACCTGGAAGTAAGACGCGATCCGGCCCACCGACGGTGGGCCGGATCCGCCCTCAGGCCTCGCTGAGGACTGCCGGGCGCCGGGAGGCGATGACCCTCTTGGCGAGGGAGCGCGGACTGGTCAGAAAGCCCCAGCCCCACGACATGTGCATGGTCGCGAGGGCCACCGGGATCTGCAGGCGCGCCTTCAGCGGCAGGCCCTTGCCCGCGGGCAGTGAGCCGGCTGTGATCGCCGCGAGGTAGCCCGCGGGGACGACGAAGCCCCAGGGCGTGACCAGGGCGCCCACCACGACGCCTGCCGCGATCGCGCAGACCGCGGTCGGCGGCGCCAGATACCGCAGGTTGATGGAGCCCTCGTGGTAGCGGGCGACGACGTGGCGCCAGCGGCCGTAGTCCTTGTACTGCTTGGCGAGTGCCTTCACGCTCGGCCGCGGGCGGTACTGCACCCTCAGCTCGGGCGAGAACCAGATGAGGCCGCCGGCCTCGCGGATGCGGAAGTTCAGCTCCCAGTCCTGGGCGCGGATGAACTCCTCGTTGTAGCCGCCCTGCTGTTCCAGGGCCTCGCGGCGGAAGACACCGAGGTAGACGGTCTCGGCCTGCTGGGCGGCGCCGCCGGTGTGGAAGGCCGCGTTGCCCACGCCGATCTTCGACGTCATGGCGGCGGCGACCGCGTGCTCCCAGTCGTTCTCGCCCTCGGCGTGCATGATGCCGCCGACGTTCTGCGCGCCGGTCTCCTCCAGGAGGCGTACGGCCGTCGCGATGTAGCCGGGCGACAGGATGCCGTGGCCGTCCACGCGCACCACGATCGGGTGGCTGGAGGCCTTGATGGCGGCGTTCAGGGCCGCGGGCGTGCGGCCCGTGGGGTTCGGGACGGTCTGCACCTTCGCGCGGTGGCCCGCGGTCTCGGCGACCAGTTCGGCGGCGATCTCGTCCGTGCGGTCCGTGGAGGGGCCGAGCGCGACGACGACCTCCATCTCACCCTCGTACTCCTGCTCGAGGATGGCGGAGACGGCAGCACGCAGATGCCGTTCCTCGTTGAGCACCGGCATGATCACGGATACGGCAGGAAGCTGCTCGTGGGGCGTCGCGTTCATCGGCGCCACGTTACCGCGAATGGGGGACACGGGCGCGCGCCGCCCGGCCTGCTGCCCCGGGTCGCAGATCGTATGGGCCTACGGTTCTCGCATTCCCCGGCCCCCCACGAGTCCCTCCACCTACCCGACCGGACAAGCCCGTCACCGCGGAGGTGTCCCCCCACGTGCCCACACCGCCCCGCCGCTACCCCACCCCGCCGCCGCGTGGCCAGCGTCCGCCCCGTGCGAGGCAGCCGGCGCAGCAGCCCGTGGGGCGGCCGGTCAAGCAGCGCAGGCGGCCGCGGTGGGTCATGCGGGTGGCGATGGGGTTCTCCGTGACGGTGCTCGCGGCGGCCGGGATCGGGCACGGCGTCGTCACCAGCCTCGACACCGAGATCGCACGGGTCGACGCCTTCAAGGACATGAAGAACCGGCCCAAGGGCGGCAACGGCATGAACGTCCTGCTCGTCGGCACCGACGGCCGGGACAAGATCACCCCCGCGGAGAAGGAGAAGTACCGCCTCGGCGGGGCGCCCTGTCACTGCACGGACACGGTCATGATCGTGCACATCTCGGAGGACCGGGACCGCGCCAGCGTCGTGAGCCTGCCCCGGGACAGTTACGCCGAGATGCCCGAGCACGTCGACCGGAACTCCGGCGACCGGCACAAGGCGCATCCGGTCAAGCTGAACGCGGCGTACGCGGAGGGCGGCCCCAACCTCACCGTGCGGACCGTCGAGAACATGACGAAGGTCAAGATCGACCACTATCTGGAGATCGACTTCACCAGCTTCATGAGGACCGTGGACGTGCTCGGCGGCGTCGACATCTGCACGACCCGCCCTCTGCGGGACTCCTACACCGGGCTCAACCTGCCCGTCGGCACCCACACGCTGAACGGCGGCGCGGCACTCCAGTACGTCCGCACGCGGCACGTCGACGGCACGTCCGACCTGGGGCGGATGCAGCGCCAGCAGCGGTTCCTCGCGGCGCTGATCTCGAAGGCGACCGGCAGCGGGGTGCTGCTCAACCCGCTGAAGTTCCGGGACGTGTCCAGGACGCTGCTCGGCTCGGTCCGGGCCGACAAGGGCTTCGGCACGAACGAGATGCTCGCCCTGGGGCGGGCGATGCGCGGCTTCTCGCCGAAGTCGTCGGAGTTCACCACCGTGCCGCTGCGCAGCAAGGGCGTGCTGGTGCCCGGCATCGGGTCGACGCTGAAGTGGGACCCGGTCAGGTCCGCGAAGCTCTTCCAGGCGCTGCGCGACGACCGTCCCCTGGCCGCGCACAACCTCGGGCGCAAGGCCATCGTCGACGTGTCGCCGCAGCAGATCCGGGTGCAGGTCGACAACGCCACGGGCGTGCCGGGCCTGGGCAAGCGGGTCGACAACGGGCTGCGGGCCACCGGCTTCCGTACGACGCGGACCCCCGGCAACGTGCCGGCCAATGTGCCGGGCATGCCGCTGAAGCGCACCATCGTCGCGTACGACCCGCGCTGGGACCGCTCGGCGAAGTCCCTGGCCACGGCGTTGCCCGGCTGCCAGATGAAGGCGATCAACGGGCAGGGCGCGACCCTGAAGGTGCTCGCGGGCCAGGACTTCAAGATGGTCAGGCCGGTGCGGGCGGAGGACGCCTATCAAGGCGAGTTCGGCGCCGTGACCGGTGACCAGGTGGTGTGCCAGAAGAGCTGACGGCCCGCGGGCCCGTCCGCGGGCGCCCGCGCCCCGCGCTCAGTCGTCCAGGCCCTCCGCGGCGCGCGCCCGGCGCAGGTCCTTGATGGCCCGGCGGCGCGCGAGGCGGTGCGTGCGCCGGATCTGCGCCTCCTGGTAGCGGCGGCGGTCCCGCTCGGTCTCCGGGAGCACCGGCGGGACGCCCCGGGGCTTGCCGTCGGCGTCGACGGCGGCGAAGACGAGGTAGGCCGAGCCCACCTGCTGCGCGGGCGTCGACTCGTTCCAGCGCTCGGCGAGGACCCGGACGCCGACCTCCATGGAGCTGCGGCCCGTCCAGTTCACCTGCGCCTTCACGTGGACGAGGTCGCCGACCCGCACCGGCTCCAGGAAGGCCATCTCGTCCATGGACGCGGTGACCGCGGGCCCGCCCGAGTGCCGTCCCGCGACCGCCCCCGCGGCGTCGTCCACCAGTTTCATGATCACACCGCCGTGCACCGTGCCGAGGAGGTTGGTGTCGTTGTGGGTCATGATGTGGCTGAGAGTCGTGCGGGACGCCGAAGTCGGCTTGCCCGGAATCTCCGATTCCGCGCCAGGGGCCAGGTCTGTCATGGGCTCCACCCTATGTCTGACGTATGCAGGCCCCGCGCCGGGCCGCTTTGCATCAGCTCTGCAACAGCCCTGAACCGAAATCACGCCTGCCCTGTGAGGCACGTGGGCGGAGACGGCACACTAAGCCACATGAGCGATTGGCCTGACGACCAGGGCAACGGCCGCGCGTACGGCCGTGGCAGCGGGAACACGCAGCCTGAGGGCGCCCGCAGGATGCGGCATGTCCAGCGCGGCGGCCCGTCCGGCCGACCGGGCCAGCAGCAGGCGGCAGGCGTGCCGCAGCAGCAGCCGTACGACGACGGGTACGGCCGGCCGTACGGCGACGCGCGCGACGACATGTTCGAGCCCCGCAACCCCCGCCAGGAGGGTTACGACAGCGGCTACAACACCGGACAGGTCTACGGCTCCCCGAACGGCCCGGGGCAGGGCCAGGGCGGCCGGGGCGGCGACGACGGGTACGGCACCCGCGCGCCCCGTCCCGCACCGAACTGGCGGCGCCGCATCAAGATCGGCTCGATCTCCCTCGTCGTGGTGCTGCTCGCCGTCTCGATCGGCACGTACTTCTGGGCCGACTCCAAGCTCAAGCGCGAGGTCGATCTCTCCAAGGTCATCGAGCGCCCCGACGGCGGCGACGGCACGAACTACCTGATCGTCGGCTCCGACAGCCGCGAGGGCATGTCCGACCAGGACAAGAAGGACCTGCACACGGGCTCGGCCGCGGGCAAGCGCACGGACTCGATGATGATCCTGCACGTCGCGGACGACGGCGGGAACACGATGATCTCGCTGCCCCGCGACTCGAACGTGACGATCCCCTCGTTCAAGGGCGCCGAGTCCGGCAAGCTCTACCCGAACCAGGGCCGCCAGACGAAGCTCAACGCGGCGTACGCGGAGGACGGCCCCGAGCTGCTTGTCCGCACCGTCGAGTACAACACCGGCCTGAGGATCGACCACTACGCCGAGATCGGCTTCGGCGGATTCGCCAAGATCGTGGACGCGGTCGGCGGCGTCGAGATGGACATCCCCAAGGGCTTCAAGGACGAGAAGTCCGGCGCCGACTTCGAGGCGGGCAAGCAGACCCTCGACGGCAAGCAGGCCCTGGCCTTCGTCCGTACGCGCTACGCCCTGCCGGGCAGCGACCTGGACCGCACGAAGAACCAGCAGAAGTTCCTCGCGGCCCTGGCCAACCAGGCGGCCACGCCGGGCACGGTCATGAACCCCTTCAAGCTCTACCCCACGATGGGCGCGGGCCTGGACACGCTGATCGTCGACAAGGACATGGGCCTGTTCGACGTGGCGTCCATGTTCTGGGCGATGAAGGGCGTGACGGGCGGCGACGGCAAGTCCATGAACATGCCGCTCGCGGGCTCCACCGGCGGCAACCTCCTGTGGGACAAGGCCAAGGTCAAGCAGATGGTCGAACAGCTGAACAACGACGAGAAGGTCACCGTCTCGGGCGGCTGAGCGGTCTCCAGGACCTGTCGAAGGGGCCCCGCCGGACACTCGGCGGGGCCCCTTCGCATGCCTCGGCGGCCCCCTCGTACCCCGAACGCTTCGCCCGCCGCGAAGCCGCGGCTCCGGCGTGTCACGGTGGACCGGACCCCCCTGAAGCCGGAGCACCGCCATGGCAGATTTGCAGGTCGAATTCGACACCACCGCCGAAGCCGGAGAGCTCGACCGGCCCGTCGAGCGACCCCCCGCGCCCCCGTCCATATCCGATCCCGGGCCGGAGCCGCCCTCCTCACAGGCGCCCGTCTCGGAACCCCCCGTCTCGGAACCCCCCGCGCCCGACCCGCTGCGGCGGGCCCGCGCGCTGCTCGCCGCGCATCCCGTCGCCGACGGCTACAGCGGACTGCCCTGGGCACTGCGCGCACTGCCCTGGTACGACCTGGAGCTGGGCGACAGCGCCGTGGACGCCGACGTGCCGCGGCTGCGGGCGGGCGGCGTCGGAGCGCAGTTCTGGTCGCTGCACGTCCCGGAGAGCATCACCGGCGACCGTGTCCTCGCCGCGACCCTCGAACAGCTCGACCTCGTCAAGCACGTCGTCGGACGCCACCGCGAGGGGCTGCGCCTTGCGCACACCGCGTCCGAGGTGGCCGACGCCCGGCACTGCGGGCGCATCGCCGCCCTGATCGGCCCGGCGCGCGCCGAGGCGATCGGTGACTCGCTCGCCACCCTGCGCGCCCTGCACACCCTCGGCCTGTGCGCGCTCACGCTCTCCGGCACGTCCTGGGCGGGCCCCGAGGGGCTCACCCCGTTCGGCGAGGAAGTGGTGCGCGAGCTCAACAGGCTCGGCGTCCTCGCCGAACTGACCGGCGCCTCCGAGGCCACGGCGCACCGGGTGCTCGCCATCTCCAGGGCGCCCGCCCTGTTCACCCGCTCGGGGGCCCGCGCGCTGCGGGACGCCCCGGCGAACCTCCCGGACGACCTGCTGGCCGCGCTCGGCGCCGCCAAGGGCCTGTGCCTGGTGCCCCTGGCGGCCGAGCAGACGGGTGCCTCGATCAGCGAGGTCGCGGACCATCTCGACCACGTACGCCGCGTCGCGGGCCCGGAGTGCGTGGGCCTCTCGGGGACGTACGACACCCCGGCCGCGCACCCCGAGGGCCTTGCCGACACCTCGCGCTATCCGCACCTCGTCGCCGAGCTCATGGAGCGCGACTGGTCCGACGAGGACCTCGCCCGCCTGACGTGGGGCAACGTCCAACGGGTGCTGCGCGGCGTGGACTTCGCGGCACGGGCGGCGCGGGAGAGGCGCCGGCGGCAGGCGGCCGACTGAGACCGCACGGGCCGCTCAGTCCACGGGGATCCGGCAGAGGCAGAAGGGATGCCCTGCCGGATCGGCGTAGACGCGGAAGTCGCGCCTGCCGTTGTCGTCGTCGAGGTCGAGCGGCTTGGCACCCAGGGCCAGTACGCGTTCCTGGGCGCGCTCCACGTCCTGGACGGTGGGGCCCACGTCGATGTCGAGGTGGGCCTGCTGGGAGCCGGCGTCCGCCTGCGGCCAGTCGGGCGGGCGGTGGCCGGGGGCTTCCTGGAAACAGAGGCGCAGGCCGCCGGGGACGACGAGGGTGACCCAGTCGTCCTCCTCCTCGGCATCGACCTCGATCTGACCGCCGAGCAAGTGGCCGTAGAACTCGGCGAGTTGATAGGGGTCCGGGCAGTCGAGGACGACGTTGCGCAGGCGTCCGACGGGTGCCATGAGCGTTCCTTTCTCCGGCGGGACTCAGCAGGCGCAGAGACAGAACGGGTGCCCGGCAGGGTCGGCGTACACACGGAAGCTGCGCTCGCGGTCCTGCGTGTCCAGCGCCGTGGCGCCTAGCGCGAGCACCTCCTTCTCGACGGCGTCCAGTTGCGCCCGCTCCACGTCGAGGTCCAGGTGGAACTGCTGCGAGCGCGTGGCCTCGGGCCACTGCGGCGGTACGTGGCCGGGGGCGGCCTGGAAGGCGAGCGGTGTGCCGCCGGGGACCTCGAGCTGCACCCAGCCGTCGCCGTCGTCCTTGGGGGTGCCGCCGAGTACGGCCGCGTAGAAGCCGGCGAGCGCGAGGGGGTCGGGACAGTCGAGTGCGACGACGCCGAGCTTGGCGAGGGGCATGGTGGTCTCCTCGGGTTGGTTACCGGTAGGTGAGTTCTAGCAGTAACGGTTACTGCATGGTGCCCTACTGGAGGTAACGTCGCAAGCATGAATGACAGAGCACCCGCTCCCGGGGGCCTCGCGCTGATCCAGGCGCTGGTGAACACCCTGGACGTGGAGTCGGGCGCGGACGCGCTGGACACGGCTCAGGGGCGCGCGCCGTTCGACCTCGCGCCGGGCGCGGAGGTGGCGGCGGCTCGGGAGCTGCGGGAGTCGCTGCGGGTGGCGTGCCTCGCCCACGCGGGGCACGGACCGCATGCGGTCACCCGGCCCCTGGGTCAACTCCTGGCGGGCGCACCGCTGTTGGTGGACGTCTCCGCCGCCGACGGGTCGGCGTCGCTCGTCCCGGCCGATCCGTCCCCGCTGGCGTCACGGGTGGCGGCGGCCATCGCCGAGGCGGCGGCCGCCGGTACGTGGAGCCGCCTCAAGGCGTGCGAGGCCGCGGACTGCCTCTGGGCGTACTACGACCGGAGCCCGGCCGGGCGGAGCCGGTGGTGCGACATGGGGGTGTGCGGGGCTCGCGCGAAGATGCGGGCCTACCGGGCGCGGAAGTCCCCGCGGGGCGGGCAGTAGAGGTCCAGAGCCTTCGTGCCCTCAGGCCGAAGGTCGCCCCATCGCTCGGTAAGTCCAGCCGGCGCCCCGCCACACGGCCGGGTCCAGCGCGTTGCGGCCGTCCAGGATCAGCCGCTCGGCGGCCACCTCGCCCAGCGCCGCCGGGTCCAGCTCGCGGAACTCGCGCCACTCGGTCAGGTGCAGCACGACGTCCGCGCCCCGCACCGCCTCCACGGCCGACTCCGCGTACGCCAGCGTCGGGAAGAGCCGGCCCGCGTTCTCCATCCCCTTGGGGTCGTACACGGTGACCTGGCCGCCCTGGAGGTGGATCTGCCCGGCGACGTTCAACGCGGGCGAGTCACGTACGTCGTCCGAGTCCGGCTTGAACGTGGCGCCGAGGACCGCGACCCGCTTGCCCAGGAAGGACCCGCCGCCCAGCGCCTCGCGCGCCATCTCCACCATCTGCCCGCGCCGGCGCATGTTGATGGAGTCGATCTCGCGCAGGAAGGTCAGGGCCTGGTCCGCGCCCAGCTCCCCCGCCCGCGCCATGAACGCCCGGATGTCCTTGGGCAGGCAGCCGCCCCCGAAGCCGATGCCGGCCCGCAGGAACTTCTTGCCGATCCGGTCGTCGTACCCGAGCGCCTCCGCCAGCTTCACGACGTCGCCGCCCGCGGCCTCGCACACCTCGGCCATCGCGTTGATGAACGAGATCTTCGTGGCGAGGAAGGAGTTGGCGGCGGTCTTCACCAGCTCGGCGGTCGGGAAGTCCGTCACGACGAAGGGCGAACCCTCGCCGACCGGACCCGCGTACACCTCGCGAAGAAGCTTCTCCGCGTGCGAGCTGCGGACGCCGACGACGATGCGGTCCGGGTGCAGCGTGTCCTTCACCGCGAAGCCCTCCCGCAGGAACTCCGGGTTCCAGGCGAGCTCGGCCTCCGCGCCCACCGGGGCGTTCGCGGCGAGCTCACGCGCGAGGCGGTCCGCCGAGCCGACCGGCACGGTCGACTTGCCGACGACCAGCGCGGGCTTGGTCAGATGCGGGGCCAGCTGCGCGAAGGCGCTGTCGACGTAGCTCATGTCGCAGGCGTACTCGCCGTGCTTCTGCGGGGTGTTCACGCAGACGAAGTGGACGTCGCCGAAGGCGGCGGCCTCGGCGAAGTCCATGGTGAAGCGCAGCCGCCCGCTGGAGCCCTCGATCCCGGCGACGTGCTTGCGCAGCAGCTCCTCGAGACCGGGCTCGTACATCGGGACCTCGCCCCGCTGGAGCATCTCGATCTTCTCGGGCACGACGTCGAGGCCGAGCACCTCGAAACCGAGCTCGGCCATGGCCGCGGCGTGCGTCGCACCGAGGTAGCCGGTGCCGATCACGGTGATCTTGAGGGCCATGCGGTGCTCCAGGGGTCTACGGCCGTCAGTGCGGTGCCCGAGCATAGTCGGGCCCTTGACCGGGCACGTTTCCGCCATCGCCACCCGTCGGCTGCCCGCTGTCGGCAAGCTCACGTATCCCTCGCGTGGGCCGCCCTCTAAAATTTGGGTTACTTAACGGTAATTAGCGTCCTTGGAGCGTGAGAGACCTTGGCCGGATCGGCTGATTTCGACCTGTACCGCCCGTCCGAGGAGCACGACATGCTCCGCGACGCGATCCGTTCGCTCTCCGAGGCGAAGATCGCGCCCTTCGCCGCGGCGGTGGACGAGGAGGCCCGCTTCCCACAGGAGGCGCTGGACGCCCTCGTCTCCTCCGACCTGCACGCCGTGCACGTACCGGAGAGCTACGGCGGCACGGGCGCCGACGCGCTCGCCACGGTCATCGTGATCGAGGAGGTGGCGCGCGTCTGCGCCTCGTCCTCGCTGATCCCGGCCGTGAACAAGCTGGGTTCGCTCCCCGTGATCCTCTCCGGGTCCGAGGAGCTGAAGAAGAAGTACATGACGCCGCTCGCCAAGGGCGAGGGCATGTTCTCGTACTGCCTCTCCGAGCCGGACGCCGGTTCGGACGCGGCGGGCATGAAGACGAAGGCCGTCCGTGACGGCGACTCCTGGGTCCTCAACGGCGTGAAGCGCTGGATCACGAACGCGGGCGTCTCCGAGTACTACACGGTCATGGCCGTGACGGACCCGACCAAGCGCTCGAAGGGCATCTCCGCCTTCGTCGTCGAGAAGTCGGACGAGGGCGTCTCCTTCGGCGCCCCGGAGAAGAAGCTCGGCATCAAGGGTTCGCCGACCCGCGAGGTCTACTTCGACAACGTTCGCATCCCCGCCGACCGCATGATCGGCGAGGAGGGCACGGGCTTCGCCACGGCGATGAAGACCCTGGACCACACCCGCATCACCATCGCGGCCCAGGCCCTCGGCATCGCGCAGGGCGCCCTGGACTACGCCAAGGGGTACGTCCAGGAGCGCAAGCAGTTCGGGAAGCCGATCGGCGACTTCCAGGGCGTGCAGTTCATGCTCGCGGACATGGCCATGAAGATCGAGGCCGCGCGTCAGCTGACGTACGCGGCAGCGGCCAAGTCGGAGCGCGGCGACGCGGACCTCACCTTCCAGGGCGCGGCCGCCAAGTGCTTCGCCTCGGACGTCGCGATGGAGGTCACCACGGACGCCGTCCAGCTGCTCGGCGGTTACGGCTACACCCGTGACTACCCCGTCGAGCGGATGATGCGCGACGCGAAGATCACGCAGATCTACGAGGGCACGAACCAGGTCCAGCGGATCGTGATGGCCCGCAACCTGCCGTAACCCCGCACCACACAGCCGCCCTTCCCCTGCCGCAGGGGGAGGGCGGCTGTGTTTTTACCGGGCCTGTTCCACGGGCGGCGGAAGCACCGGAGGTTCGCCCCACGGGAGTTCCAGCGCCGTTCGCAGCGCGTGCACCGTCCGGTCGCCGATCCGGGCGGCCAGTTCCTGCTCCACGTGGCGCAGGACCAGTTCGGCCCTGCGGTGCGTGCGCTCGCCCTCCGCGGTGCGGCGGATGAGCCGCCGGCGCCCCGACGAGGGGTCGGGGACCTGTTCCAGGAGGCCGGCCGCGACCAGGCCGTGCACCGCCTGGTGTGCGGTCTGCCGGGTGACGCCCATGCGGCGGGCCAGTTCGGACACCGTCGTGCCCTCGTCGTCGAGTACGGCGAAGAGGCCCGCCTGGGTCGGCGAGACATGGATCTCCCCCGCCTCCTCCAGGGACGCGAGGAGCGCGTCCTCGAACCAGCGCCGGGCGTCGCCGAGGAGCTGGGGGAGGTTACGGCCGGTGGTGGCGTGCATGGCGTGAGCCTATGGGTTCGAGGGGGCTTCGAGGGTCTCCGCTTGCCCGCATCGGATTCTCCCCTTGCCCGCATCGGATTTCTTATGTCAGGCTACCTGACATTCCCCTCCCTCCTCAGTCCCGGAGAGCTCATGACCATCGAGTACGCCACCCGCCACCGGCACTCCTCACGCATCCCCGCCGAGCCGGGCAAGCCCTACGTCATCGAGAAGGGCGAGGGCGACCGCGCCCATCTGTTCGGCGACCTGATCACCATCTACGCGGGCGGTGAGCAGACCGAGAACGGCTTCAACTTCTTCACCGTCGAGGGCCCCAGGGGCAACGTCATCCCGGCCCACCTGCACCCCGACACGTACGAGGTCTTCTACGTCACCCAGGGCGCCGTCCGCCTCTTCGTCGAGGACCTGGAGGGCGAGCAGCTGGAGAAGCTCCTCACCCCCGGCGACTTCGGCTTCGTACCCAAGAACTGTCCGCACGCCTACCGCATGGAGCGCCACCACAGCCAGGTCGTCGGCGTCGCCGCGGGGCCCGGCGGCACCTTCGAGCGGTTCTTCGAGACCCTCGGGGCGCCCGCCGAGGGTCTCGGCCTGCCGCGCGAGCCCGTCGTGCCCACGCCCGACAAGTTCGCCACCGTCCCCGAGCAGTACGACGTGCACTTCCTGCCCGAGCACCAGTGGCGCACCCGGTGAGCGAGTCCCTGCGCCGGCTGATCGCCGCGCCCCATCCGGACGTCGCACCCCTTCCGGCCCCGCATCCGCGGGTCCTGCGCGGCGTCCCGTACGGCGAGGTCGACGGCGCACGTCCGCTGGAGCTCGACCTGTGGCTCCCGGTGGACGCCGGGAACGGGCCCGCGCCTCTCGTGCTCTTCGTGCACGGCGGCGCCTGGCGGCGAGGGCGCCGTGACGACATGGGGCTGCGCACCCGGGACTGGAACCCGGGGCCGCTCGCCCGTATCGCCGCCGCGGGCTTCGCGGTGGCCTGCGCCGACTACCGGCTCAGCGGCGAGGCCACCTTCCCCGCGCCGCTCGACGACCTGCGGGCCGCGCTGCGCTGGCTCCGACTGCGCGCGCCGGAGCTCGGCGTCGACACCGCGCGAACCGTGGTGTGGGGCGAGTCCGCGGGCGGGCACCTGGCCTCGCTCCTGGCTCTCGACCCCGCGGTCGCGGCCTCCGGCGCCGTGATCTGGTACGCCCCGAGCGACCTCACCGTCCCCCGCGGCCCGTTCGACCCGCACAGCGCCGCGACCCCGGAGGCCCTGCTGCTCGGCGCCGCCCCCGCGGCCGTGCCCGAGGCCGCCCGCGCGGCGAGCCCCGTCACGCGGGTCCACCGCGACGCCCCGCCCTTCCTCCTGGTCCACGGCGAGCGGGACACGATGGTGCCGGTGACACACAGCGAGACACTCGCCGCCCGCCTGCGGGAGGCGGGAGCCCGCGTAGAACTGCGTACGGTGCCGGACGCGGACCACGGCTGGCACGGAGCGCCCGATGACACGGTGGCCAACCTCTTCACCCACTCGCTGCGATTCGCACAGCGACTCGTCAGCTGAAGCAACGCGAAGGGCGGGGGTGGCCGTTCGGCCGCCCCCGCCCTGATGCCCGTATCCCCGTATCCCCGTACGCCCTCAGCCGTCCAGCTGCTCGAGCGTCGCGTTCGACGGGCCGCGCCTGGACTGTTCGTCGCGGGCCACGTCCTCGGCTGCTCCGAGTACGCGCACCGCGTTCTGCCACGTCAGCTTGGCCAGGTCCGGCTTCGACCAGCCGCGGGTCAGGAGCTCCGCGATCAGGTTCGGGTAGCCCGCGACGTCGTCGAGGCCGTCCGGCGTGAACGCCGTGCCGTCGTAGTCCCCTCCGATGCCGATGTGGTCGACGCCCGCCACCTCACGCATGTGGTCGAGGTGGTCGGCGACCGTGGCCGCCGTGGCGACCGGGCGCGGGTGCGACTCCTCGAAGGCCGCGTGGACCTTCATCGCGTCCGGCTTCGTGTCCAGGTGATGGAAGCCGTGCGCCCGCATGTTCTCGTCGGCGGCCGCCGTCCAGTCGACCGCCGCCTGGAGGACGAACTTCGGGACGAACGTGGCCATCGCGACGCCGCCGTTCACCGAAAGGCGTTCCAGGACGTCGTCCGGGATGTTGCGCGGGTGGTCGCACACCGCCCGGGAGGAGGAGTGGGAGAAGATCACGGGCGCCACGGACGTGTCCAGGGCCGCCCGCATCGTCGTCGCCGCCACGTGGGAGAGGTCCACGAGCATGCCGCTGCGGTTCATCTCGCGGACCACCTCGTGGCCGAAGGCCGACAGGCCCCCGACGCCGGGCTCGTCCGTCGCCGAGTCCGCCCACGCGATGTTGTCGTTGTGCGTCAGCGTCATGTAGCGGACGCCGAGCGCGTGCAACGCCCGCAGGGTCGCGAGGGAGTTGTTGATGGAGTGGCCGCCCTCGGCGCCCATCAGGGACGCGATACGGCCCTCCGCCCGCGCCGCCTCCATGTCCGCGGCCGTCAGCGCGCGCCGCAGGTCCGCCGGGTAACGCGTGAGCAACTGGTCGACGCAGTCGATCTGTTCGAGCGTCGCGCTCACCGCCGCGTCACCCGTCAGGTCCGTGCGGACGTACACCGACCAGAACTGGGCGCCGACACCGCCCGCCCGCAGGCGCGCGATGTCCGTGTGGAGGTGGCCCGTCTGGTCGGACGCGATGTCCAGGCGGTCGATGTCGTACCCCGCCTTCTCGCGCAGCGCCCAGGGCAGGTCGTTGTGCCCGTCGACCACGGGGAACTCGGCGAGAAAGGCACGGGCCTCGTCGAGGGACGTCACGCCGCTCACTTCCCCGAGCCGAAGCCGAAGCCGGAGCCCGCGCCCTCGACCTTCGTACGGAGCCGCTTGCCCTTCTCCGTGGCCTGTTCGTACAGCTCCTGCTGGAACTCCCGCATACGGCCGAGGAGTTCGGGGTCGTGCGCGGCCAGGATGCGCGCCGCGAGGAGGCCCGCGTTGCGCGCGCCGCCCACCGAGACCGTCGCCACCGGCACGCCCGCGGGCATCTGCACGATGGACAGGAGGGAGTCCATGCCGTCGAGGTACTTCAGCGGTACGGGCACGCCGATGACCGGCAGCGGGGTCACCGAGGCCAGCATGCCCGGCAGGTGCGCGGCGCCGCCGGCCCCCGCGATGATCGCCTTGAGGCCGCGGTCCGCCGCTTCCTCGCCGTACGCGACCATCTCGCGGGGCATGCGGTGCGCCGAGACGACGTCGACCTCGTAGGGGATCTCGAACTCGTCGAGGGCCTTGGCCGCGGCCTCCATGACGGGCCAGTCGGAGTCCGAGCCCATGACGATGCCGACCACAGGTCCTGCGGGTTCTACGGATGCCGTCATTCGGTGATCGTTCCTCTGAGATAGCCGGCCGCGTGACGGGCGCGCTCCAGCACGTCGTCCAGGTCGTCGCCGTAGGTGTTGACGTGGCCGACCTTGCGGCCGGGCTTCACGTCCTTGCCGTACATGTGGATCTTCAACTGCGGGTCGCGCGCCATGCAGTGCAGGTACGCCTGGTACATGTCCGGGTAGTCGCCGCCCAGGACATTGGCCATGACCGTCCACTTCGCCCGCGGGCGCGGGTCGCCGAGGGGCAGGTCGAGCACCGCGCGCACGTGGTTGGCGAACTGGGACGTGATCGCCCCGTCCTGCGTCCAGTGGCCGGAGTTGTGCGGGCGCATCGCCAGTTCGTTCACCAGGATGCGGCCGTCGCGCGTCTCGAAGAGCTCGACCGCCAGGTGGCCGACCACGCCGAGTTCCTTCGCGACGCGAAGGGCCAGTTCCTGCGCCTGGCCCGCGAGGTCCTCCGAGAGGCCGGGGGCCGGCGCGATCACCGTGTCGCAGACGCCGTCGACCTGCTGCGACTCGACGACGGGGTAGGCCACGGCCTGGCCGTGCGGCGAGCGCACGACGTTCGCCGCGAGCTCTCGCGCGAAGTCGACCTTCTCCTCGGCGAGCACGGGGACACCGGCCCGGAAGGGGTCTTCGGCGTCCTCGACGGAACGTACGAACCACACCCCCTTTCCGTCATAGCCGCCACGCACCGTCTTGAGGATCACGGGGAAGCCGTCGCCCTCGGCCGCGAAGGCCGCCACGTCGGCCGGATCGCGCACGATCCGGTGGCGTGGACAGGGCACGCCGATCTCCGTGAGCTTCTCGCGCATGACGCCCTTGTCCTGGGCGTGCACCAGCGCGTCGGGCCCCGGACGCACGGGGATGCCGTCCGCCTCCAGGGCCCGTAGATGCTCGGTGGGTACGTGTTCGTGATCGAAAGTGATCACGTCGCAGCCCCTCGCGAACGCGCGCAGCGTGTCGAGGTCGCGATAGTCGCCGATGACGACATCGCCGACGACCTGCGCCGCGGAGTCCTGAGGGGTGTCACTGAGGAGCTTGAATTTCAGGCCGAGGGGGATACCCGCCTCGTGGGTCATGCGGGCGAGCTGACCGCCGCCGACCATGCCGACTACCGGGAACGTCACACCCCCAGGGTATCGGCCTGTATCGGCCACCTCGGAACGGCCGGTTTCCGTGCACCGTACGGGCTCTCCCGTCACAGAGGCGCCACAGTGTGGAGGCGCCCCCGAGCGACGGGCGGGGTCGCTGGTTAGCATGGCTGGGTTGACGCGACCGAATCACCACATACGTCGACGAGGACGAGACCGAACGAATCGACGACGGGGGTTGGGGCGACCACCATGACGGAACGTGGCGCACTACGGGTGCGACTGGAGCAGCTCGCGCGCGAAGTGGCCAAGTTCGGAGCCGTGGGGGCGCTGGGCACGCTGGTGAACTTCAGCGTGTCGAACCTGCTGTGGCACACCACCGACCTGCAGGCCGTGCGGGCGAACGTGATCGCCACCGTCGTGGCCATCGCCTTCAACTACGTGGGGTTCCGCTACTTCACGTACAAAGACCGCGACAAGAGTTCCCGCACCAAGGAGCTCACGCTGTTCCTGGTCTTCAGCGCGGTCGGCCTGGTGATCGAGAACGGCGTCCTGTACGCGGCGATCTACGGCTTCGACTGGGACAGCCCGCTGCAGCGCAACATCTTCAAGTTCGTGGGCATCGGCATCGCCACCTGCTTCCGCTTCTGGTCCTACCGCACCTGGGTCTTCAAGGCGCTGCCCGCGCGGGAGACGGTCGCCCGTGCGGAATCGTTCCTGGACGGCGGCTCCACGGCCGTGGCGCCCAAGGAGAAGCGCCCGGCCGGGCGGGGCACGCGCTAGCGCACCGTCTCCTCGTCGTGCCACCGGTCGCGCTTCTGCGGCGGCGTACGCGACAGGAACAGGCCGAAGACCGGCGGCTTGGTCTGCAGCATCTCCAGGCGGCCGCCGTCCGCCTCGGCCAGGTCCCGGGCGACCGCGAGGCCGATGCCGGTCGAGTTGCGGCCGCTGATGGTGCGCTCGAAGATCCGCGCGCCGAGGTCGGCGGGGACGCCGGGGCCGTCGTCGGTGACCTCGATGACCGTCTGGTTTCCCGTGACGCGGGTCCGCAGCGCCACGGTGCCGCCGCCGTGCATGAGCGAGTTCTCGATGAGGGCGGCCAGGACCTGCGCGACCGCCCCGGGGGTGCCCACGGCCCGCAGGTGCCGCTTGCCCGAGCTGACGATGGCGCGGCCCGCGCTGCGGTAGGCCGGGCGCCACTCCTCCAGCTGCTGCTTGACGACCTCGTCCAGGTCGAAGGAGACGGCGGAGCCGGTGCGCGGGTCGCGTGAGTTCGTGAGCAGCCGCTGCACGACGTCGGTGAGGCGCTCGACCTGCGCGAGCGCGATCGTGGCCTCCTCCTTCACCGTGTCCAGGTCATCGGTGACGGTGATCTCCTCCAGGCGCATGGAGAGGGCCGTCAGGGGCGTACGCAGCTGGTGCGAGGCGTCCGCGGCGAGGCGGCGCTCGGCGGTCAGCATCCGGGCGATGCGCTCGGCGCTGCCGTCCAGGACGTCCGCGACGCGGTCGAGCTCCGGCACCCCGTACCGCTTGTGGCGGGGCCTCGGGTCGCCGGAGCCGAGGCGCTCGGCGGTCTCCGCGAGGTCGGTGAGGGGCGAGGCGAGGCGGTTGGCCTGGCGTACGGCGAGGAGTACGGCGGCGATGATCGCGAGGAGGGCGACGGCGCCGATGATCAGCAGGGTGCGGCCGACCTCCTGGGTGACGGCGGTGCGCGGCTCCTCGACGGTGACCTTCTCGCCCTCCTCGCCCGTGGCCGTGTCGCGGATGACGTCGCCGGTGGGGCGGGAGCCGATCTTGATGGGGGCGCGGCCGGGGATCTCGATGAGGGCGTAGCGGTCGGCGTCGACCGCGGCCACGTCCCGCAGGATCTCGGCGCTGATCCGCTCGTCGCTGATGAGCCTGCTGTCCACGACGCTGGCCAGGCGGAGCGCCTCACTCGTCACCCGCTCCTGGGCGCTGCTGCTGATGGTCCTCGTCTCGACGATGACGAGGCTGACGCCGAAGACGGCGATGACCACGAGGACTACGGCGAGGGTGGAGCTGATCAGTCTGCGGCGCATTTACTCAGTGTGGCCGATCGGAGCCCCCGTCAGGGGCGCGGGGAACTGCGCGAGCACCCCGGAACGACCCGCACCCCTGGCGGGGCGCCCAGCCCCTAGCTTTTCTCGAAGCGGAAGCCCACGCCCCGCACAGTGGCGATGTACCGCGGGTTCGCCGCATCGTCGCCCAGCTTCTTGCGCAGCCAGGAGATGTGCATGTCCAGGGTCTTGGTGGACGACCACCACGTCGTGTCCCAGACCTCGCGCATCAGCTGGTCCCGGGTCACGACCCGGCCCGCGTCGCGCACCAGGACCCGGAGCAGGTCGAACTCCTTGGCCGTGAGCTGGAGCTCCTCCTCGCCCATCCAGGCGCGGTGCGACTCGACGTCGATCCGCACGCCGTGCGTGGCCGGAGCCTGCTGCGGCTCGGCCGCGCCACGCCGGAGCAGGGCCCGGACCCGGGCGAGCAGTTCGGCGAGGCGGAAGGGCTTGGTGACGTAGTCGTCGGCGCCCGCGTCCAGGCCGACGACGGTGTCCACCTCGTCGGCACGGGCGGTGAGGATGAGGATCGGCGCCGTGTGCCCCCCGGCGCGGAGGCGGCGGGCCACCTCCAGGCCGTCCATCCCGGGCAGCCCCAGGTCGAGTACGACGAGGTCGACGCTGCCCTGCAGCCCGGCGTCGAGGGCGGTCGGGCCGTCCTCACGCACTTCGACCTCGTACCCCTCCCTGCGCAGGGCACGGGCCAGCGGCTCCGAGATGGACGCGTCGTCCTCGGCGAGCAGTACACGGGTCATGGGGTGATGGTAGTCCGCACCGGAGGACCACCGTGGGGTGATCGACAGCTGCCGGTCGGCCCCTGCGGCTCTGGGGTGCGATCCTGGGGATCACCTTGGAATGTGGGCAGGCGGTTCCACCGTAACCTGTGATCCATCTCTCAAGTCCTTCCATATGCCGCACTGTCGTGGCGTATGGTGACCCAACGCCTGATGCACTATGCAAGGACCTTTGGCCCACTGTGCGGCCTTAGGTCTCTTTTATGTGCGGGCTGGTTTCTGCCAGCCTTGAAAGGAATGACCTGTGGTCGGGCCCTGCGCGTGAAGATGCGCCCAGGGCGTGGATCTCGGAGTCGCCGTCCTGCGCCTTCCCCGAAAAGGGGCGCGAACACTCCCCGGGCGTGGGGGTGAGGCCGGTAAGACCCCGGTGCCGACCGCCCCCCACCGGGCGCGCACACGCTCTTGCCGCGCGTCCCGAACCACGAGGATCGACCCATGGCGTCCAGCCTGACGAAGGACTCCGCCGGTACCCCTGGCTCTGAGAAGACCTTCTTCGGCCACCCCCGCGGACTGGCCACACTCTTCATGACCGAGATGTGGGAGCGCTTCTCCTACTACGGCATGCGTGCTCTGCTCGTGCTCTACCTGGTCTCCGGCGGCGCAGACGCGGCCACCGGCAGCCAGGGCGGCGGCCTGGCGTACACCGCGGCGACCGCCACGGCCATCTACTCCGTCTACGTGGCCATGGTCTACCTCATGGCCATGCCCGGCGGCTGGATCGGCGACCGTGTCTGGGGCGCCCGCAAGACCGTGGCCATCGCGAGCATCGTGATCGTCGCCGGTCACCTGTGCCTGGCCCTGCCGAGCTCGGCGATGTTCTTCGTCGGCCTGGCCCTGGTCGCGGTCGGCTCGGGTCTGCTGAAGGCCAACATCTCGACGATGGTCGGCCAGCTCTACAGCGACCCGAAGGACCTGCGCCGCGACGGCGGCTTCACGATCTTCTACATGGGCATCAACCTCGGTGCCTTCGCCGCTCCCTTCGCCATCGGCATTCTCGGCGAGAAGGTCAACTGGCACCTGGGCTTCGGCCTGGCCGCGGTCGGCATGGCGCTCGGCGCGATCCAGTTCATGATCGGTTCCCGCCACCTGTCCGCGGAGAGCAGCAAGGTCCCCAACCCGCTGTCGGCCGAGGAGAAGCGCGGCGTCATCGTCAAGACGCTGGCGGCCGTCGCCGTGATCGCGGCGTTCTACGCCCTGGTGGCCTTCACCGACGTCTACCGGCTCACGCTCAACTGGGCGCTGCTCCCGATCACCGTGGCCGGTCTGCTGATCCCGATCGCGGTGCTGGTCAAGATCAAGCGGGACCGGGACCTCAACGCCGAAGAGCAGACCAAGATGACGGCGTTCATCTGGTTCTTCGTGGCCGCCGCGATCTTCTGGATGATCTTCGACCAGGGCGCGTCGACGCTGTCCCTCTTCGGTGACTCCCACACCTCGCGGGACATCTTCGGCTGGGAGATGCCGAACACCCTGTTCCAGTCGCTGAACCCGGGCTTCATCATGCTGCTCGCCCCGGTTTTCGCCGCCCTGTGGATCAAGATGGCCCGCAGCAACCGCGAGCCCAGCACCATCGTGAAGTTCTCCTTCGCCCTGGTGATGGCCGGCGCCTCGTTCTTCGTGTTCCTCGTCCCGATGGGCATGGCCACCGGTGACACGAAGGTCACCATGTGGTGGCTGGTGCTGATCTTCCTCATGCACACCGTCGCCGAGCTGTGCCTGTCCCCGGTGGGTCTGTCGCTGACCACGAAGATGGCGCCCGCGAAGTACGCCTCGCAGATGATGGGTGTCTTCTTCCTCGCCGTCACCGCGGGTGACAGCGTGACCGGCATGCTCGCCATCGCCGGGGTCGACCTCAACGGCCGGGGCATGGTGGCCCTGGAGGCCACGGCCGCGGTGCTCGCCGGCTTCTCGGTCTACATGGCCCGCAACAAGGTGAGCTCGCTCATGGGCGACGTGCGCTGACCCGCACACCTGCACGTTCGAACTGAGGGCCGCCGCACCACCCGGTGCGGCGGCCTTTGGTGTTTCTGCGGGTGTGGGGCCGCGGGACGGTGGAGCATCTGGCCATGCGTCGTACGTTGCCCACCCTCGCCGTCTGTGTGGCGTTGCTGTCGTCGTCCACCGCCGCCGTCGAGGCCGCACCCCAGCCGCCGCCCGTCCGGACCTTCTCGTACGGGGAGCACGCGCGGCAGAAGATCACCGTGTACGGCGACGGGTCCGGACGCCCGGCGCTGATGATCCTGCACGGCGGTTCCTGGGTGCGGGACACCGACTGGAGCGGGCGGGCACGGTGGTTCGCGGCGCGCGGGTTCACCGTGTACGACACCGACTACCGGCTCGCCACCGACGCCGCCTGGCCCGCGCAGCGCGACGACGTGCTCGCCGCCCTGCGGTGGGTGAAGCGGCGCGGCGGCGCCGCTCCCGTGGTCCTCGGGTCCTCCGCGGGCGGGCATCTCGCCGTCAGCGCGGGGACGTACGGCGCCGGGCGGGGGCGGGTGCGCGGCGTGGTGGCCCTCTCCCCCGTCGCCTCGCCCTACCGCGCCTGGAAGGACGGCGGGATGACGGCCGCCTCTCCGGCACAGCGCAAGCTGCGGGGCACGGCGGAGCTGCTCGCGGGGTGCGTGCCGGACCGGGCCTCCGGGCGGTGCTGGAAGAAGTGGGTCGACCTGGTGGCCAAGTCGCACGCCTCCGGCAAGGACGACGCGCCCCTCTACCTCACGCACTCGGCGGCGGACTTCGTCCCGGTCGCCCACTCCACGGACCTCGCGCACGCGCAGACGGTGGCGGGGCTGCGGGACGTGACCGTACGGATCGAGCCGGGTACGGCGCACGGGGGCGAGCTCCTCAGGGACCCTGCGGTCGCGCAGGCCGTCCTGAGGTGGCTCAGGGCGCACGTCTGAGGGGCGCGCCCCGTCAGGGGCGCGGGGAACTTCGCGAGCAACCACGATGGTCCGCACCCGCCGACCAGCCGCCGTAGGCAGACGCGTCTGCGTCGACCGCGGGCCGTCGACGGCTGGTCGCGCAGTTCCCCGCGCCCCTAAAGGGCGCTTCAGCGCAGGCCGCTCCTTCGCCTCGGGAGGAACGTGAACACCGCACCGCCCAAAAGGATCACCGTGCCGGCGACCAGGCCAAGGGCTCGCAACGCCCCGTTGTCGTCCGCGCCCGTCTCGGCGAGGCCGCCACCGCCGGTGGTCGTGGAGCCGCCCGCCGAGCCGGAGCCACCGGCCGACCCCGAACCGCCGGCCGCCCCGCCAGGCTGCGCCGCCGTGTCGATCTCCAGGGACACCTCCGCCTTGGTCGGGGTGCACGTCGTAGTCGTACCGAGGGCCTTGACCGTCAGGACGCCCGGCGAGAGCGTCGACTTGCCGTCGGCGCCCGGCTTGTACATGCCGGTCAGGTCAGGGATGGTCATCGGGTCGCCGGACTTGATGGGCTCCTTGTTGGTGGGGCCCTCGACGTGCACCGTGCCCTTGTCCGCGCCGCCCAGCTTGACCTCCATCGACGGCTTCACCGAGTCCGCGGGGATGTCGGCGGGGCTGTCCATGACGGACTTCTTGAACTCGACGGTGAGGCCGTAATTCCCGCCGTCCTTCTTGGCGTTGATCTGGACGGGGGACGTGGCGTCCTTGTCGCCGATGGGCGTCTTGCACTTGTAGGGGGTCTGGACTTCCTTGCCCGGGAAGTCGGTCTTGCCGCCGTCGTCGTCGCCGCCGCCCGTGGAGCCGCCGCCGGTGTCGCCGCCCGTGTCGCCGCCGGACGCGGAACCGCCCGACGTACCGCCACCGGACGTGCCGCCGCCCGAGGCCGTGCCACCGCCTGAGGCCGTGCCGCCGCCCGAACTGCCGCCGCCCTCCGTGACCTTGATGGTCGCGCCCGCCTTGACCTCTTCCTTGGGCGTGCACTTGGTGTCGGTCGACATGGGCTTGCTGACGTTGATGTTGTACGCGCCCGGGGTGAGCGTGACGTCGCCCGCCTTGGTGAGCTTCAGCTTGCCCTTCATGTCGGACAGGAGCATCGGGCTGTTCTTCTTGATCGGCGGGTTCACCCGCTCGCCCGCCACCGCCAGGTCACCGGTCTGGCCGCCGCCCAGCTTGATCGTGCCGGTCGGCTTCACGGTGTCCTTGTCCAGGTCGAGGATGTCCGGGTTCTTGGACGCGGCCTCCGTGGTCTTCCATACGACCTCGACCTCGTCGCCCACCTTCGCGGTGGCCGGTGCGGTGATCTCCACCTTGGTGGTGCCCTGCACCGGCGGCAGCCCCGATATGGACGGCGGGATGCACTCCGTCTTGTACGCCACCTCGGCCGCCTGCGCGGGACCGGCGCCCAGCAGGATGCCCGCCCCGCCGAGCAGCAGCGAGACCGAGGCCGCGCCCGCTCTCCGTCGTGTGCTGATCACGTGTTTCCTTTCGTCGTCGGGCTGTTCTCTGACGGTGCGGAGAGCTGTCCGGCGGCGGGTGCGGTCCCGGAGCCGGGGTCTGTGTCAGGGGTGAACCACGGGAGGGTGCCCGGGTGCGTGGCGGTGTCCTTGACGGAGGGATCGCCGGTCTCGCGGGGCGGCTTCGTACGGGGCGTACGGGCCGCCTCGTCTGCCGCGACCGCCCCCTGGGACAGCCGCAACTTCGGCATGCGGTCGGTGAGTTCGGCGATCCTGCCGGTGCGGTGGCGCCCCGCGGGGCGGGAGCCGCGGTTACGGCGGCGGTGGGGTCGCAGCCTGTCGACCACCGCCATGCCGATGCGGAAGACGGCGGCCGGCACGACGACGCAGAGCAGGATCCAGAAGACGGTGACGCCCCACGGGCGTCCGACGCCCCAGGGCTGTTCGGCGAGCACCTTGCCACCGAACTTCAGGGAGACGAGGTAGTCCCCGTGCGCCCCGGCCGACAGCTCGACCGGCAGCTTGATCTGTGCCTTCTTGCCCGGCGCGATGGTGCCGCGCCACTGCTGCTCCTCCCACTGCGGGGCGAACACCCCGTGGGAGGTGCCCACTTGGAAGACCGGGTCCTTGACCGGGGCCGAGCCGACGTTGCCCACGGTGAAGACGAACGTGCGGGACGGCGGGGCACCGAACCAGGTGAGGACGCCGCTCGACCCCTCGAGGCGCGTATCGGTGAGGACGGAGAGCTTTCCGCCGCCCTGCTGCTTCGGCAGGGACTTCACGGGATGCCCGGCGACCGCGAAGACGGCGTCCGCCTGCGCCTTGTCCCCCGTGACCGTGGCCACGTGGACCACGCAGGGGCAGGGCTTGGGCGGCTCGGCCACCGGGAGCTTCTTGCTGAAGGCGCCCTTGGCGTCCGTGGTGACGGCGCGGCCGCTGTCGTTGGCGCAGGAGTTCGTGCCGCCGGGCACGCCGTCGGCCGGGGTGGACTGGCCGCAGACGAGCATCATCAGGAGGGCGTTCGGCCGCCACCCCTCTCCCTTGACGGTGATGTCACCGCCCTTGCCCGCCTCGGACTTGGAGAGGGTGAGGGAGGGTTTCTCGGCGGCGCCGGCCGCCCCCGCCGCCGGGAGCAGCACCAAGGCCAGGGCCGCGAGCACGAGGGTCACGGCGACGCACCGCCGAGCCGCCCACAACGGGTTGCCATTCACAGCTGCTCTCCCTCTGCCGTCCCCACTCCCGCCAACTCCGGTTCCCTGACGCCCTGTTCGGGTTCCTCGTCCGGTGGCAGCTCCGCGGCCGCCGCCCTGCGTCTGCGGACGAACCAGACGCCCGCCGCCACCAGGCCGAGCACCCCGGCCCCCGCCCCTGCCACCACTCCCCACGGCACGAAGCGGGCCGATGCCGTCGCCTTGCCGTGGGCTCCGCCCGATGCCGTCACCGTGAGCGTGACCTTCACGGAGTCGAGCGCGGGGGCGTCCTTCCACGGTTCCGTCAGGGTGACCCTGCGGCCGGGGAGGAGTTCCACGGGGAGCGTGCGGGGCTTGCGGTCGAGCAGCGGGCCGAACACGCCCTCCGCGTGGACCGTGAGCCTGGGGGTCAGGACCGTGTTGCCGCGGTTGACGACGTCGTACGTGATGCGCCCGCCCTCGGCTCGTACGCGCTCGACGGTGAGCGCGGACAGCATGGGACCGCTCACCCGCAGATGCACGCGGACCCCGGCGTCGCGGCCGCCCTCCCGCGCGACGACCGCCCCGGGGTGGTCGCCGGGCACCGCGCTCTCGGGGATGCTCACGCTGAACGGCACCTCGGCGCGGGTGCGCGGCGGCACCTTCACCGTGCGTTCGGCGAAGGTGATCCAGGAGCCGGTGTCCTTGGGCTTGCCCCGCTCCAGGGAGTACGCGCCGCCCTTGGTGTTGTCCGCGTCCGCGCCGCTCAGCTCCACCGTGCGCGGCTTCGACCCCGGGTTGGTGACCGTCACCGTGTCCTCCAGGACGGAGCCGGGCGTGCCCTCCACGTAGAAGTACGGCCGCCCGTCCTTGGCCGGCCGCGTCCCTCCTCCCGCGGAGGGCGCGACGGACCACGTCCCGGAGTCGTCGGCGGACACCGCAGGCGCCTGCGCCAGACCCGTCGCCAGTAAGGCCAGGGCCACGGTGAGAGCACGGGCAACGGACAGCAGCGACGGCATCGGCGGCTCCTGGATCTTCGTGCGCTTCGTACCTTCGTACGCGTCCCGCCTAGCGCGACCGGGCCGCCTGGTTCCTGCGGGTCAGCCAGAGCGCGCCGGCCGCGCCCGCGAGCAGCACGGTGCCGCCGAGGGTGCCGAGCGCGATGGCGGAGTCCGCGGGGCCGGTCTGCGGGAGCTCTTCGCCGCCGGAGGGAGCGCTGGCCGAGCCGCCGGAGCCGCCGTCGTCCGTCGATCCGCCGCCGCCGGAGCCGCCGTCCGTCGCTCCGCCGCCGCCCGAGCCCTTCACGTCGAGGGAGAGCGAGGGCTTGGGGCTGTTGGACGGGGTGCACGTCGTCGTCGTACCGAGTGCCTTGATGGTCAGGACACCCGCGGTGAAGGTGACCTTGCCGCTCTTCTTGGGCGTGTACGTCCCCGACAGGTCGCTGATCTTGATCGGGGTGTTGGCGGGGATCGCCTTGTCGTTGGGCGCTCCGGACACCGGCACCGTGCCGCTCTCCGCGCCGCCCAGCTTGATGAGCGCGCTCGGCTTCATCGCGCCCTTGCCCAGTTCCACGGGGCTGGAGGAGACGCCCTTCTGGAAGGACATGGTGAGTTTGTAGCCGCTGCCGCTCTTCACGCTCTTGATGTCGATCGGCGACACCGCGCCCTTGTTGCCGATGGGCGTCTTGCACTGGTAGTTGACGTCCTGGACCTCGGCCTGCGCGGCGGGGGCGGCCATCAGCACCGCCGAGCCGCCGGCCAGGGCCGTGGCAAGCGCGAGCACAGCCGTTCGTTTCTGGTACGACACCTCGGGTTCCCCTCATGCCGGTCGTGGCGTGCCGCGGTGCGGATTTACTGACGGCACATCAGATTGGGCGCTCAAGGTACGCCCGGGGCCTTGCCGAGGGAAGACAAAGAACGCGCCGGATCTCAATGATCCGGCGCGCGTACGAACCGTGGGTAACCCAAGGGGGAACTGAGCGGGCCCTAGGCGGGCGCGCTCAGCTCGGCCCACACCGTCTTGCCCGCCACCCCTGGGGTGCGGACGACACCCCAGTCCAGGCAGAGCCGCTGGACTATGAACATCCCGTGCCCGCCGGGCCGGCCGGCGCGGTGCGGGGTACGGGGCTCGGGCTGACCGGCGCCGCGGTCGGACACCTCTATCCGCAGCACCTTGCTGTCGGAGGAGAGCCAGAGCTCGTCGGGACCCTCGGCGTGCAGGCACGCGTTGGTCACCAGCTCGGACACGACAAGGAGGACGTCCTCCGCGGCAGCGCGCTGGTCGGCGCCCGCCGCGGGCAGCCAGCCCCACGCCTGCAGCGACTGGCGCGCGAAGTCCCGCGCGAGCGGCACGATGCCACTGGCGCCGTTCAGGCTCAGCCTGCGGACCTGGCGACCCTGACGGACCGTGGCCGCCGGGACGGCCTGGTCCGCGGGGGCGGCCGCGACGACGGCCTCGGGCTCCGGGCCGCGGTCGCCCGGCGAGCAAGGCCGGGTGGTGCTCATCAGCGCTTCACCTCACCGACAAGAGGACTCTGGACAAGGAACTGGACAAGAAGCAGGGCTCCAAGAGGGATCATCGGCTGCTCGGCCGTTCCGGCTGTTGATTTGGCAACGATTGTGCGCGGACCGCTGTCGACGTATCCAGGGTGTCTCCTGCCCGGCCGAACCGTGAGAACACCCACTTATTCGACGCTACCCGTGTGACACTCGTAACGCAGTGATCACATAGAGACAACTGGCGCGTAACTCCTGAGCACGCTCCGTCAGCGGGCCGCCCTGTGGGCCGGCCGGGCCGGTCGGCCCGGACTCTCGCCCCGTGGGCCGACCCGTCAGTCGGCCAGCGCGTCCGCGAGCGTCTCGTGGACACTGAAGACCGCCTCGGCCCCGGTGATCTCGAAGACCCTGGCCACCACCGGCAGCATCCCTGCCAGGTGCACCCCACCTCCTGCTGCCTCGGCCTTGAGCCGGGCCCCCAGTAGGACATTGAGTCCGGTGGAGTCCATGAACTCCAGGCGCGAGCAGTCGACGACCAGGCGTGAGTAGCCGTCGTCGAGGCATGCCTCGAGTGGCTCACGCAACAAATCGGCGGTGTGGTGATCCAACTCACCCGCCGGAGTAACGACGACGCTCGAGCCTTCTGCCCGGACTTCGACCAGAAGCCGGCCCCGATGCGCGCTACCGACTGTCCCGCGGTCCATTCCGTCACTCACTTCCGACCGTCGTGGCTGTTGATGACGCCCCTGAACATTACGCCTTCCTCACGCCCTCGGGTACCCGAACATCCCCCCGAAATCGGACATTTAGCCGCACAACGCACTTGCGACCGGGCTGTGGAAACGGGTAGGGGTAGAAGAGACAGTAATCAACACTGACGGCTTTGGAGGCGCCGCACACCGCAGTGCACGTATTGGCATCGGCAGCCATATGCCGAGAACGATGGAGGACACCATGTCACCCCGGCTCGACGAATCGCGCACTGACCGAGCGACGTCGACACTCCCACCGCACCGTATCGAGACCGAGATCCCGGGTCCCCGCACGGAAGCCACGCCCGGCGAACTCCCGGACCTGACGGCCGTTCCGGAGGCGGAAGCCCTCGAAGGGCTCGCCGACCTGCCCGAGATCCCGCCGTTCGACGAGGTGGGGCCGCTGGATGCGAGGGCTCTGTCCAAGACCCTCTTCGAACGCCTCGAGTCGCTCGAGGAAGGCACGCACGAATTCGCGTACGTGCGCAACACTCTGGTCGAACTCAACCTCGCCCTGGTCAAGTTCGCCGCCTCCCGGTTCCGCTCCCGCAGCGAGCCCATGGAGGACATCATCCAGGTCGGCACCATCGGCCTGATCAAGGCGATCGACCGCTTCGAGCTCAGCCGAGGCGTCGAGTTCCCCACCTTCGCGATGCCGACCATCGTCGGCGAGATCAAGCGCTTCTTCCGCGACACGAGCTGGTCGGTGCGCGTCCCGCGCCGCCTGCAGGAACTCCGACTGGACCTCGCCAAGGCGGGCGACGAACTCGCCCAGCAGTTCGATCGCGCCCCCACGGTGGGCGAGCTCGCCGAGCGCCTGGGCATCTCCAACGACGAGGTCGTCGAGGGCATGGCCGCGTCCAACGCCTACACGGCGAGCTCGCTGGACGCCCAGCCCGAGGAGGACGACTCCGAGGGCGCGCTCGCGGACCGGATCGGCTACGAGGACCACGGCCTGGAGGGCATCGAGTACGTCGAGTCGCTCAAGCCCTTGATCGCCGAACTCCCGCCGCGCGACCGGAAGATCCTCTCGCTCCGCTTCGTCGCCAACATGACGCAGTCGGAGATAGGCGATGAGCTCGGCATCTCGCAGATGCATGTCTCGCGACTGCTGTCGCGCACGCTCGTCAAGCTCCGCAAGGGATTGACCGTCGACGAGTGAGGGATCTCGCCGCTCGGCGTACCTCCGGGTCCTCGAACCGCCGCTCCGCGGCGGAACGCGCCCACCCACCCACCCGTTTGCCCCGCGTCCAGGGGTGGACGGGTGGGTTGCTGTCGTCTGCCTACTTCACTCGGCCTCCATCGCCATCGCCGCCGCCACGGCCGCCTCCGCGTGCAGCCGCGTCGTCGGGAAGAGCGGCACCGGGCTGTGCTCCTGCCCGATCAGCAGCTCGATCTCGGTGCATCCCAGGATGACGCCCTCAGCTCCTTCCCGTACAAGATCCTCGATGACGTTCTGGTACCCGACCCTGGACGCCTCATGCACCACCCCGAGACACAGCTCCTCGTAGATCACGCGGTGGACGAGCGCGCGCCCCTCCGCGTCCGGCACGAGTACGTCGAGCCCGTGCGAGGCCAGCCGCTCCCGGTAGAAGTCCTGCTCCATGGTGAACGCGGTCCCGAGCAGCCCCACGCGCCGCAGACCGCCCCGCAGCACCGCGTCGGCGGTGGCGTCCGCGAGATGCAGCAGAGGCACGGAGAGCGCCGCCTGGACCTGTTCCGCGACCTTGTGCATGGTGTTGGTGCAGATCAACACGAGCTCGGCCCCCGCCGCCTCGACCCCCTTGGCGGCCCCGGCAAGCACCTCCCCCGCCCGCTCCCACTCCCCCGCGACCTGCAACTTCTCGATCTCGGCAAAGTCGACGGAGTGCAACACACACCGAGCAGAATGCAGCCCCCCGAGCCGCTCCCGCACCAGCTCATTGAGCAGCCGGTAATACTCGGCGCTGGACTCCCAACTCATGCCCCCGATGAGGCCGATGGTCTTCATGGGGCCAGGATGCCGTAGCGGGGTCTCGGCCGATGGCACCGCGGCGGCCAGCTCAAGGACCTCGGGAATTACGGCGAACGCGCCGTCCATGTGCGCGACCAGCGCACCGCGGCCGTGGTCTCCACCAGGCGTGGACCACTCCTTCAGCGCGCCGCGCCAAGCCGAGAGCATCAGCTCCAGGAGGAGCCGCACCCGTAGAGGCGCCGGGTCCGTGGGGAGGGCGGCGACCGTCAGGGCGATGACCTCGTCGGTGATCTCCGCGCAGTGCCGCAGGCTGTGCGCGTTCAGCGCGGGCGTCGCGTCGGCCAGGGCGCGGCTCGTCAGGAAGCGCCGCTCCCAACCCTCTTCCATGCCGGCCACGGCGGTGTACAGCGACTGCTCGAAGACAGTGAGCAGGGGGCGGTCTCCCCCGAGCGGCCGCTCGCCGATGTCGTCGGCGTAGGCCCGCCACAGCTCCCGTTCCGGGGCGAGCGCGACGTCCTCCTTCGACGCGAACGTCCGGAAGAACGTGCGCTTGGAGACCTCGACGGCCTCGACCAGTTCGTCGAGCGTGGTGGCCGCGAATCCCTTGGCGGAGAACAGTTCGAGGGCCGTCTCGACGAGGGCCCGCCGCGTCCGCAGCTTCTTCCGCTCCCGCAGCGGCAAGTCACCCAGGTCGCCCCTGCCCGCGCCCTTGCCCCCGCCTTGCCCTCCGCCTTTGTCCATCTCGCTTGCCATGGCGTCATCTTAGCCAGGACGCCTCCCGTACGCCTTTGCCCCTTGTAGGCTTTTGCCACTCAGTGGCACTATGCGGAGCATGCGAGCACTCACGATCGACCACTCCGCTCCGGGCCACCTCTCTCTGCGCGAGACCCCCGACCCGGCCCCCACCCCACATCAGGCGCTTGTCCGCATTCACTCCTTCTCCGTGAATCATGGGGAGGCCGCGTTCGTCGTCCCGAACGGCGAGGAGGGCACCATCCCCGGCTGGGACGCCGCGGGTGTCGTCGTACGCGCTGCCACCGACGGCACCGGGCCCGCTGCCGGCACCCCGGTCGTCACACTCGGGCCCGCCGGAGCATGGGCCGAACTCCGGGCAGTGGAGACGGAGTTGATGGGGACCGCGCCCGAGGGCGCGGACCTGGGCGCGGCCGGCGCACTGCCGGTCGCCGCTGGGTCGGCGCTGCGCGCGCTGCGCCGACTGGGGCCGATCCTGGGACGCCGAGTTCTGGTGACGGGAGCGAGCGGCGGCGTGGGCAGGTTCGCGGTGCAGCTCGCGGCCCGTGGCGGCGCGCACGTCGTGGCGGCGACCAGCGACACCGCCAAGGGTGAGGCACTGACGCGCCTCGGCGCCCACGAGGTTGTGGCGGGCGATGCCCTGACGGTCATCGAGCCGGTGCACGGCGTGATCGACGTGGTCGGAGGACCGCAACTGGTCGACGCCTATCGGGCGTTGGCGCCCCACGGCACCCTGGTGGCCGTCGGCCACAGCTCAGGGGTCGGGGAGGAGTTTCCGTTCGGCGCCCTTTTCGGGGACGGCGGGCGGCACGACCGCTCGCTCACCACGTTCTTCTTGCTGGACGACGCCGACGGCCTCGGCGCCGACCTCGAGTGGCTCGCGTCTCTCGTCGGCCGCGGTGAACTGGACCCCCAGATCACTTTCCGCGACGACTGGACCCGCACCCCGGACGCGCTGGCCGCGCTACTCGCCCGTGAGATCACCGGCAAGGCCGTCCTGGACATCCCGCGTTGACGGGTGGCGGTGGTGGGTGATGGTGAGGGGCGGCGGGCGCACTGCAAAGAAATCCCGCTGGCGACGGGCGGATTGCTCGCCGAGCGGGATTTTCTTGCGAGCGTGCCGTCAGGCCACCCGAGCGCCCCGGCGCCAGACCTCGCTGACCAGCGGGACCCCCGGGCGGTAGGCCAGGTGGACGTGGCTGGGGGCGTCCAGGAGGGCCAGGTCTGCTTGGGCTCCCTTGCGGATGTGGCCGATGTCCGTGCGGCGCAGGGCCGCCGCGCCGCCCGCTGTGGCCGACCAGATCGCCTCGTCGGGGGTCATGCCCATGTCGCGTACCGCGAGGGCGATGCAGAACGGGACCGAGGACGTGAAGGAGCTGCCCGGGTTGCAGTCCGTGGAGAGCGCCACCGTCGCGCCCGCGTCCAGGATGCGGCGGGCGTCCGGCCACTGGGCCCGGGTGGAGAACTCGGCTCCGGGCAGGAGCGTCGCCACCGTGTTGCTGTTCGCCAGTGCGTCCACGTCGGCGTCCGTGAGGTGTGTGCAGTGGTCCGCCGATGCCGCGTCCAGCTCTACGGCGAGCTGGACTCCGGGGCCGTACGAGAGCTGGTTCGCGTGGATGCGGGGGTGCAGGCCCTTCGCCTTGCCCGCCGTGAGGATCGCGCGGGCCTGGTCGCCGTCGAAGGCGCCCTTCTCGCAGAAGACGTCGATCCAGCGCGCGTGGGGGGCGCAGGCCTCCAGCATCTCGCCGGTGACGAGGTCCACGTACGCGGCCGGGTCGTCGGCGTAGTCCGGGGAGACGATGTGGGCGCCGAGGTACGTCACTTCGTCCGTGTGGCGGGAGGCGATGCGGAGGGCCCTGGCCTCGTCCTCCGTGTTGAGGCCGTAGCCCGACTTCGTCTCGAAGGTGGTCGTGCCCTGGCGCAGGGCCTCGCGGAGGTAGTGCGTGAGGTTCGCTTCGAGCGTCGCATCGGAGGCGGCTCGGGTGGCGGCGACCGTGGTGCGGATGCCTCCCGCCGAGTACGCGCGGCCCGACATGCGGGCGTTGAACTCCTGGGTGCGGTCGCCTGCGAAGACGAGGTGGCTGTGGGAGTCGACGAAGCCGGGGATGGCTGCGCGGCCCTTTGCGTCGTACGTCTCGTCCGCCGCGGGGGCCTTGGCGGCCGGGCCCACCCAGGCGATGCGGTCGTCGTCGATGACGACCGCGGCGTTCTCGACGAGGCCCAGGGGGCTTCCGTCCCCCTGCGAGGGGTCGTTCGTGACGAGGCTGGCGATGTTGGTGATGAGGGTGGTGAGGGTGGTGGGCATGGGGTCCTCTGCGGGTGAGTGGGGGCGGGCGTCTTGCCTCCGGCGGTTCTTTCCCCGATCCCACCCCTTCCCGAAAACCCGGCTCCGCCGGGACCGATGCGCACCGTCATCACCGGCTCCGCCGAGTTCGTCCTCAAACGCCGGACGGGCTGGAAGGACCGCGGGGCAATCGGGCGGGTGGGCGGGGGAGGCTCGTTCGGTGCGAGGGAAGCTGCGGGGTGATCGGGCGGGTGGGCGGGAGAGGCTCGTTCGGTGCGGGCGAAGCTGCCGGGTGATCGGGTGGGTGGGTGGGGAAAATCCGCCGCGGAGCGGTGGTGCAGGGCCGCTGGGTCAGTCCCGCAGCGCTTCCACCGCCTCCGCCAGCGCCCCCGGTACGTCCGGTACCAGCGCATGCGCCCCGTCTCGTACAACGTGGCGGCCGCCCACCACCGTGTCGCGGACATCCGCCGACGTGGCCGCGAAGACCGCTGTCTCCGCCGCCAGGCGAGGCAGGGGGCCCGCCGTGCGGACCGAGTCCAGGGCGATCGTCGCGAAGTCGGCCAGCGCGCCGGGCTCCAGAACGCCCGCGTCCGCCCAGCCCAGCGCCGCGTGCCCGTCCGCCGTCGCCGCGCGCAGCAGCGCCGCCGCCGTCCAGTGGCCGCGCGTGTGCGAGCGGAGGCGTTCGTTCAGCTCCATGGCCCGCGCCTCCTCCAGGATGTCGATCACCGCGTGGCTGTCGCTGCCCAGGGAGAGCGGGCTGCCCGCCTGCTGGAGGCGGACCGCCGGGCCGATGCCGTCCGCCAGGTCCCGTTCCGTCGTGGGGCACATGCACGTACCGGAGGAGGAGCGGCCCAGGAGCGCGATGTCCTCGTCCGTGAGGTGGGTGTTGTGTACGCCCGTCGTGCGGGGGCCAAGCACCCCGTGGTCCGCCAGAAGGCGAGTTGGAGTGCGGCCGTGGACCGACAGGCACGCCTCGTTCTCCGCCTTCTGCTCGGAGAGGTGCACGTGCAGCGGCGCCTTGCGGGCCGACGCCCAGTCCGCCACCGCGCCCAACTGCCGGGCGGGGACTGCCCGTACAGAGTGGATCGCCGCTCCGATCCGCGCGTGCTCGCGGTCCTTGAGAGCCGAGGCCCGCTCCGCCCACGCCTCCGTCGTGCCGTCGGAGAAGCGCAGCTGGTGGCGGTTCGGGGCCTCGCCCCGCGTGTCGCTGAGCAGCCCCGACGCCACGTACGCCGTGTCAAGAAGCGTGATACGGATGCCCGCGTCGGAAGCCGCCTCGATCAGCGCCTCGCCCATCGCGTTGGGGTCGGCGTAGGGCGTGCCGCCCGGCGCGTGGTGCACGTAGTGGAACTCGCCCACCGTGGTGATGCCCGCGAGGGCCATCTCCGCGTACACCGCGCGGGCCAGCGCGCGGTACGTGTCCGGAGTGAGGCGGTCCGCCACCGAGTACATGACCTCGCGCCACGTCCAGAACGTGCCGGAGCCCACCTGGACCGTGCCCCTCAGGGCCCGGTGGAAGGCGTGCGAATGGGCGTTCGCCAGGCCCGGCAGCGTCAGGCCGCGCAGCACCGTCGCGCCTGGCGGCGGGGCCTCCACGCCCTTGCGGACGGCCGTGATCCGGTCGCCCGTCACCTCCACCGCCACGCCCGGCTCGACCGTCGGGTCGAGCCAGGCCTGCTCCAGCCAGTAAGTCTCCGTCACCTGCACGCCAGCCCTTCCAGTACGTCGGCCAGTGCGGTCACCCCGGCCACGCAGTCGTCCTCGGCGGCGAACTCGGCCGGGGAGTGCGAGATGCCCGTGGGGTTCCGTACGAACAGCATGGCGGTCGGGATCGAGCCGGACAAAATACCCGCGTCGTGGCCGGCGCCCGTGCCCAGGACGGGGAGCGCCCGGCCCGTGCTGCCGCCGAGAATCCGGCCCAGTTCGTCCCGCAGCGCGTCCTCGAACTCCACCACCGGCGTGAAGGACTCCCGTACGACGTCGAGGTCGATGCCGTGCCGGTCCGCGTACTCGCGGGCCGCCTTCTCGATGCCCGTGACCACCGTGTCGAGCGTGGACTGGTCGGCCGCCCGCGAGTCCAGCCAGCCGCGCACCAGTGACGGGATCGCGTTCACGCCGTTCGGCTCGACCGCGATCTTGCCGAAGGTGGCCACCGCGCCCGCGAGTTCCGCCTCCCTGCGGGCCGCGAGGACCGTCTCCGCGTACGACAGCATCGGGTCGCGGCGGTCCACCAGGCGGGTGGTGCCCGCGTGGTTGGCCTCGCCCCGGAAGTCGAAGCGCCAGCGGCCGTGCGGCCAGATGGCGGAGGCGATGCCGACGGGATCGCCGGTGAGGTCGAGGGCTCGGCCCTGTTCGACGTGCAGTTCCACGAACGCGCCGATGCGGGCGAGGCGTTCGGGGTCCGGGCCGATGGTGGACGGGTCGTGGCCCGCCGCCTCCATTGCCTGGGGGAGCGTGATGCCGGACGCGTCCGTCAGCTCGTACGCCTTCTCGCGCGTGAGCTGTCCGGCGGTCAGGCGCGAGCCCACGCAGGCCAGGCCGAAGCGGGCGCCCTCCTCGTCGCCGAAGTTGGTGAGGGCGAGGGGGCGGCTGAACGACACCTTCCGTGCGCGGAGTTCGTCCAGTGCGGCGAAGGAGGAGACGACCCCGAGCGGGCCGTCGAAGGCGCCGCCGTCCGGTACGGAGTCCAGGTGCGAGCCCGTGACGACCGCGTCGCCCCGGGCCGGGTCGCCGAGCCAGGCCCACTGGTTGCCGTTGCGATCGACCTCGTAGTCGAGGCCGCGCGCCTCCGCCTGCGCCTGGAACCAGAGGCGGCACTCGGCGTCCGCACCGGTCCAGGCGTAGCGGCGGTAGCCGCCCGAGGCGTCGCTGCGGCCGATGGGCCGCAGCGAGCGCCACATGGCGTGGAACGTGTCGCTCACGCCTGGCCACCCTCGCCGGCCTGGTCGCCCTCGCGCATCGGGATGCGTACGCCCTTCTCGTCCGCCACCGACTCCGCGATGTCGTAGCCCGCGTCGACGTGCCGGATGACGCCCATGCCGGGGTCGTTGGTCAGGACGCGGCGGATCTTCTCGCCCGCGAGCTTCGTGCCGTCGGCGACCGAGACCTGGCCCGCGTGGAGGGAGCGGCCCATGCCGACGCCGCCGCCGTGGTGGATGGAGACCCAGGAGGCACCCGACGCGACGTTCACCATGGCGTTGAGGAGCGGCCAGTCGGCGATCGCGTCGGAGCCGTCGAGCATGGCCTCCGTCTCGCGGTACGGGGATGCGACGGAACCGCAGTCCAGGTGGTCGCGGCCGATGGCGAGGGGGGCGGCGAGGGTGCCGTTGCCGACCATGTCGTTGAACATGTCGCCCGCCTTGTCGCGCTCGCCCTGGCCGAGCCAGCAGATGCGCGCCGGGAGGCCCTGGAAGTGGACGCGCTCGCCCGCCATCTTGATCCAGCGGTGCAGGGATTCGTTCTCGGGGAAGAGGTCCAGGAGCGCCTTGTCCGTCTTGTGGATGTCCGACGCCTCGCCGGAGAGCGCGGCCCAGCGGAACGGGCCCTTGCCCTCGCAGAAGAGCGGGCGGATGTAGGCGGGGACGAAGCCGGGGAAGGCGAACGCACGGTCGTAGCCTGCGAGTTGGGCCTCTCCGCGGATCGAGTTGCCGTAGTCGAAGACCTCGGCGCCCGCGTCCATGAAGCCGACCATCGCCTCGACGTGCTTGGCCATGGACTCACGGGCGCGGGTGGTGAAGCCCGCCGGGTCCTTGGCCGCGTACGTCGCCATGTCGTCGAAGTCGACGCCAGTGGGGAGGTAGGCGAGGGGGTCGTGGGCCGAGGTCTGGTCCGTGACGATGTCGATGGGCGCGGACTCGGCGAGCATGCGGGGAAGGAGGTCGGCCGCGTTGCCGAGCAGGCCGATGGAGAGGGGGCGACGGGCGTCGCGCGCCTCGACCGCCAGCTGGAGAGCGTGCTCCAGGTTGTCGGCCTTCACGTCGAGGTACTTGTGCTCGATGCGGCGCTCGATCGCGCGCGGGTCGACGTCGATACAGATCGCTACGCCGTCGTTCATCGTGACGGCGAGGGGCTGGGCGCCGCCCATGCCGCCGAGACCGGCGGTGAGGGTGATGGTCCCGGCGAGCGTGCCGTTGAACTTCTTCGCTGCGACGGCGGCGAAGGTCTCGTACGTGCCCTGGAGGATGCCCTGCGTGCCGATGTAGATCCAGGAGCCGGCGGTCATCTGGCCGTACATGGTGAGGCCGAGGGCCTCAAGGCGCCGGAACTCCTCCCAGTTCGCCCAGTCGCCCACCAGGTTCGAGTTGGCGATCAGGACGCGCGGGGCCCACTCGTGGGTCTGCATGACGCCGACCGGGCGGCCGGACTGGACGAGCATCGTCTCGTCCTGCTTGAGGGTCTTGAGGGTGCGCACCATCGCGTCGAACGAGCGCCAGTCGCGGGCGGCCTTGCCGGTGCCGCCGTAGACGACGAGCTTGTCGGGGTGCTCGGCGACCTCGGGGTCGAGGTTGTTCTGCAGCATGCGCAGGGCGGCTTCCTGCTGCCATCCCAGGGCGCTCAGTTCCGTACCGCGCGGTGCCCGTACGGGGCGGGGTCCTGACATGGCGATGCCTCCTCGTGGTGCTCTGCTGTCTGCTGTGACCTTGTTATTCACATCCTGCGATGTTGAATAGAGCTAGTCAATACGTTGACGGGGCAGCGATACCACGTGACGGATGATTGGCTGGAACACATGAGCGATCAGGGCACGGAGACCGCACACGCGACCGAGACGGACAGAGAGGATCCGGCGGACCGCGCCGTCCGGCGTGACCAGGCCGTCCGCGCCGCCGTCGAGCTGGGCCTCGTGGACCCCGCGTCCCCGATCATCGGGCTCCTGGACGTCGACGGCATCCGCTCGGCCGCCGCCGCGCTGCACGCCGCCTTCGAGGCGGTCACACCGCCCGGCACCCCCGTCCTGCACGCCTTCGCGGTGAAGGCGTCGCCCCTGGTCCCGGTCCTGCGCCTCCTTCGCGACGCCGGCATCGGCGCCGAGGTGGCGAGCCCCGGCGAGCTCGCCCTCGCGCGGGCCGCCGGTGTGCCGCCCACGCACACCGTCCTCGACTCACCCGCGAAGACCGCCGCCGAACTGCGCGAGGCCCTCGCCCTCGGCATCGCCGTGAACGCCGACAACCCGCAGGAACTCGCCCGCCTGGACGCGATGACCCGCTCGGCGCCCACCGGCTCCCCCATCGGCCTGCGCGTGAACCCGCAGGTCGGCGGCGGCTCCATCGGCGCCCTGTCCACCGCGACCGCGACGTCCAAGTTCGGCGTCGCGCTGCTGGACGAGGGCGCCCGCGCGTGGATCGTCCAGGCCTACCTCGACCGCCCGTGGCTGACGCGCCTGCACGCCCACTCCGGTTCGCAGGGCATGCCCCTGGAGCTGATGGTGCGAGGGGTCGCGGCGACGTACGAACTCGCCGAGGAGATCAACGGACGGGTCGGCCGGCAGCAGATCGACACCATCGACATCGGCGGCGGCCTGCCCGTCAACTTCGGCTCGGACGAGGAGACCCCGACGCACGCGCAGTACGCCCGCCGCCTGAAGTCCCGCGTGCCGGGGCTGCTCGACGGGCGGTACGGCATCGTCACCGAGTTCGGCCGCTCGCTGCTCGCCAAGCACGGCACGATCCTGGCCCGCGTCGAGTACGCCAAGTCGGCGGGCACCCGGCCCATCGCCGTGACGCACGCGGGCGTCCAGGTGGCCGCCCGTACGGTGTACGCGCCCGCGTCCTGGCCGCTGCGGATCGCCGCGTACGACGAGAAGGGCCGCCCCAAGAGCGGACCGGCCGTCGGGCAGGACATCGCGGGCCCCGCCTGCTTCGCGGGCGACCTGCTCGCCGAGAACCGCCCGCTCCCACTGCTCGAACAGGGCGACTACGCCGCGGTGCTCGACACGGGGGCGTACTACTTCGCGCACCACTACTCGTACAACAGCCTGGCCCGACCCGGGATTTACGGCTTCGCCGCGGGCGAGGGCGGCGAAGTCGGCTTCGCCACCGTGCGGGAGCCGCAGTCCCTTCAGGAGATCGTCGCCGAGTCGGGGGGTGCGCTGCGGGACGCGTTGCGCGACCTCTGAGGTTGCTCAACTCCCGCATCCCATCGGCACTTCCGGGGCAGATGCTCCCTCCAGGCACACCCTCGGGGGAGATGATCCTGTGACGACATCCGCAAAGGACACCGGTACGCCGCCGCCGTCCGGAGAACCCGCGCTGAACCGCGCGATCGGCCCCAAGCTCCTGATCCTCTTCGTGATCGGCGACATCCTCGGCACCGGCATCTACGCCACCACCGGCAAGGTGGCGGGGAAGGTCGGCGGCGCGCTGTGGCTGCCGTTCGCGATCGGCTTCGTCGTGGCGATCCTGACGGCGGCGTCGTACGTCGAACTGGTCGGCAAGTACCCGAAGGCGGCGGGCGCCGCCCTCTACACGCAGAAGGCGTTCAAGGTCCCGTTCCTCACCTTCATCATCGCCTTCATGGTGATGTGCTCGGGGCTCTCGTCGGCGAGCGCCGCGGCCCGCGCCTTCAGCGGCGACTACCTCGGGGAGCTGACGAGCAACGCGCTCCCGCCGACGCTGGTCGCGATCCTGTTCATCCTCGCGCTCGCGGCGCTGAACCTGCGGGGCGTCTCGGAGTCCGTGAAGACGAACGTCGTCCTCACCCTCGTCGAGCTGACGGGCCTGGCCATCATCCTCGCGATCGGCGCGTACGCGGTCCTGAGCGGGGACGGAGAGCCCTCGCGCCTGACGGACTTCGAGGCGGGCGACGGCACGGCCTACGCCCTGATGACGGGTGTGCTGGGCGCGACGGCGCTCGGGTTCTTCGCGTTCGTCGGCTTCGAGGACTCGGTGAACATGGCCGAGGAGACGAAGGACCCGACGCGCACGTTCCCGCGGGCGATCTTCCTCGGGGTGGCGGTGACGGGCACGATCTACGTCCTGGTGGCGCTGGTGTCGTCGCTCCTCGTCGACTACAAGGTGCTCGAAGGGTCGAGCGGCCCGCTCCTGGAAGTCGTGAAGGCGGGCGGCATCGACTTCCCGCACAAACTCTTCGCCCTGATCGCCCTGTTCGCGGTCACCAACTCGGCGCTGATCAACATCATGATGGCCTCGCGGCTCTGTTACGGCATGGCCAACGAGCGCATCCTGCCGCGCGCGATGGGCCGGGTCCTGTCCCGCCGCCGTACACCGGTGGTCGGCATCGTCTTCGTCTCGCTGCTGGCGATCGGCCTGGTGTCGACGGGCGAGATCGAAGGGCTCGGCGACACGACGGCCTTCCTGCTGCTCTGCGTGTTCGCGGTGGTCAACGTGGCGGTCCTCGTCCTGCGCCGCGACCCCGTCGAGCACAAGCACTACCGCGCCCCGACGGTCCTTCCGGTGCTCGGCGCCCTCACGGCCCTGATCCTCGCGAGCCCCCTCGCGGACCGCCCGGCGGAGGTCTACATCCGGGCCGGGGTGCTGCTCGCCATCGGCATCGGGCTGTGGGCCGTCAACAAGGTGGTGCTCAAGGCGCGCGGCGAGGAGTGAGGGGGGCGGTCCGGTCGTCGGCCGCCACAATCGGTCAGGCTCGGGCCCGAACTCTCCTCTCCTCGCACTGATCCCGTCGAGGTCGGGCATGTTCCCCTGGAAAGTGCCCATTTCCCAGGACTCTCCACCACTTCTGCGTACCTTCCTCACACCGGGCGGCGCTGAGCCCCCGGTCGGGTGGTAGGGGCCACCCGGTTCAACCCTGGGGAAGGGGAGCCGCGTGCCCGGAATCGACGAGTGTCTGCTCGAAGCGATGACACTGCCTGGTGCGCGCGGCGCGGCGATCGTCGACTGGACCAGCGGGCTCGCCCTCGGTTCGGTCGGCGATCCTCCCGGCGGCGACCACGAGGCGACCGCGGCCGAGACCGCGGAGGTGGCCCGGTCCGCGGCGGAGTACCAGGCGTTCGCGCCCAGGGACGACGCGCCGGACACGGGGCGGGGCGACGACCGCAAGGGGCTCCCCGTCGAGGACCTCATGCTCACCACGCGGACCGGGTTCCATCTGATCCGCTTCGTCGAGACGACCTTCGACAGCAGCGTCTTCCTCTATCTCTGGCTCGACCGGCACACCGGGAATCTCGCGCTCGCCCGCATGCGGCTGCGCGATCTCTCCGAGCGCCTGGTGCTGGTGTGAACGCCATGCGCATCACGGCCGCCGCCACCTCACCCATGCTGATGCGCCTCGCCGACGAGCGGGCGACCGGTGCGCTGCTGCGCGACCAGGGCACCCTCTATCTCGTCGAGGGCCGCGTCGTGCACGCGGAGTCTCCCGCGGCGCCGGGCATAGACGTCCTGCTGACGGCCGGCGGCGCGCTGCCCCCGCAAGGCTGGCAGGAGGCCCTCTCGCTGGCGGGCACGCGCAACGAGGTGGGGCGGCAGCTGATCGACAGCGGCCGGGTCACCGCGGGCGAGCTCGAGGTCTGCCACATCGGCGCGCTGTTCGACGCCGCGTTCTTCGTCCTCGGCCCGGCGAGCGGTCCCACCCGGTTCCGTTACGGCGTCGCGCACTGGCTCGGCCGGGTGCGCCCGGTGGAGGCCGAGGCCGTGGAGCGCGAGACCCGGCGGCGCCGCGCCCTCCTGGACAGCGTCTGGCCCTGCCCCGAACTGGACACCTCTCCTGTCGTGGCGCGCCCGCCCGCGCCCGGCCAGACGGTCACCGGACGCCAGGACGCGCTGCTGCGGCTCGCCGACGGCGTCCGTACGCCGACGGCCATCGCCTGGGCGCTGGGCCGGCCGTCCTTCCACACCCTGATCGAGGTCAGGCGGCTCGCCGCGGCCGGGCTCGTGGAACCTCCGCGCACGCCCGGCCAGGCCCTGCCGATGCTTCCCGCCCCGGCCCGCGAGGACCACGACGAACCGGACGTGGCCCTGCTGCGCCGGGTCCGTGACGCGCTGGAGGCGACCCTGTGAACGTCCGTGCCGCTCAAGGGACTTGGCCCCCGTGCCCATGAAGTTTTTCGCGCTCTGGAAGCGCGCCGGGAGGAGAGAGCTGATGGCTGCCGAAGCCGACGTACTCGTCGAACTGAAACGGCTGCGGACCAGGATTCCTCAGCTCAAGGGCGCCCTGACGGCCAGCGTCGACGGCTTCGTCCTCGCGCAGGACGCGCCGGACGTCGAACCGGAGGGCCTCTGCGCGCTCACCGCGGCGGCGCTCGGAGTGGCCCTGCGGCTCTCCGACGCGACGCATCAGGGCGGCTTCCGCGAACTGCTCATCCGCGGTGAGGGCGGCTATGTGGCGACGTACACGGCCGGCTCGTCCGCGGTGCTCACCCTGCTCGCCGAGTCCCGAGTCAACGTGGGCCGGCTGCACCTGGAGGGCCGCCGTTCGAGCGTGCTCATCGGAGAGCTGGTCGACGCCGCCGTCGAACGAGCGGAGGAAACCTGACCCATGTCCCCCACCACACCCTCATCGTCCCCAGCACCGCGTACACCCGGCAGACGGAAAGGAAGTGCGAAATTCATGGCCAACACAGAGACATCGCTCAAGGAAGTCACCACCTCGATCGAGGGAGTCATCGGCGCAGCCCTGGTCGACTACACGAGCGGCATGGCGCTCGGCACCATCGGCGGCGGGAAGGACCTGGACCTGGCCGTCGCCGCGGCGGGCAACACCGACGTGGTGCGCGCCAAGCTGCGCACGATGGAGCTCCTGGACCTCAAGGACGAGATCGAGGACATCCTGATCACGCTCAGCAGCCAGTACCACCTGATCCGGCTGATCAAGGGCCGCAACAACAACGGCCTGTTCCTGTACGTGGCCCTCGACCAGAAGCGGTCCAACCTGGCCATGGCCAGGCACCAGCTCAAACGCATCGAGGCGAATCTGGACGTCTGAGCGCGTCTGAGCCAGGCACACGGAGAACGACGGACCGGGCCTTGTGGCCCGGTCCGTCGTGTCACGGCCCCTGGTTCAGCAGCTCTTCACCCAACGGACCGCGTCGACCTCGAAGGTCTTCTTGTTCGCCCACTTCTCGCCCGGGGACAGGCATCCCCACCTGGATTCGCTGCTGCCCGGGTAGTTCCACTTGACCTTTACGTGGTCGTAGGGCTCGTCGGTGTAGCCGTTGTTCCGGGCCGAGTCGATGCTCTTGAAGTTGCTGTCGCTGTCGGCGTGACGCTCGTACCGCGTGCCGTCTCCGTTGTCCCCCGTGTAGAAGCAGACGGCTCCCTTGGTGCAGGCCCACGCGTCGGCGTTCACGCCCTGGGAGGTCGCGGCCCCCGCCGTCATCGTCCCCCCGGTGGCGAGCAGTGCCGCCGAACCGACGCCGACCAGCACCATTCTCATCGTGCGCATCTTTACCCCCGTTGTCCGCCGCCCCCTTGGCGGCCTGACACGACCATGCCGTCCGGCGCGGTCCGGGGGTACCTCGCAACTCATAGGGTCGCCGGGAGCGACTCACTCCACGAAGAGCCCCCGCGCCGCCGCCCCCGCGTCGAACTCCTCAAGCCGTGCCTGGGCGTCGGGGAGGTCGTCGCACATGGCCTCCAGGAGTACGCGGCCCAGGAGCATCGGCGCGCAGGCCGTGTCGAAGGCGAGGCCCGTGCCGACCGCTGCCGGGAGGAGGAGGTCGGAGTGCGCGGCCACGGGGGCGAACGCCGAGTCGGCCACCGTGACCACGGAGAGGCCCGCGCCCTGGGCGTGGGCGAGAGCGTCCACCACCTCCCGCGGGTGCCGCGGCAGCGCGAAGCACAGGAGCGCCGTCGCGCCCGCCCGTACCGCCGCGTCGATCCGGTCGGCCAGCATCGTGCCGCCCTCGTCGAGGAGGCGTACGTCGGGGTGGACCTTCGCCGCGAAGTACGAGAAGCCGTACGCCTGGGACGCGGCCGCCCGCAGCCCGAGGACGGGGAGCGGGCGGGAGGAGGCGAGGAGCCGCCCTGCGCGCTCGACCGGCGACGGGTCGGCGAGCACCTCCGCCAGGTGCCGCAGGTTGGCGATCTCCGCCTCGACCGCCTGCTGGTACTCGTTGAGGGAGTCGCCGCCCGCCGCCTCCGCGGGCGCCAGTTCCCGCAGGTGCCTGCGCAGCGCCGGATAGCCGTCGAAGCCGAGCGCCACCGCGAAGCGGGTCACCGAGGGCTGGCTGACCCCGGCGAGCTCCGCCAGTTCGACGCTGGAGAGGAAGGGGACGTCCGCCGCCCGCCGCACCATGCAGTGCGCGATGCGCCGCTGGGTGGGCGTGAGCCGGTGCCCCTCGAAGAGCACTTGCAGCCGCGCCGCAGGACTGTCACTCATACCGTTCCCCTCACAACACCCTGACTCTCACCCAGGTTCGACCACAGCTCCGTGAACCGGTCGAGCAGCCCGGCCGCCGCCGTCACATCATGCGTCAACGGCCGGTCGGCCAGCTCCGCGTCGAGGACGGAGTCCGCGAGCTCGAAGGCCCGCCCGACGGGCAGCTCCGGGTCGAGGCGCATGTCGCGCTGCCTCAACGCCCGTACAGCAGCGACCAGTTCGCAGCCCACGACCAGGCGGTACGCCTCGCACGCCCGCAGCGTCTGGCGCGCCGCGAGCGAGGCGAAGCTGGCCTGCTCCTCGACCCCGCGGGAGAGCACGGCGTGGCCGAGTGAGGCGGGCGCGGAGAAGGCCCGCAGGTCACCGAGGGCCGCGCCGGCCGCGTACTCCAGGATCATCACGCCCGACGAGGCCGGTTCACCGTCCGCGAGGAAGGGGCGCAGGCGGGTGAAGCCCGGTTCGTTCAGGGTCGAGAGGCGGGAGGTCGACAGACGCGCCGCCTGGGTCACCGCGAGCCTGAAGTGGTCCAGGGACAGGGCGAGTTGGGCCAGGTAGAAGCCGCCGTGGTGGTACGCCGCCATGTCGTCGGCCGAGATCAGCGGGTTCTCGGCGGCCGCGTTGATCTCCACCGTCAGGACGTCCTCGAGGGCGTCCGCCGCGTCGTGCGCGGGCCCATGGATCTGCGGCACACAGCGCAGGCCGTACGGGTCCTGGATGCGGCCGAGCGGTGGCGTGGGGCGGTCGGGCGCGCCGAGGATCTGCCGCATCCGCTCGGCGACCGCGTACGAACCGGAGTGCCGCCGCGCCTCGTGCACGGGCAGCGCGTACGCCTCGTACGAACCGTCGACCGCCATCAGGGTCAGCGCGGCCACCACCTGCGTGGCCGCGATCAGGCCGCGCAGTTCGTGCAGGGCGAGCGCGGACTGGCCGAGGGTCAGGGCGTTGCTGCTGATCAGGGCGAGGGCGTCGTTGTTGTCGAGGGGCTGCGGCTCGGGGGCGGCCCCCGGCCCCTGCCAGGGGTGCTCGCCGGCGAGGGCGAGGCCCATCTGCGCGAGCGCGGCGATGTCACCCGTCCCGACCGAGCCGAATTCGTTGACCCGGGGGTACGCGCCCGTCTCCAGGGCCTGGCAGAGGGCCGTGACGACGGTCGGTCGCAGGCCCGCGCCGCCGGCGAGCAGTTGGTTGGCGCGGACCGCGAGCATCGCGCGCACCTGCCGTGCGGGCAGCTCATCGCCGATCGCCCCGGCGTGGCTGCGCAGCAGCCGCAGGCCGTGGTCGGCGGCCGCCTCGGTGGGCACGGACTCATTCCGGTTGGCGCCCACTCCGGTGGAGCGGCCGTAGACGCGGCCCCAGGAGGCGATCTCCCGCGCGGCGTTCCAGGAGAGCTCCACCCGCTTCATGCCGTCCGTGCCGGGTACGGGCTTAGCGGTGGATTCGGCCATACGTACGACATCTGCGACCATCAGTCCCCGGCCGTCCAGGACGACGACCGAGTCACTGGCGTCGGTCGCCCTGTCCGCGATACGAGACGACATCACTCGTCATTCCTCCTCAACCGGACGCTCAGTCTTGCCCTGCGACCACTTGTCACCAGTGATTTACGTCGGGGCGTGGACAAGCTATTGACAATCTATTCAGTCAACGAGAACTCTGCATGACGATATACAGCCGGGCAAGGGACTCCTCATGATCCAATTCGATACGGTCCACAAGCGCTTCCCGAACGGCACCACCGCGGTCCACGACCTCAGCCTCGAGATGCCGGAAGGGGGCGTGACCGTCCTCGTCGGATCTTCCGGTTGCGGCAAGACGACCACGCTCCGCATGATCAACCGGATGGTCGACCCGACCTCCGGGACGATCAGGGTGGGCGGCAAGGACGTCCTGGAGCAGGACGCCGCCGAGCTGCGCCGCTCCATCGGTTACGTGATCCAGCAGTCCGGGCTCTTCCCGCACCGCACCGTCCTGGACAACATCGCGACGGTGCCGCTGCTGCTCGGCTGGGGCCGCAAGAAGGCGCGGGCGCGGGCGGCGGAGCTCCTGGAGACGGTCGGCCTCACCGCCGACGCCGGGAAGCGTTACCCGCACCAGCTCTCCGGGGGCCAGCAGCAGCGCGTGGGCGTGGCCCGCGCCCTTGCCGCGGACCCGCCGGTGCTCCTGATGGACGAGCCGTTCGGTGCGGTCGACCCCGTGGTCCGCACCCAGCTCCAGGACGAACTCCTGCGCCTGCAGCGGGAGTTGAACAAGACCATCGTCTTCGTCACGCACGACATCGACGAGGCCGTCCGGCTCGGTGACCGCATAGCCGTCTTCCGCACCGGCGGCCACCTCGTCCAGTGCGCGAGCCCCGCCGAGCTCCTCGCCCGCCCCGCCGACGACTTCGTCGCGGACTTCCTGGGCGCCGAGCGCGGCCTGAAGCTGCTCTCCCTGACGACGCTCGCGGACGTCCCGCAGGCCCCGGCCCCGGAGGGCGGCGCCTGGACGCTGCGACTCGACGGGGCGGGAGCGCCGGTGTCCTGGCGGCACAAGGACGCCGAGGCAGCGGACGTCCCCGTACGCCCGCTGCGCGACACGGACTCGCTGCTCTCCGCCCTGAACGAGTCGATAGCCGCCCCCAGCGGCCTGGTCGCCCGGGTCGACGCGGAGGGCATCCTGACCGGCGTGACGTCGCGGGACGACATCCACGACCACGCGGGGCAGGTGCACACCGACGCGAGCGCGGCGGACGCGGGTGCCGTGGACGCGGGTGCCGTGGACGCGGGTGCCGTGGACGCGGGTGCCGTGGACGCGGGTGCCGTGGACGCAATCGCGGTGAAGGAATGACCGTCGACTGGTCGTGGATAGCCGACCACACCGATGACCTCACCACCCTCACCCTCTCCCACCTCCAGGCCGCCCTCACCGCCGTACTCCTCGGCCTGCTGATCTCGCTCCCCCTGGCCGTCCTCGCCCACCGCGTGCGCCCCCTGCGCGGACTGCTGCTCGGTCTGTCGAACGTCCTGTTCACCATCCCGTCCATCGCCGTCTTCGTGCTGCTCCTGCCGGTCAGCGGGCTCACCCGGACCACCACCGTCATCGGCCTGACGATCTACACGCTCGTCGTGCTCCTGCGGAACACCGTCGAGGGTCTGGACTCCGTACCGGCGAAGACGAAGGAAGCCGCGAAGGCCATGGGCACCCGCCCCCTGCGCACCCTCCTCACCGTCGAACTCCCCCTCGCACTCCCGGTGATCATGGCGGGCGTACGGATCGCGACGGTCATGGCGATCTCCCTCGTCTCCGTGGCGACCTACATCGGCGACGGCGGCCTCGGCCAGCTCTTCACGGACGGGTTCCAGCGCAACTTCCCCACCCCCGTCATCGTCGGCGTCGTCCTGACCCTGCTCCTCGCGCTCGTCGCGGACGCGCTCCTGGTCACCCTCCAGTACGTCCTGACCCCCTGGACCCGCCGCAAGAGGAGCGCGTGACATGTACGAACTCTTCAAGGATCTCGGCGCCTGGCTGGTCAGCGGCGACCAGTGGGCCGGGCCCGACGGCATCGGGCACCGCCTCGCCGAACACCTTCAGTACTCGCTGCTCGCGACCCTGATCGCCGCCGCGATCGCGCTGCCCATCGGCCTGCTCATCGGGCACACCGGGCGCGGCGCGTTCCTCGCCATCAACCTGTCCAGCTTCGGCCGCGCACTCCCCACGGTCGGCCTCGTCGTGCTGGTCTTCCTGGCCAGCGGCCTGTCCATGTGGCCCGTCTACATCGCCCTTGTGGCGCTGGCCATCCCCTCCATCGTCACCAACACCTACGCCGGGATGACCGCTGTCGACCCCGAGGTGCGCGACGCCGCGCGCGGCCAGGGCATGCGCTGGCACCAGGTCCTCTTCCAGGTCGAACTGCCCCTCGCGCTGCCGCTGATCATGACCGGGCTCCGGCTCGCGCTCATCCAGGTCGTCGCGACGGCCACCATCGCCGCGTACGTCTCCTTCGGCGGGCTCGGCCGGTACGTCTTCGACGGGCTCGCCCAGCGCGACCTCGTGCAGGTGCTCGGCGGTGCCGTGCTCGTGGCGGTCGTCGCCGTCGTCCTCGATCTCGCGCTCTCCGCACTGCAGCGCGCCCTCTTCCGCCACCGCCCCGCCAAGTCGGCCTAGGAGCAACCCAGATGGCCCCCATGAACCGCAGGACCCTCCTCGGCGGACTCTTCGCCGCCGCGTCCGTCCCCGCGCTCGCCGCCTGCAGCGGCGGCATCACCTCCCTCGACGGGGGAGGTTCCGGCGGCGGAGGCGGTGGCTCCAGCAAGGGCGGCGTCACCATCGGCACCGCCAACTTCACCGAGAACCAGGTGCTCGGCTACCTCTACGCCGCCGCACTGGAGGCGGAAGGCGTGAAGACGACCGTCCGCCCCAACCTCGGCACCCGCGAGATCCTCATACCCGCACTCAAGGGCGGCGACATCGACCTCCTGCCCGAGTACCAGGGCGCGCTCCTGCACTACCTCGACACCAAGGCGAAGGCCACGGAGGAGGGCGAGATGCAGAACGCCCTCGCCATGGTCCTGCCGCGCGGCCTGCAGATCCTCCCGTACGGCAAGGCGGAGGACTCCGACGCCTTCGTCGTCACCCGCGAGACCGCCGACAAGTACGGCCTGAAGTCCCTCGCGGACCTGGCGAAGCACAACGGCAAGCTCGTCATCGGCGCCGCGCCCGAGGTCAAGAAGCGCACGGTCGGCTCGGTCGGCCTCAAGGACGTGTACGGCGTCGAGTTCAAGGAGTTCAAGTCCCTCGACTCCTCGGGCCCGTTGGTGAAGGGCGCCCTGAAGAAGGGTGACGTGGACGTGGCGAACCTCTTCACCACCGACACGGACATCGTCGCCGAGAAGTGGGTCGTGCTCACCGACCCCAAGAACCTGATCCCCGGCCAGCACGTCGTCCCGCTCATCGCCGACCGCAAGGCCGACTCGACGGTCCGCAAGGCGCTCGCGCGCCTGGGCAACGCCCTGACGACCAAGGACCTCACCGAGCTCAACCGCCTGGTGGACAAGGACAAGAAGGACCCCGAGGACGTCGCGAACGACTGGGCGGCGCAGCACGGGATCAGCAAGAAGTAACCCCACCAAGAGGGCCCGACAAAAGGCAGTTCGTACAGCAGCAGGGAGTTCACCGGATCATGGCAGACACTCTCGTGGAGCGGCGCTCCATCGACGTCGTCCCCGACGACGAACGGCACGGCACCGCGTTCAGCCAGTTCACCCTCTGGCTCGGCGCCAACCTGCAGATCACCGCGGTCGTCACCGGCGCGCTCGCCGTCGTCTTCGGCGGCGACGTGGTGTGGTCGGTGATCGGCCTGCTGCTCGGCAATCTGCTCGGCGGTGCGGTGATGGCCCTGCACTCGGCGCAGGGCCCGAAGCTCGGCCTGCCGCAGATGATCCAGTCGCGCGCCCAGTTCGGGGTGCGCGGAGCCGTCGTACCGCTCCTGCTCGTCATCCTCATGTACGTCGGCTTCTTCGCGAGCGGCAGCGTCCTCGCCGGGCAGGCCACGGCCCAGCTGACGCACACGAACGACACCACCGGCATCATCATCTTCGCGGTGATCACCGCGGTGGTGGCGGCCGTCGGCTACCGCGTGATCCATGTCCTCGGCCGGGTGGCGAGCGTGATCTGCGCGCTCGCCTTCATCTACCTGGGCATCCGCCTCCTGGACCGGGTGGACATATCGGCCCTCCTGAACGACGCGCACTTCGACCTGCCGATGTTCCTGCTGGCCGTCTCCCTCTCGGCGTCCTGGCAGCTCGCCTTCGGCCCGTACGTCGCGGACTACTCCCGCTACCTGCCGCGTACGACGTCGGGGCGGGCCACCTTCTGGTGGACGCTGTCCGGGTCGGCGCTCGGCTCGCAGTGGTCGATGACGTTCGGTGTGCTCGTGGCGGCGAGCGCGGGCGAGGCGTTCCTCGCCAACCAGGTCGGATACGTGGTGGGCCTCGGCGGCACGGGCCTGATCGCGTCGTTCCTGTACTTCGTGATCGCGCTCGGCAAGCTGACCATCAACGTGCTCAACACCTACGGCGGCTTCATGTCGATGGTGACGAGCATCAGCGGATTCCGGGGCCAGAAGACGCTCTCGCCGCGCGGCAGGACGGCGTACATCGCGCTGATCATGGTGGCGGGCACGGTGGTGGCGCTGCTCGGCAAGGACAGCTTCCTGACGTCCTTCAAGGACTTCCTGCTCTTCCTCCTGACCTTCTTCACGCCGTGGTCCGCGATCAACCTGGTCGACTACTACCTGATCTCCAAGGAGCGCTACGACATCCCGGCGCTCTCCGACCCGCACGGCCGCTACGGAGCCTGGCGCTGGGACGCCCTGACGGTCTACGGCGTGGGCCTGCTCGCCCAGCTGCCCTTCCTCGTCACGCACTTCTACACGGGCCCGCTGGTGGAGCCGCTGGGCGGCGCGGACATCTCGTGGATCGTGGGCCTCGTGGTCCCCGCTGTCCTGTACTGGCTGCTCGCCCGCCGCGACACGTCCCACATCCCCGCGGAAAGGGGGGATAGCCCCACTGTCAGGGCCTCGTCCGCTGCGTAACGTAAAGGGCTATGGAAGCCCGAGACGCCGAACTGAAGAAGGAACTCGACGCCTCTTTGCACGCTCGCAAAGAGCTGGGCGAAGAGTATGAGTCCGCGCTGGTCGACTCGTTCCTCGAAAAGGTCGAGCAGCGCCTGGACGGCACCATCGACCGGCGGATGCGCCGGCACATGGCCGAGCAGCAGATGGTCGTGGCCCGCGGATCGCGCGCGCCGAACAGCCCCGTGGACTCCTGGGGCGAGCGCTTCGGGTTCGGCATCGTCTCGCTGATCCTCGCGATCCCCCTCTCGGCGATCGGCGTGGTCAACGCGGACCTGCCGGGCCTGTTCGTGACCTGGGGCGGCATCGTCGGAGTGAACGCGGTGCATTCGATGCGGGGCATGAGCTTCGGCCGCGGCAAGGACCGCGGCCGGAAGTCGGAGTGGGACGACTGAGAAGCCGGGGCTACCGGCGGCGTTCCCGTATACGAGGTTCATGCGCGGGGACCGCCGCACCCCCGGTTTCCCAGGGGGCGGGACGACGGCGGTCCCCGCGAGGGACACGGGCCGGGTCAGGACCGGGCCCATGTCCGGGCGTTCAGAGGTCCGGGAGCCGCTCCGGAGGTCCTGTACGCCGACAACCACCAATGTGCCGCAGGCGTGTTAAGCGGGTGCTGCGCGGACGTGTCGCGCTCGTACCACTTCCGCGAAGTTCGCCCCACGCCGCACCGCTCGCGGCGCGGGGCACTCCCGGCGGCTACTGCCCCTGCTGCTCCGCGAGGAAGGCCAGCAGGTCCTGACGGCTCACCACACCGGTCGGCTTGCCCTCGACCAGGACGATCGCCGCGTCGGCCCTGCCGAGCACCGACATCAGGTCGGCGACCGGTTCGCCGGAGCCGACCTGCGGCAGCGGGTCCGACATGTGCTTCTCCAGCGGGTCACCGAGCGAGGCGCGCTGCGCGAACAGGGCGTCCAGGAGCTCGCGTTCGACGACGGAGCCGATGACCTCCGCGGCCATCACGTCCGGGTGGCCGGCGCCCGGCTTGACGATGGGCATCTGCGAGACGCCGTACTCCCGCAGTACGTCGATGGCCTCGCCGACCGTCTCCTCCGGGTGCATGTGGACGAGTGAGGGCAGCTCGCCACCCTCCTTGCGGCGCAGTACGTCACCGACGCGAGGCGCGTCGCCCGCCTGCTCCAGGAACCCGTAGTCGTTCATCCACTCGTCGCTGAAGATCTTGCTCATGTAGCCGCGCCCGGAGTCGGGCAGCAGCACGACCACGACGTCGTCGGGTCCGAGCCGCTCCGCGACGCGCAGCGCGGCCACGACGGCCATCCCGCAGGAGCCGCCGACGAGCAGTCCTTCCTCCTTCGCGAGCCGCCGCGTCATCTGGAAGGAGTCCTTGTCGGACACCGCGATGATCTCGTCGGTCACGTTGCGGTCGTACGCGGTCGGCCAGAAGTCCTCGCCGACACCCTCGACGAGGTAGGGCCGCCCGGAGCCGCCGGAGTACACGGACCCCTCGGGGTCGGCGCCGACGATCGTCACGCCGCCCTCGGAGATCTCCTTCAGATATCCGCCCGTCCCGGAGATGGTGCCGCCGGTCCCGATGCCCGCCACGAAATGGGTGATCTTCCCTTCCGTCTGCTCCCACAGCTCAGGGCCGGTGGAGTGGTAGTGGGAAAGGGGATTGTTCGGGTTGCTGTACTGGTCGGGCTTCCAGGCGCCGGGCGTCTCGCGCACGAGGCGGTCGGAGACGTTGTAGTACGAGTCCGGGTGCTCGGGGTCGACCGCGGTGGGGCAGACGACCACGTCGGCGCCGTACGCCCGCAGGACGTTGATCTTGTCGAGCGACACCTTGTCCGGGCAGACGAAGATGCACTTGTAGCCCTTCTGCTGGGCCACGATGGCGAGCCCGACCCCGGTGTTGCCCGAGGTCGGCTCGACGATGGTGCCGCCGGGCTTCAGCTCGCCGCTCTGCTCGGCGGCCTCGATCATGCGCAGCGCGATGCGGTCCTTCACGGAACCGCCGGGGTTGAAGTACTCGACCTTGGCCAGGACGGTCGCCTGAATGCCCGTGGTCACGTTGTTGAGCCTCACCAGCGGGGTGTTGCCGACGAGACTGATCATCGAGTCGTGGAATTGCACCGTTGTCTCCGGGCTGCGATGTAGTGCGACGAATGGGTGCCGTCAGCCTAAGGGTCCCGTTCAGTCGTTCACCTCCGCTTGCGATTGGCCGACCGTCCTTACGGGGCAATGAGTTGATGTAGGGCGGTACGAGGAGGTGGCTGCAGGGCATGTCGAGGGCGAGGGTGGCGCGGCGGATCGCGGCGGGCGCGGCTTACGGCGGCGGAGGTATCGGGCTGCTCGGAGCGGCAGCCGTGGGAGTGGTCCTCGCGGAGGTCCAGCTGGCGAAGCGGTCCGTCGGGAACAGCGGGGAGCATCCGGCTCCCCCGCGGGCGGACGGGCGGTACGGCTGGGGTTACGCGGACCGGCAGGACGGGGCGGAGCCCTTGCGGTTCGCCATGCTCGGCGATTCGACGGCGGCGGGGCAGGGTGTGTACCGGGCCAGGCAGACCCCCGCCGCGCTGCTCGCGGCGGGGCTCGCGGCGGTGGCCGAGCGGCCGGTGGAGCTGCGGAACGTGGCGCTGCCGGGGGCCCAGTCGGACGACCTCGACCGCCAGGTGACGCTGCTCCTCTCCGACCTCTCGTCGTGGGTGCCGGACGTCTGCGTCATCATGATCGGCGCGAACGACGTGACGCACCGGATGCCGGCGACGCGGTCCGTGCGCCTGCTGTCGTCGGCGGTGCGGAGGCTGCGGACGGCGGGCGCGGAGGTGGTGGTCGGGACCTGTCCCGACCTGGGGACGGTGGAGAACGTCTACCAGCCCCTGCGCTGGATGGCGCGCCGGGTCTCACGCCAGCTGGCCGCGGCGCAGACGATCGGGGTGGTGGAGCAGGGGGGCCGCACGGTCTCGCTCGGGGACCTGCTGGGCCCCGAGTTCCTGGCGAACCCGCGGGAGCTGTTCGGTCCCGACAACTACCACCCCTCCGCGGAGGGGTACGCGACCGCTGCGATGGCGGTGCTGCCGACGCTGTGCGCCGCGCTGGGCCTGTGGCCGGAGGAGGAGCGCCCCGACGTCTCCCGCCGGGAGGGTTTCCTGCCGGTGGCCCGTGCGGCGGCGCAGGCCGCGGCGGAGGGCGGCACGGAGGTCGCCGCCGCGATGCCCACGGGCCCACGAGGCCCCTGGGCCCTCATCAAACGCCGCCGACGCCGCCGAATCCACCACGCTCCGGACCCTTCTCCGCTGCCGCAGTAGCCCTGCGGGGGTCCCGGTCTGCCACCGGCCGGTGGGGCGCTGCGGGCCGCCCCACCTTGTCCCGCCGCTGCGCGGCGGATCTCTCCCTCCCACCCACCCGATCACCCGGCAGCGACCGGGCGGACGAGAGAAACGCCCGCCGGGCAACGGGGCGGGCATGGCTTCAATGCCGGGTGAACGGGTGGGTGGGTGGGGGAAAGCCGCCGCGCAGCGGTGGGCTGGAGTGGTGGTGCAGCGGCGGGCCGGCGTAGGCACCGGTCAAGGCGCCCACGCCAGGCTGAGCAAGCGCTTAGAAAAATGCGGTCCGCATCACAGTCCCCGCCCGATGACCTATAGCGATACGTGCAGGTAACTTCCCAAGGAGTCCTGCCCCCTCGCCACAGGAGCACCGTGATGCCCGAAGCCGTGATCGTCTCCGCAGCCCGCACCCCGATCGGCCGCGCCTTCAAGGGCTCCCTGAAGGATCTGCGTCCCGACGACCTGACCGCCACGATCATCGAGGCCGCCCTCGCCAAGGTCCCCGAGCTGGACCCGAAGCTCATCGACGACCTGATGCTCGGCTGTGGTCTGCCCGGCGGCGAGCAGGGGCACAACCTCGGCCGCATCGTCGCCGTACAGATGGGCATGGACCACCTGCCGGGCTGCACCATCACCCGGTACTGCTCCTCCTCCCTGCAGACCTCCCGCATGGCCCTGCACGCCATCAAGGCCGGGGAGGGCGACGTCTTCATCTCCGCCGGCGTGGAGATGGTCTCCCGCAGCATCAAGGGGTCGAGCGACGGACTCCCCAACACCCACAACCCCCTCTTCGCCGACGCCGAGGCCCGTACCGAGGCCGTGTCCAAGACCGAGGGCTCCACCTGGCACGACCCGCGCGAGGACGGCCTGATCCCGGACGCCTACATCGCGATGGGGCAGACCGCCGAGAACCTGGCCCGCGCCAAGGGCGTCACCCGCAAGGACATGGACGAGTTCGGCGTCCGCTCGCAGAACCTCGCCGAGGAAGCCATCAAGAACGGCTTCTGGGAGAGGGAGATCACCCCGGTGACGACCCCTGACGGCACCGTCGTCAGCAAGGACGACGGGCCCCGCGCCGGCGTCACCCTCGAAGGTGTCGAGGGCCTCAAGCCCGTCTTCCGCCCCGACGGTCTCGTCACCGCCGGCAATTGCTGCCCGCTCAACGACGGCGCCGCCGCCCTCGTGATCATGAGCGACACCAAGGCCCGCGAGCTCGGCCTGACCCCGCTGGCCCGCATCGTCTCCACCGGCGTCACCGGCCTCTCCCCCGAGATCATGGGCCTCGGCCCGGTCGAGGCGTCGAAGCAGGCCCTCAAGCGCGCCGGCCTCACCGTCGACGACATCGACCTCTTCGAGATCAACGAGGCCTTCGCCGCCCAGGTGATCCCCTCCTACCGCGACCTGGACATCCCGCTGGACAAGCTGAACGTCAACGGCGGCGCCATCGCGGTGGGCCACCCCTTCGGCATGACCGGCGCCCGCATCACCGGCACCCTCATCAACAGCCTCCAGTTCCACGACAAGCAGTTCGGTCTGGAGACGATGTGCGTCGGCGGCGGCCAGGGCATGGCCATGGTCATCGAGCGCCTCAGCTGACCCTCTGGTCCCCGCGTATCCCTCACGTCTCCATTGATTCGTGACTCAATCTCCCCCAGGATGTGACCTATCTCCTGGGGGAGATACATATGCCCAGCTCAGAGCCCATCTGTGGATAAAGACCGGGCCGAAAGACCTGTCCATTTCGTGACGTAATGCACTGACAGGTGGATCGTGCAGGCTTCAAGCTGATGTAGGAAGTCGGGGGTCGACTTGAAACCGGGAGTACGTCAGTGAGCGCTCTGCCTCTTGCCTTGCTGCTCTCCACGGCCGCTGCCACGGCCGTGGGTGCCGCCGCCCTGCACGCCGTGCACGGGCTGCGGAAGCAGCTTGCCGAAATCACCGCCCTGCGCACCGAGCTGGCCCAGAGCCACTCGGCGACCGCGCACGCCACCGTGCCCGCCGCCCGCACCACGCCGGACACCGACGAGATACGCACGGCCGTCGCCGAGGCCCTCGCCGAGGAACGGGAGCGCGAGCTGGCCGAGGCGCGGGCCTTCTGGGCCGCCCAGGAAGCCCGTGACGCCTCGGACGCGCCCTCCCTGCTGAGCGGCCTGCCCGGCCTCTCCGACATGGCCGACGAGCTGTTCCTGCCCCGCCAGGCGGACCTCGCAGGGCTCGAGTCGGACAGCCTGGAGCCGGTCATCGAGCCGTACGCGGACCCGGTCGACGAGTTCGCGAGCGACTCCCCCGAGCTGGCCGCGGCCCGCCGCCGCCACCCCTCGCACCCGGACTTCGTGCCGGTCCAGTCGCCCGTCAACGGCGACCACGAGCGCACCGTCGCCTGTCTTGAGGAACTGGCCGACGCCCGCACGGCCCTCGCCGACGTCCGTCCGGGCCCGCTCGGCACGCTGGACGTCTACGTCTTCGCCGACGGCACGACGCTCTGCATGACGCCGGGCCACCGCGAGACCGCGGAACTGCTCGCCGACGCCCTGCGCGACGGCCACACCCCGGTCCTGCTCGGCGGCTCCGGAGTCTCCGGCGCCTACGCACTGACCTTCGAGTGCGGCACCGAGAACGTCTACATCCTCGCCGACCGCGTCATCGCGTCGGTCTGAGCCCCGGTCCGGCCGAAGCGGCCCCGGCCCACCGCCGGGGTCACACCCCGGCGCGCTTCTGCGCCTTCTCCACGAGCGTCAGCGCCTCCGCGAGCTGACCCTCGTTCTCCAGCACAAGGGCCAGATCCCGCCCCGCCACCGTGATCTGGTCGGCCGCCGCGAACATCCCGGCGTCCGGCATCTCCCGCGGCTCCGCGTCCGGCACCTCGATCCGCTGCGCCCACACCGCCAGTTCCCTGGCCAGAGCGAGCGCCTCGGTCGCCGCCCCCCGCTGCAGGCGGCTCTGCGGGGCGGCCCGCAAGCGGTCGGCGAATTGGTCCACTGCGGCCGTCAAAGGCGTCGTATCAAGCACCCGGCGACCTTATGCGCCTGGGCGGGACTGTTGCCAACGCCCCGGCGCTCAGGCACGGTGGCGTGAAGGACGGAACACATCGCGACGCGTCCGGAGGCGCCGATGTCACAAGTCTTCTCCGAGGAGACCCACCGCAACCTGATCGCCCGAATCCCCCACTGCACCGGTCGTGAGATCTCCGACTGGATCCGCGCCGTGGACGAAGGCCCTTCTCTCTTCCGCTTCGAGGAGAAGGTCAGCTGGCTCCGCGCGGAGCACAACCTGGCTTATGGGCACGCCAAGGCAATCATTCACGAGTACGACTTGCGCCGGGCCGCGCGCAAGCTGCTCTGACTCCCCCTGTCCCCCTCACACACAACGGCGAAGGGCCCCGCGGAACATGCGTTCCGCGGGGCCCTCCGTTGCGTCAGGAGCGTCAGTCGTTGCCCTGCAGGATGGCGATCAGACGCAGGAACTCGAGGTAGATCCAGACGAGCGTCATCGTCAGACCGAACGCCGCGAGCCAGGCCTCTTCCTTCGGCGCGCCGTACGCGATGCCGTCCTCGACCTGCTTGAAGTCCAGGGCCAGGAAGCACGCGCCGAGCAGGATGCCGACGATGCCGAAGACGATGCCGAGGCCGCCGCTGCGGAAGCCGAGGCCGTCACCGCCGCCGAAGACCATGAACAGCAGGTTCACGGCGGTAAGGAGCAGGAAGCCCATCGCCGCGGCCATCACGAAGCCGTAGAAGCGACGGTTGACGCGGATCCAGCCCGCCTTGTAGGCGATCAGGACACCGGCGAAGACGGCCATCGTGCCGAGCACGGCCTGCATGGCCGCGCCGTCCGCGATGCGGTTGTCGACGACGCTGGAGACGACACCGAGGAAGACACCTTCCAGGGCGGCGTACGCCAGGATCAGCGCGGGCGATGCCTTGCGCTTGAACGCCTGCACCAGGCCGAGCACCATCGCGACGAGGCCCGCGCCGATCGCGATGCCGTACGACTTGCTGATGTTGGCGTCGTCCACCGGCAGCAGTGCCCAGGCGAGGGCGGCCGTCACCAGGAGCGTGCCGAGCGTGGTGGCCGTACGCAGGACGACGTCGTCCATCGTCATGCGGCCTGCGGTGGTTACGGGCGCCTGGGGGGCGCCGTGCTGCAGGTCCTGCTGGGCGTACGGATTGGTCGCGTACGGGTTGGTGGGCGCCTGCTGGCCGGCACCCGCGTACGGGTTGCCCTGCTGGGTCTGTGTCCCGACGGCGGGTCCCCCGGCCTGCGGCTGCGTGCCGAAGCCCGCGTAGCCGTTGTCGCGGCTGAACCCCCGTCGCGAGAAGACCGGGTTACTGCTCCTCATTTCACTCCTCCATGGCCACCGTGTGTGGCTTTGGCTCAAGAGTAATGCGTAGGCAAAAGGAAGACCCTAGTGCTTGGGGAGGATCTTTCCCTCCTTGTGACCAAGAACGTTCGGCCCAGTGCTCCCTGTTCCCGGTGAGACGGGCCGTACTCCCTCGTCGGCCGGGGTGCGGCGGCTGCGCCGGACGAGTGGCACCAGCGAGATCGCGACGGCTCCGAGCACGGCGGCCACGGCGAACGTCGTGAATCCGAGGGACGCGTTTCCGCCGGAGACGACGGCGCCTCCCAGCCACGGTCCGACGACCGCGCCGGTACGCCCGACGCCGGTGATCCAGCCGAGACCGGTGGCGCGCTGGGCGGGGGTGTAGACGGACGGTGCGGAGGCGTAGACCATCACCTGCGCCGAGAAGAGCCAGATGCCCGTGACGAAGACGACTCCGTACGCGACACCGAGCGGCAGCTCCGCCTTGAGCAGGAAGGTGCCGCAGGCGGTGAGCAGGAACCAGATCGCGGAGATCCGCACGGCGCCGAACTTGTCGGCCATCCGTCCCGCGACCAGCATGCCGACGATGCCGCCCGCGTTGATCACCATGAGGAAGGTGACGGAGGAGGAGAGGGAGTAGCCGGAGGCGCGCATCAGCTCGGGGAGCCAGGTGGAGACCCCGTAGACGAGGAGCAGACCGGCGAAGGAGGCGAGCCACAGGAGCGGGGTCGCGAACCGCTGCCCCTGGCCGAAGAGCGAGGCGACGGCGGCGAAGCGGCCCTTGGCGCCCGCCTCGGGGGCTTCGGCGGGTGTCGGGGACGGCAGGAGGTACCGGGCGGCGACGGCTTCCGCCTCGCTCGTGCGGCCCTTGGCGAGCAGGACGCCGGGCGATTCGGGCAGCCACTTCAGTACGAGGGGGATGGCGACGGCCGCGGGGATCACGCCCGCCCAGAAGACGACGCGCCAGCCGTGGTCGGGCCCGAGCCAGAGCCCGAGGCCCGTGGCCGCCATGCCGCCCGCGTGGTACGAGGTCATCATCAGGCCGGTGGCGAGCGCGGCCCTGCGCGGCGGCGCGAACTCGGCGACGATCGCGAGGCTGATCGGCATCAGACCGCCGAGCCCGAGCCCGGCGATGAAACGGCCGCCTCCGAAGACGGCGGCGGTGGGAGCGAGCGCGCAGACCGCGGAGCCCAGGGAGAACAGCGCGACGCTGCCCGTCACCATCGGCTTGCGGCCGATCCAGTCGGTGAGCGTGCCGCAGCCGAGGGCGCCGATCAGCATGCCGAAGGTGGTCCAGGAGCCGATGGTGCCGGCGGTCGACGTGGTGAAGCCGAAGTCCTTGTCGTCGATGAGGTGCGGCATCACGGCGCCGTAGATGTTGACGTCCATGCCGTCGAAGAAGACGACGAGCCAGCACAGGGCTATGACGGGGGCGACGGATCTGAAGGTCCGCTGGGGCGCGGCACCTCGGGGAGCGGTCACGGGGCTCTCACTTCTTTGTGGGACCTGGTGGGGACGGGGGCGGGGCTCAGCTGAGGGGGAATCCGGTGTAGCTCTCGGCGAGGTCGGCTTCGGCCGAGCGCGACGAGGTGATGCGGTCCAGCTGGGCGAGCTGGATGCGGTCGTCGAAGGGGGTGGCTTCGGGAGCGCGGTGCAGCATCGTGGTCATGGCGTACGAGAAGCGCTCGGCCTGCCAGACGCGGCGCAGGCAGGTCGCGGAGTACGCCTCCAGGCGGGCGTCGGAGCCCGTCTCGCGGAGTTCGACGAGTGCGCGGGCGAAGGTCACGACGTCGCCGACGGCGAGGTTGAGGCCCTTGGCACCGGTGGGCGGGACGATGTGGGCGGCGTCCCCCGCGAGGAAGACGCGTCCGTGCCGCATGGGCTCGTGGACGTGGCTGCGCATGGGGGTGACGGACTTGGCGGTGATGGGGCCGCGCTTCAGGGCCCACTCCGGGTCGTCGGTCTCCAGGCGGCGGTCGAGCTCGTCCCAGATCTCCTCGTCGCCCCAGTCGGCGGGGTCCGTGCCCGCGGGGACCTGGAGGTACGCGCGCGTGACGGTCGGCGAGCGCATGGAGAGCAGGGCGAAGCCCCGGTCGTGGCGGGCGTAGACCAGTTCGTCGTGCGAGGGCGGCACGTCGGCGAGGATGCCGAGCCAGCCGAAGGGGTACGTCCGCTCGAAGACGCGGGAGACATCGGCGGGCACGGCCTTGCGGGCCACGCCCCAGGAGCCGTCGCAGCCCACCACGTAGTCGCACTCGAGGACGTCCTCGCGGCCCTGGTGACGGAAGCGGACGCGCGGGTTCTCGGTCGCGGCGTCCTCCACGGCGAGCGCCTCCGCCTCGAACAGGAGCGGGCCCCCGGCGGCGAGCTGGAGCGCTATGAGGTCCTTGCAGACCTCGGTCTGGGCGTAGACCATCACGGACCGGCCGCCGGTCAGCGCGGGGAAGTCGACGCGGTGCCTGCGGCGGTCGAAGCGCAGCTCGATGCCGTCGTGCGGGATGCCCTCGCGGTCCATGCGGGCGGCGGCGCCCGCCTCGCGCAGGACGTCGACGGTGCCCTGTTCCAGGATTCCGGCGCGCTGGCGCTGCTCGACGTAGGCGCGGTCCCGGGTCTCCAGGACGACGGAATCGATGCCCGCGTTGTGCAGCAGGCGGGCGAGGAGCAGGCCCGCCGGTCCGGCTCCGATGATTCCGACGGTGGTGCGCATCGGCCGACCCCTCCACTTGTTCGACAACTGCCGCTTGTTCGTCTGGTGAACTTTCGTTCATAATGTGCTGACGGGAGTCTCCGACCGGACCCGGTGGCTGTCAACGGTTGCGGGACCCCCTTTTTCCACCCGAGCGAGGAGCGGCGTCATGCCGGAAGAGTCCGTACGCCCCCTTCAGCGCGGTCTCGCGGTGCTTCGTGCCCTCGCGGTCGCCGAACAGGTCAGGGCGGGCGACCTCGTGCGCGCGACCGGCCTGGCCCGCTCGACGGTCGACCGGGTCGTGGCGACCCTGGTCCGCCTCGGGCACGTACGCGAGCACGGCCAGGAGCTCCACCTCACGCCCCGCCTGATGGAACTCGGCAACGCCTACCTGGCGGCGAGCGGGCTGAGCGGCGAGGTCGCGGCGCGCACCGCCCGGCTCGCGGACGAGCTGGACGAGTCGGTGTCCCTCGCGGTGCCGGACGGCGACGGCGTCCGCTTCGTCACGCAGGCCGCGCGGCGCCGCGCGATGTCGGTGGCCTTCCGCATCGGCGATCTGCTCCCCGCCGAACGCTGCGCGCCGGGCGCGCTGTTCGCCGCCGAGTGGGACGAGGCGGCGTGGGCGGCGTGGCGGGCACGCGTGGCCGCCGACCCCGGGGGTCGCGCCTTCCCCGCGCTGCCGCCAGGACCCGCGTCCCCGCCGCCGGACCTCGCGGAACGGGTGGAGCGCTCGCGCGAGACGGGCTGGGCCCTGGACGACCAGCTGATCGAGCCGGGCCTGATCGCGACGGCGGTCCCGGTGCGCGACGCGGCGGGCCGCCCGCGGTACGCCCTGTCCGCGGTGAGCCACACCAGCAGGCACACGGCGCGGGGCCTGGCGGAGCTCGTGCTGCCACGCCTGCGCGAGGAGGCGGCGTACCTGGAGTCCCTGCCGGCGGCCGTACCTCCGTACGCGGAAGGGGAGTTGACGCCCGATCAGCCGCTGGACACGGCCGACGCCAAGGCCGAACTCGGCCCCGGTTTCCTCCAGTCGCTCGCCCGCGGCCTCGCCGTCCTGCGCGCCCTCGGCCCGGCCCGCGGCGAGGGCCTGCCGCTCACCGCGATCGCCGCCGCCACGGGCCTGCCACGAGCCACCGCACGCCGCTGCCTGCACACGCTGGAACTGGAGGGGTACGCGGCGCACGACGGCCGCCTGTACCGCCCGCTCCCCCGCGTCCTGGAACTCGGCTACGCCCGCCTGTCCCGCCTGGGCTTCGCCGACATCGCGGAGCCGCACCTGCGCCAACTGGCGGGCCGCGTGCACCAGTCGGCGTCGGTGACGGTGCTGGACGGCACGGACATCCTGTACGTGGCACGCGCGGCGACGGTCCGCGTCATGAGCGTCTCCATCACGCTCGGCACGCGCTTCCCCGCCTACCCCACGGCCATGGGCCGGGTGCTGCTCGCCGGGCTGCCCCCGCAGGAGCGCGCACGCCTCCTGAAGGCCGACCCGCCCCGGCCCCTCACCCACCGCACGGTCACCGACCCGGCGGCCCTGCACGCCGTCCTCGACCGCGCCGCGGCCGACGGCCGCGCCACCGCGGACGAGGAACTGGAGGAGGGCCTGCGCTCGGTCGCCGTACCGATCAAGAACGCGGAGGGTGACGTGATCGCCGCCCTGAACGTGGCGCAGCACGCGGGGACCGCGCCGCTGGAGGAGACCGTCCGGGCGCTGCTCCCCGCACTGCGCGAGACGGCGGCGGCGATGGAGGCGGACCTGCACACGGCGGCACGCTTCAACGGCGGGCTGATGCCTTGGCGCACGTACCCGCCGAGAAGTGGCGAAGGTGCCCGGAGCCGGACTTGAACCGGCACGCCCGCTAGGGGCAGCGAGGTTTAAGCTCGCCGTGTCTGCATTCCACCATCCGGGCAGGCCATGGGCTCCGCATCAAGTGATTCGACCCTATCGGGAGGCGTCCCCCGAACAGCGGAACAACAGCCCGATGTTGTCTTATTTTATTGACGTCTGAGGGTGCATCAGCCACCGGTACGGCCCATCGGTACATGCCGCAGGCCCTTCCACCGCTCTGCGGCCTCCGTGACGGAATGACGGAATTTAGCCGCCTACGCGGCGCGTGCGGGTCACCGGTGAGTGCTACCTGTGTCAGGGGCCGGGGTCATCCCCAGGTATGACACGGGCTCCCGGAGTCCGACTGCAGAGGGCCCTCGGAACCGGAACAGCGGCTGACTACATGGCGCGGATCTGCCAGCACGATGGAGTACGTCCCCACTCGTCGTCCCGACAGGAGCACCACCCCGTGACCACCACCCCCTTCGCCGCCCGCAGCACCGCGGTGGCCGCACGCGCCACGGACCTCTCCAAGGTGTACGGACAGGGCGAGACCCAGGTGGTCGCCCTGGACCATGTCTCCGTCGACTTCGGGCAGGGTGAGTTCACCGCGATCATGGGCCCCTCGGGCTCCGGCAAGTCGACCCTGATGCACTGTGTCGCGGGGCTCGACAGCTTCAGCGGCGGCTCCGTGCGGATCGGTGAGACCGAGCTCTCCACCCTCAAGGACAAGCAGCTCACCAAGCTCCGCCGGGACAAGATCGGCTTCATCTTCCAGGCCTTCAACCTGCTGCCGACGCTGACGGCCCTGGAGAACATCACGCTGCCGATGGACATCGCGGGCCGCAAGCCCGACAAGCAGTGGCTCGAGCAGGTCATCTCGATGGTCGGCCTGGCCGGGCGCCTCTCCCACCGGCCCACCGAGCTCTCCGGCGGCCAGCAGCAGCGCGTCGCCGTGGCCCGCGCGCTCGCCTCGCAGCCCGACATCATCTTCGGCGACGAGCCGACCGGAAACCTGGACTCGCGCTCCGGCGCCGAGGTCCTCGGCTTCCTGCGCAACTCCGTGCGCGAACTGGGCCAGACCGTCGTCATGGTCACCCACGACCCGGTGGCCGCGGCGTACGCGGACCGCGTGATCTTCCTCGCCGACGGCCGGATCGTCGACGAGATGCTCTCGCCGAGTGCCGACGGTGTCCTCGACCGGATGAAGGACTTCGACGCCAAGGGGCGAACGAGCTAGCCGCCGACCCGCCTCTCCGCTTCTCGTCCGCCTTCTCCCCCACCAGGACTCACACCCATGTTCCGTACCGCCCTGCGCAACGTGCTCGCGCACAAGGCGAGGCTGTTGATGACGGTGCTCGCCGTCATGCTCGGCGTCGCCTTCGTCTCCGGCACGCTCGTCTTCACCGACACCTTCGGCAACGCCTACAAGAACAAATCCGCCAAGAGCTTCGACCACGTCTCCGTCGCCATCCAGCCGTGGGGCGGCGAGGCGGACGAGACCAAGCAGAAGCCGCGCCTGACCGACGCCCTGCTCGAGAAGGCGGACGGCCTGCCCGGAGCCGACTCCGCGATCGCCGGCGTCACCGGCTTCACCGCGCTCGCCGACAAGGACGGCAAACTGGTGGGCGGCGAGTGGGGCACCTCGGGCGCCAACTACTTCCCGGGCAAGGACGGCAAGGACCCGCGCTACGACTTCACCGAGGGCGCCGCCCCGAAGTCCGCCGGTGACATCGCCCTCGACTCCCGCACCGCCGGGCGCACCGGATACAAGGTCGGCGACACGGTCCGCTACTCCACCGACGGACCCGTGCACACGGCGAAGATCAGCGGCGTCTTCGACACCGAGGACGGCAGCGTCCTCGCGGGCGGCAGCCTGGTGGTGTTCGACAACGACACCGCGCTGAAGGTCCTCGGCAAGACCGAGTACGACGAGATCGACGTGAAGGCCGCGGCGGGCACCTCCGAGACGGCGCTCAAGAGCTCGGTCGACAAGATCCTTCCGAAGGACTCCAAGGCCCTGACCGGTGCCGAGCTCAAGTCCGACCAGGACGACATGATCGAGCAGCAGACCAGCTCGATGAGCCAGGTGCTGCTCATCTTCGCGGGCATCGCGCTCTTCGTCGGCATCTTCATCATCGCCAACACCTTCACCATGCTGGTCGCCCAGCGCACCAAGGAGCTCGCGCTGATGCGCGCCGTCGGCGCCTCGCGCCGTCAGGTGACGCGCTCCGTGCTCATCGAGGCGTTCATCGTGGGCCTGGTGGCCGCCGTGACCGGCTTCGCGCTCGGCATCGGCGTGGCCCTCGGCCTGGAGTCCCTGATGAACTCCGCGGGCGCCTCGCTGCCCGACGGGCCGATCATCATCGCCCCGACCACGATCGTCGTCGCCCTGATCATCGGTGTGGTCGTCACCATGCTGGCCGCCTGGCTGCCGGGCCGCCGCGCCGCGAAGATCCCGCCGGTCGCCGCGATGAACAGCGTCCACGCGACGCCGACCACGCGCGGTCTCGTCGTGCGCAACACCATCGGCTCGCTCATCGTCGCCCTCGGCGTGGTCATGCTCCTCATGGACGACAACTACGTGATGGCGGGCGGCGCCGGGACGATCCTCGTCGGCGTCATCGTCCTCACCCCGCTCCTGTCGCGCCCGTTCATCGCCGCCTCGGCCCCGCTCCTGAAGCCGTTCGGCGTTCCGGGCAAGCTGTCCCGGCTCAACGCGGTGCGCAACCCGCGCCGCACGGCCTCCACCGCCGCGGCCCTGATGATCGGCCTGACCCTCATCACGGCGATGACGGTGGTCGCGACCTCGATGAGCACCGCCATCAACAAGATGGCCGCGGACTCCCTGAAGGCCGACTACACCGTCTCCATGGCGAACTACCAGCCGCTGACCCCCGAGGTCCGCGAGAAGCTGGACAAGCTCCCCGCCGTCGAGGCGAGCAGCCCGCTGCGTGAGGCCTACGGCGACGTGGAGGGCTCGTACTCCTCGGTCTACGGCATCGACGAGAAGGACTTCGGCAAGCTGGCCAGCCTGGACTTCACCAGCGGCTCCCTCGCCGATCTGAGCGGAAGGTCCACGCTCCTGGACAAGGAGACCGCGGACAAGAAGGGCCTGAAGACCGGCGACACGATCCCGGTGAAGTTCGACGACGACAAGACGGTCAAGCTGCGGATCGCGGGCGTCTACCAGCAGAACGAGATGCTCCAGGGCCTGTTCACGCCGCTCGCCGTGGTCGACCCGCACCTGTCCAAGATCACCGACCAGCAGGTCCTGGTGAAGATGAAGGACGGCGTCTCCGACGCGTCCGAGGACGCCATCGTCAAGGCCCTCGGCGACAACCCGGCCATCAAGATCCAGGACAAGAACGCCATCAGCAACGAGATCGGTGGCGCGATCAACATGATGCTGAACATGCTCTACGGCCTCCTGGCGATGGCCATCCTGATCGCGGTGCTCGGTGTCATCAACACCCTGGCCATGTCGGTCTTCGAGCGGAAGCACGAGATCGGCATGCTGCGGGCCATCGGCCTCGACCGCGCGAAGGTCAAGCAGATGGTGCGCCTGGAGGCGGTCATCATCTCCCTGTTCGGCGCGGTGCTCGGCATCGGCCTCGGGATCTTCATGGGCTGGGCCGCGGGCAACAGCATCGTCGGCTCGCTGAAGACGTACACGATGGAGATCCCGGTCGGGCGTATCGCGGTCTTCCTCGCGATCGCGGCGCTGGTCGGCGTCCTCGCGGCGGTGTGGCCGGCCCGCAGCGCGGCCAAGCTGAACCCGCTCATGGCGATCAAGAGCGAGTAGCGCGCGGAAGCAGGTGACAGAAGCGGGCCCCGGACGCACCTGCCGTCCGGGGCCCGCTCGCGTACGTCCTACTGCCAGGCGCGGGCCCGCAGCGGCATCCCGGAGGTGCCCGCCTCCGGGGTCTTCACCGCGAGGACCTGGTTGACGCCGATGCGGTTGCGCTCGAAGGAGAGCGCGGAGGCCGCCATGTAGAGGCGCCAGATGCGGGCGCGGCCCGGCGAGGTGAGCCGCTGGCCCTCCTTCCAGCGGGCCTCCAGGTTGGCGACCCAGCGGCGCAGGGTGAGGGCGTAGTGCTCGCGGATCGCCTCCACGTCACGCACCTCGAACCCGGCGCGCTCCAGCTGCGCGACGGTGGACCCCACGGGGGCAAGCTCGCCGCCGGGGAAGACATAGGCGTCGATGAAGTCGTCGACCTCGTACGTCGACTCGTCGTCCTGCGGGCGGCGCGCGATCTGGTGGTTGAGGAGCCTGCCGCCGGGCTTCAGGAGGGCGTACAGGTCCTGTGCGTACTCCAAGTACCTCTCGGCGCCGACATGTTCGGCCATGCCGATGGAGGAGATGGCGTCGTACGGCCCGTCGCGGACGTCGCGGTAGTCCTGGACGCGGATCTCGACCCGGTCGGTCAGGCCCTCCTCCGCGATGCGCTTCCTGGCGTACGCGGCCTGCTCCTGGGAGAGCGTGACGCCGACGACGGTGACGCCGTGCTCGCGGGCCGCGTGGATCGCCATGGAGCCCCAGCCGCAGCCGACGTCGAGCAGGCGCATGCCGGGCTTCAGGGCGAGCTTGCGGGAGATCAGTTCGAGCTTGTCGCGCTGGGCGTCCTCCAGGGTGCCGTCGGGCGACTCCCAGTAGGCGCACGAGTAGACCATCGAGGGGCCGAGCACCAGCTCGTAGAAGTCGTTGCCCACGTCGTAGTGGTGGCTGATGGCCTGCCGGTCGCTGCGCTTGGTGTGCAGGTGGAGACGGCCGCGCCCACGCATCTCCTCCGGCGGCGGGGCGGGCGGCAGGAAGGGCGCGGCGAGACCGATCAGGCTGCGGGCGGCGGCGCGGAAGCCCGGGTCGCGCAGGGACTCCCTGAGGCTCTTGGCGTCCTCGTCGCGCTCCCAGATGAACCCGGCAAGCCGTTCGAGTGCCGCGTACAGATCGCCCTCGACGTCCAGATCCCCGGCCACCCAGGCACGGGCCAGGCCCAGCTCGCCCGGCTTCCACATCAGGCGGCGCAGGGCGCGGCGGCTGCGTACGACGAGGATGGGGGCACCCGGCGGGCCTGCTTCCGAACCGTCCCAGGCGCGAATCCGGACGGGGAGCGGGGCTCCCAGCAGTTGTTCGGCGAGACTCTCGAGCCGCAGTGCGGCGTGTGGCATGGTGCACACCTCCGTGACGGGGATCCCGGACAGCTCAACACCACGTAAACACCAACAGGGCGCTCGCGCAGTCCCGTTGCCGCGTCACGGATCGGCAAAATAAGTGTAAGCACCATGTATACGGGCCGGGAAAGCCCGAAGGGGCCGCCCGCACCACGGATGGCGGACGGCCCCTTCGGGGTGGATCAGTGACCGGAGGTCAGGAGGCCTTGGCCTTCTCCTCGGCCTTGACGGCCGGGGCCTCCGCCTTGGCCGCGGCGGGCTTCGGCGCGGGCTTGGCGGCCTCGTAGAACTCCTCGCGCGGCGTCTCCATGGCGCCCAGCGAGACGACCTCACGCTTGAGGAAGACCGCGAGCGTCCAGTCCGCGAAGACGCGGATCTTGCGGTTGAACGTCGGCATCGCCATGCCGTGGTACGCGCGGTGCATGTACCAGGCGAGACGACCCTTGAGCTTGATCTTCATCTTGCCCATGACGATCATCGCGACGCCCTTGTGCAGGCCGAGACCGGCGACCGCACCCTTGTTGGCGTGGCTGTACTCCTTCTGCGGGAAGCCCCGCATGCCGGAGATCACGTTGTCGCCGAGGACCTTGGCCTGACGCAGCGCGTGCTGGGCGTTCGGCGGGCACCAGGCGTTCTCGTTGCCGGCCTTCCGGCCGACGAGGTCCGGCACCTGGGCGTTGTCGCCCGCGGCCCAGATGTAGTCGGTGCCCTGGACCTGGAGGGTCGTCTGGGTGTCGACGTGGCCACGGGGGCCGAGCGGCAGACCGAAGCGGGCGAGCGCCGGGTTCGGCTTGACGCCGGCGGTCCACACGATGGTGCTGGAGTCGACCTCGAGGCCGTTGTTCAGGACCACGTGGCCGTCCACGCAGGAGTCCATGCCGGTCTTGAGGTAGACCTCGACACCGCGGCCCTCGAGGTGCTCCTTGCCGTACTGGCCGAGCTTCGGGCCGACCTCGGGGAGGATCTTGTCCGCGACGTCGACGAGCACGAAGCGCATGTCCTCGCGCTTCACGTTGTTGTAGTACTTGGCCGCGTCGCGGGCCATGTCCTCGACCTCACCGATGGTCTCCGCACCCGCGAAGCCACCGCCGACGAAGACGAAGGTCAGGGCCTTGCGGCGGACGTCCTCGTCCGTCGTGGAGTCAGCCTTGTCCAGCTGCTCGAGGACGTGGTTGCGCAGGCCGATGGCCTCCTCGATGCCCTTCATGCCGATGCCCTGCTCGGCGAGGCCGGGGATCGGGAAGGTGCGGGAGACCGCGCCCATCGCGATGACCAGGTAGTCGAAAGGCAGCTCGTACGCCTCGCCCACGAGGGGGGCGATCGTCGCGACCTTGCGGTCCTGATCGATGGTGGTGACCCGGCCGGTCAGAACTTCCGCCTTGGGCAGCACGCGTCGCAGCGGGACGACGACGTGCCGAGGCGAAATGCTGCCGGCGGCGGCTTCGGGGAGGAAGGGCTGGTAGGTCATGTACGACCGGGGGTCGACGACCGTGACGGTCGCCTCTCCGTAGCGCATCTTCTTGAGAATGCGCCGAGCTGCGTACAGGCCTACGTACCCACCGCCTACTACGAGGATCCTGGGACGCTCCGTGGTGCTCATGCCATCGAGTATCCACCTGCCCGGCGGGGGTCGCTCGTGCGCCCCTTCACAAGCATGGGTGGACCCTCTGCTATAGTTCGCCGCCCACGTGACGCAGGCCATAGAGCCCCAGGGGAACCACGGGATGACCCGGGACGTTGTGCACCCCTTGTGAGCTGCCGCTCTGGCCCCTCGGACGCAGTGGACCACTCCCCGGACCCACCCTGAGGACGCACTCCCGAACCTTCACTGTCGTGGGTCGCGGGGCCCTCTCGGGTCACTTTTAGGGGTCTCGGACCCCTGAACATCGACCAACCGAGCCGATTTCCTTGTGAAGAACTTCACGAACTTTCCCGACGGCATGTCGTCGGGGGCCCTTCTGGGCCCCCGAACAGCCGCTCAGACGCTACATGAGGCGCTCAGGCGATCGACCAGCCGATGCCGTCGAGGATGTCGTGCTCACTGACGACGACCTCCCCGGCGCCGGTCCTTTCCATGATCGAGAGAAGGACGAGGGCGCCCGACACGATCACGTCCACGCGCCCCGGGTGCATCACCGGGATCGCGGCCCGCTCGTCGTGCGTGGCCCCGGCCAGACGGCCGACGATCTCGCTCACCTGCTCGTAGGAGACCCGGGAGTGGTGGATCGCCGCGGAGTCGTACGCGTCGAGGCCGAGCGCGATGGCGGACACCGTGGTGACCGAGCCCGCGAGGCCGACGAGCGTGCGGGCTTCGCGGATCGGCACCGTCTCCTCGGCCAGGTCCAGCGCGGCCGTGATGTCGGCGCGGACGGCGGCCAGTTCGGCGGGCGCGGGCGGGTCACTGCGGATGTGCCGCTCCGTGAGACGTACGCAGCCGATGTCGACGGAGCGGGCGGCGCGGACGGTGTCGTCGCCGACGACGAACTCCGTGGAGCCGCCGCCGATGTCGACGACGAGATAGGGCTTGGCGAGGTGGTCGCTGCCCGTCAGCTCCTTCGTCGCCCCCGTGAAGGAGAACTCGGCCTCCTGGTCACCGCTGATGACCTCCGGCTCGACACCGAGGATGTCCAGGACCCCGCGGACGAAGTCGTCGCGGTTCTCGGCGTCGCGGGAGGCCGAGGTCGCCACGAAGCGGACGCGTTCGGCGCCGTGGGCCTTGATGACCTCGGCGTACTCACGGCACGCGGCGAAGGTCCGCTCCAGGGCCTCCGGGGCCAGGCGGCCCGTCTTGTCCACGCCCTGGCCGAGGCGGACGATCGTCATCCTGCGGTCCAGGTCGACGAGTTCGCCGGTCAGCGGGTCGGCGTCCGCCACCAGGAGACGGATGGAGTTCGTGCCGCAGTCGATGGCCGCCACGCGGGTCACTTCGCGGGCTCCTCTTCAGCGCACGGCGTGACACACGGTCCCTTGGCCCACCACTCCGGGAGCATCGCGATCGCCTCGTCGCCCAGGGGGTTCACGCCGGGTCCCGCGGCCAGGGAGTGGCCGACCAGGACGTGCAGGCACTTCACGCGGTCCGGCATGCCGCCCGCGCTCGGGAAGCCCTCCAGGACCTCGATGGCGTCACGGCGCGCGATGTAGTCCTCGTGCGCCTTGCGGTAGGCGGCAGCGAGCTCGGGGTCCGTCTTCAGCCGCTCCGACATCTCCTTCATGACGCCGTTGGCCTCGAGGGTGCCGATCGCGGACGCGGCCCGCGGGCACGTCAGGTAGTACGTCGTCGGGAACGGCGTTCCGTCGGGAAGGCGCGGCGCCGTCTCGACGACGTCCGGCTGCCCGCAGGGGCAACGGTGGGCGATGGCCCGCAGGCCGCGCGGCGGGCGGCCGAGCTGCTGCTTGAATGCCTCGACGTCGGCGTCGGTGGGCTCGGTGCGCGGGGTGGTCGGCGGGGGCGTTTCCATGCCTGTCTTTCGATCGGTTCCGTAGAAGTTCTGTGGGGCTCAGTCGTCAGAAGTCTTGTGGGCTCAGCCGTCGTCGCTCGGGCGGTCCGCCTTGTCGACGCCGTCCCAGACGTTCGAGTACCAGGGCCTGGCGGCGGCCCCCTGGTCGGTGCGCTGCTTCTTCGCCGCCTCGGGATCGATCACCGTGTAGCCGGTCTCGCCCGGCATCACATAGTGCAGCCGGTCCCGGATGCGCTGCTCCGCGTACGCGTCGTCACGCCAGCGGGCCTTCTCGTCCTTCAGCCGCTCGACGTGCTCGCGGCGCTCGGCCTGCTCCTTGCGCTGGTCGGCGATCTCCGCGCGCTGGGAGACGTACTGCCTTATCGGGTAGGCGAGCGCGACGACCAGCGAACACAGCACGAGCGCGAGGAGCGCGGCGCGTCCCGTGAGCCGGGAGCGGCGCGCCTGGCGCTTGGTCTGGGAGCGGTAGACACGCTCCGCGGTCTGCTCGCCGAGCAGCCGCAGCCTGGTCGCGGTGGAGAACCGGTCGCGGTCCTTCACGGCCATGTGTGCCGCCTCCCCGATACGTACGAACGTCCCCGCACACGGTACGGGACCGAGTACGGGGACGTACGTATCTACTCAGCGGAGCCGAGCACCTGAGCTGTTCAGCCTCAGCCCTTGAAGCGCGGGAACGCCGAACGGCCCGCGTACACCGCGGCGTCGTCCAGGATCTCCTCGATGCGCAGGAGCTGGTTGTACTTGGCGACGCGCTCGGAGCGGGCCGGGGCGCCGGTCTTGATCTGGCCGCAGTTGGTGGCGACGGCGAGGTCGGCGATGGTGACGTCCTCGGTCTCGCCGGAGCGGTGCGACATCATGCACTTGAAGCCGCTGCGCTGCGCCATCTCGACGGCGTCGAGGGTCTCGGTCAGCGAGCCGATCTGGTTGACCTTCACCAGGAGCGCGTTGGCCGACTTCTCCTCGATGCCACGGGCGAGGCGCTCGGGGTTGGTGACGAACAGGTCGTCGCCCACGAGCTGGACCTTGTCGCCGAGCTTCTCGGTGATGACGTTCCAGCCGGCCCAGTCGTCCTCGAACAGCGGGTCCTCGATGGAGACGAGGGGGTACGAGGCGACGAGCTCCTCGTAGTACTCGGTCATCTCGGCGGCCGAGCGGGACTTGCCCTCGAAGTCGTACGAGCCGTCCTTGTAGAACTCGGACGCGGCGACGTCGAGCGCGAGCGCGATCTGCTCGCCGGGGACGTAACCGGCCTGCTTGATGGCCTCGAGGATGAGGTCGAGCGCGGCGCGGTTGGAGTCCAGGTTCGGGGCGAAGCCGCCCTCGTCGCCCAGGCCGGTGGAGAGGCCCTTGTCCTTCAGGACCTTCTTCAGCGTGTGGTAGACCTCGGTGCCCCAGCGCAGGGCCTCGGAGAACGACTCGGCGCCGATCGGCGCGATCATGAACTCCTGGATGTCGACGTTCGAGTCGGCGTGCGACCCGCCGTTCAGGATGTTCATCATCGGAACGGGCAGCAGGTGCGCGTTCGGGCCGCCGAGGTAGCGGAAGAGCGGGAGGTCGGAGGCCTCCGACGCGGCGTGCGCGACGGCGAGCGAGACGCCGAGGATGGCGTTGGCGCCGAGCGAGCCCTTGTTGTCGGTGGCGTCGAGGTCGAACATCGCCTGGTCGATCAGGCGCTGCTCGGTCGCGTCGTACCCGACGAGCTCCGGGCCGATCTGCTCGATGACGGCGAGGACGGCCTTCTCCACGCCCTTGCCCATGTAACGGTTGGGGTCACCGTCACGGAGTTCGATGGCCTCGAAAGCACCGGTGGACGCACCGGACGGAACGGCGGCACGACCCGTGCTGCCGTCGTCGAGGCCGACCTCGACCTCGACCGTGGGGTTGCCTCGGGAGTCCAGGATTTCCCGGGCTACGACGACGTCGATGGACGGCACGAGCATCTCCTTCTGGGATGTGACGCGGGTACGCGAGACGCCTGCCTCGCGGACACGAGCCTAACCGGCTCCCGGACAAGAGCCAGCCGAGCGACCGTCCTGTGGACAAACCGAGAGCAAAAAGTTTCCGAACGGAACAAACATACCCCCGCCCCGGTGCGTACGGGGGATACGCGCACCGGGGCGGGGTGGGGGGGCGGCAGCTACCGCTTAGCTGAGGTGGAGCTGCTGGCCCGGGAAGATCATGTCGGCGTTCTCGATGATGTCGCCGTTGAGCTTGTACACCTTGTGCCAGCCGCCCTTGACGTCCTCGGCCTTGGCGATCTTGGAGAGGGTGTCACCCTTCTTGACCTTGTACTCGCCGTCGCCCTTCTTGACCGTCTCGCCGGTCGGGGTCTCGACGGTCTTCTTGGACTCGGCCTTCGGGGCGGCCTCGGCCTTCGGAGCGGCCTGCTGCGGCTGCTCGGTCTGCGGCGTGGGCTGGCTCTTGGGCTGCTCCTGGGTCTGCTGCGGGGCGCTCTCCTGCGCACCGCCACCCTCGTTGGAGGCGCCCGAGAGGCCGACGCCGCAGCTCGGCCAGGCACCCTTGCCCTGACCCGCGAGGACCTTCTCGCCGATCTCGATCTGCTGGGCCTTGGAGGCCTTGTCGGCGGTGGGCGCGTACTTGGTGCCGCCGTACGCGGCCCAGGTGGACGACGAGAACTGCAGGCCGCCCGTGTAGCCGTTGCCGGTATTGATCGACCAGTTGCCGCCCGACTCGCACTGGGCGACGGCGTCCCACTCGGAGTTCGTGGCGGCGGAGGCCTGGCCGGCCGCCATCAGCGGGGCTGCGACCGCGACACCGGTGACGCCGGCGAGCGTGGCGACACGGGTGGCCTTGGACGGGCGGCGGTGCTTGCCCTTGCTGGAAAACAGCATGAGTGATCCCCTCACCGACGCCTGCGAGGTGAGCTGTCGGGTTCGGGCCGATGAAGTTGCCCGGCCGCACTTCCTGAGTGCGACTTAACCCCTAGCCGTTCCCGTCCGTCTCCCGCCTCGCTCTCGCGAGGCCGTTCAACGGCCGGGCCCGGCGCAAACCTTGGGTCCCCCGCTCCTGCCTACGGCGCTTACGCGACGACTGTTCCCGAACGGCCGTTGGCAGGACTCGGCGTACCGACCGGCGGGGCCCGCTGTGGCGAGCGGTCACGACCGTAGACATGCGATCGCCCGAATTTCAAAGACGATCAGGGCTTCTGAGACCCATGTCTCACTTGCGCCAATTGGGACATCAAGCGCAAAGCGACTCGCCAACTACCCCTACTTTTCGCCCAAATCGAGGCTCTGACCGGGAAGGATGAGGTCGGGGTCGGAGCCGACCGACTTCTCGTTCTCGGCGTACAGCTCGGTCCACCCGCCCTCCACCTCCAGGTCGTCGGCGATGACCGAGAGGCTGTCCCCGGAACGGACCGTGTACGTCCCGTCGGTGGCGTCGTGCTCGCGCTCGTCGCCGCGTGAGGCGTGCCGGCCCGAACCCTCGCGGGCGGAGCCTTCGGACGCCTCGTCGTCGGCGCTGCCGCCGCGGTGGCGGCCTTCGCCGTCGCCGGTGGAGGGCGAGGGGGCGGGCGAAGTGGCCTCGTCACGCCCGGACTTGTCCGGGTCGCCGGACTTGGTCGCGTCGCCGGGCTCCTCCGACTCGCCCGAATCTGACTCACCCGACTTGCCCGACTCGTCGTGATTCTTGTCTCGTGACGCGTCGTCGGCGGCGGGCTTCCCGGACGGCTCGGCGCTGTCCGAGGGGTCGGCCGACTCGCTCGGCGACGCGTCGGGCTCATCCGACGCCCCACCCGGCTTCGACGACTCGCCGGACCCGGTCGACTCCGACGGCTCGTCAGAGGGAATGGTCGTGATCGGGGCGCCCGGGTCGACGTCGGCGGCGGCGCCGCCCTCGGTGAGACCGGCGATCGGCGCGCAGCTCGGCCAGGCGTCGGGGCCCTGGTCGTCGAGGACCTTCTCGGCCACGGAGATCTGCTGGGACCGGCTCGCCTGGTCGGCGCTCGGCGCGAAGTCGAGGCCGCCGTACTCCTCCCAGGTCTGCTGCGAGAGCTGGAGCCCGCCGTAGTAACCGTTGCCCGCGTCCGCGCTCCAGGAGCCGCCGCTCTCGCACTCCGCGAGCTTGTCCCATGTGGCGGTGTCCGCCGCGCTCGCGCTGGTGGCGCCGAGCAGCGGGATCGCGATGGCCGATCCCGCCACTCCTGCCGCGACGATCAGGGCCGGGGCCTGGCGGGGGCGTCGGTGACGACCATTGCCGGAGAGCATGCGGTTGCCTTTCGCGTGACTGGAGCGACGACTGCGGCACGGGATGCCGAGTCGTCGGTGAACGTAGCGGCAGTCGAACGCTTGTCACAAGTCGATGCAGCGGAGATCACGTGAAAGTCACAGTCTTGACGAACCGTCAGCTAAACGTCGTTTCGGAGGCTCTTCATTCGCCGATTATTTGCTCCGCTGTGCGGGTGTGAACTCCACGGGAAGCGTGCGCAGTCCACGCATGATGAGTCCGCCGCGCCATCTCAAATCACCAGGTTCCGCCGCAAGGCGCAGGTCAGGGAGGCGGCGCAGGAGGGTCGCGAGGGCGGCCTGTCCTTCGAGCCTGGCCAGCGGTGCGCCGAGACAGTAATGAATGCCATGGCCGTAGCCGAGGTGTTGGTTGTCGCGGCGGGAGAGGTCGAGCGTGTCCGGCCGGTCGAATCGGGCGGGGTCGCGATCGGCGGCGGCGAGGACCACGAGAACGGGTTCGCCGGCGGCGATGTCCTCCCCTCCGATGGTCAGCGGCTCGGTGGCGTACCGCCAGGTGGCGAGTTCGACGGGACCGTCGAAGCGGAGGAGTTCTTCGAGTCCTGTCTCCAGAAGGCCGGCGTCGCCGTTCCCGAGCGCTTCCTGGAGCCGCTCGCGCTGCTCGGGGTGGGTGAGGAGGGCGTATGTGCCGTTGCCGATGAGATTGACGGTGGTCTCGAAGCCGGCGAAGAGAAGGATGAAGGCCATCGCGGCGGCCTCGTTCTCCGTGAGGTGCTCGCCGTGGTCGGAGGCGCGGATGAGCCCGGAGATGAGGTCGTCGCCGGGTTCGAGGCGCTTGCGGTGGATCAGCTCGGCGAGGTAGCCCCGCATCTTCTTGACGGACCGGGCGACCCCGCCCCTCGGCCCTCCCCCGTGCCGGATCATCATGCCCGCCCAGTCCCGGAAGTCGTCCTGGTCCTCGCGCGGCACCCCGAGCAGGTCGCAGATCGCGTAGATGGGGAGCGGGAAGGCGAAGTCGTGGATGAGGTCGGCCTCCCCCTTCTCCGCGAACTGGTCGATGAGGTGGTCGGTCAGCTCCTGGACGCGGGGCGCGAACTCGGCGACGCGGCGGGGAGTGAAGGCCTTGGAGACGAGGCGGCGCAGGCGGGTGTGGTCCGGCGGGTCGATGTTGAGCAGATGCGTCATGAGGTTGGCGCTGCGCTCGCCGGGGATGCCGGTCTTGCCCTTCGCGTGCGCGGGCTCGCCGTGATGGGCCGGGTTCTTGCTGAGCCGCTGGTCGGCGAGGGCCTGCTTGGCGTCGGCGTACCGGGTGACCAGCCACGCGTCCACCCCACTGGGCAACCGCGTCTTGTGCACGGGCGCGTGCTCGCGGAGCCAGGCGTAGGCGGGGTAGGGGTCGGTGGCGAACTCCCAGGTGAAGAGCTCTGGCCCCTGGGCCTCGGCTGGCCCTTGGGCCTCGGACACGTGGGCCCCTGCGGGGCAGGCGGCGGGGGCGTCCCCGGCGGGAGCTGGCGGCTGGTCTTGCATGGGACGACGTTATCCGGCGCCGTCATCACCGGCTCCGCCGAGTTCGTCCTCAAGCGCCGGACGGGCTGATCAGTCCCCTGCCTCGCTCGGTGGGCGGCCTCTACATCACTCGCCGGACGGGCTGGAACTCCCCTGTGCCGCACCCTCCGCCGCCAGCACCGCATCCCGGTAAGCCCGTGCCGCCGCCCGCAGGGCCGCCTCCGGGTCTACTCCCTCCGCCTCCGCGCGCAGGGCAAGGGCCAGGAGGTCATAGCCCACGCCCTCTCCGGAGGGGACCTGCACCTCCAAGCCCGCCGTCCGTGCCCGGGAGGCCAGCTTGGTCGTGAGGGCCAGGCCCGGCTGGCCCAACGGGATGCCCTCCGTCACCGACGAGCGCTGCTTCTCCTCGGCCTTCGTGCGGAGCCAGTGCGCCTTGACGTCCTCGGGGGTGTCCGCCGAGTCGTCGCCGAAGACGTGCGGGTGGCGGTGGATCAGCTTCTCGACGATCGTGCCCGCCACGTCGTCCACGGAGAAGGGGGACTCGGCGTCCTCCTCCGCGATACGGGCGTGGAAGACCACCTGGAGCAGGACGTCGCCCAGCTCTTCCCGCAGCTCGTCCCTGTCGCCCTCCTCGATCGCCTCGACCAGTTCGTACGCCTCCTCGATCGCGTACTTCGCCAGGCCCTTGTGCGTCTGCTGGGAGGACCAGGGGCACTCGCCCCGGATCTGGTCCATGACCTGGACGAGGTCGAGGAGCCGCGCGCCCGGCAGGTCGTACGACGCCGGGAGCAGCTCCAGGTCGGGCATCGCGACGCGGCCCGAGCCCGCGAGCCTCGCGAGGCCGTCCGTCAGGGCGCTGTCGCCCTCGGCCGTGGCGACGACGAGGACCGTGCGGCCGCCGGCGCAGGCGTCCACCAGCTCCTGGGCCGTCGGCGAGGACTGCTCCACGCGCACGCCCGCCTCGCGCAGGTACGGCAGTTGAGGGTGCGTGGCGTCGGCGCACAGGACCTCGTCGGCCCCGTGCAGGGCCTGCCACGCCGGCCAGGAGAGCAGGCCGGGGGCCACGCGGTGGCTGGTGGTGAGGAGGATGACGCGGCCGGGGGCGTCGGCCGGGGGCGTGGTTGCGTTCACCCGTCGAACGTAACCCACGCCGCCGACGGCCCCCGACCGGCGTCCTTACGCCTGCTTGGGGGCCGCGGCGGCGTCCTCGGACACCTCGCGCACCCACGGCGTCTTGCTGTCGGCGCGCTTGCTCTTCTCCACGTCCCACGTGCCGTAGCGCGGGTTCAGGTTCACGTCCAGCTTCTTGGAGGCCTTGGAGAGCTCCTTCCAGAAGATCGCCTGGCCCTCCGGGGCGTTCATGTCCACGCCCAGTTTCCTGGCGAGCTTCTGGGCCTCGATCTCCGTGCGGAGGCTGTTCTCGAGCTGGGACGGGGCGACGCTGTACTGCTGGAGCCAGCCCTGTTCGAGCTGCTTCTTGCCGCCCGCCTGCTGTTCGAGGCCCGATCGCATCGTCTGGATGTCGCGGCGTGACACGTTCACCCCGGCGTCGACGGCCGCGCGGTGCAGCACCTTGTCGAGGACCATCGTGTGCAGCGTGCTGCGGGTGAGGCCGCCGGACTTGGCGATGGCCTGCTCGTACTGCTGCTCGTCCGGGATCGCGGCGCGCTGCGCGGCGCGCACCTCGTTCACCCGGCCCTCAAGCTGCGAGACCGTGATCCGGTCGTTGCCCACGACGGCCGCGGCGCCCGGATGGGCCTCGGCGCCGCAGGCGGTCAGGAGGGGGGCCGCGGCGATCGCGGCGGCGGAGAGGGTGAGCGCGGTGCGACGGCGGCGGTGCAAGTGAGCCTCCCGGTCGGAGATTGTGCGGCGGTGCACAAAGTCTTGCGGTGATCGATGTTAGGGAGTGGCCGGTCTCTCGGCCACCTATTCGACCAACGATTCTCCGAGAGTTGGGGCACCCTCGGCCCTCACTAACCCCGCACTTGTCCCAGCCACTGCAACGTCCGCCGGATCTCCGCCGGGAAGGGGTGGCCCACGCCGTGCATGCGTTCGGCGTCCATGAGCAGCCGGGCCAGCGTGTCGTGGGCCGCCGCGCGGTCGCCGAGGGCGAGGAGCAGGTGGCCGATGCGGCGGCGGATCTCCAGGGGGCGGTCGCGGTCGTCGGAGGCGTAACGGTTCTCGTAGTAAGGGAGGAGCGCCCGGTACTCCGCGAGGGCCGCCGCCGGTTCGCCCAGTTGCTCCAGGCACTGCGCGGCCTCGTAGCGGAACTGGAGGGAGTGCGGGTCGGCCTGGCCGGACTCGGCGGCGCGCTCGTCGGCGAGGCGGCGCAGTTCGGGCAGGGCGCGGCGGTACTGCCCGTCGTCCATGAGCGTCGCCGCGTACTGCTTGCGCAGGGAGCGGACCACCGGGGAGTGCTCGCCGTGCTTGGCGGCGGCCGCCGGCAGGATCGAGCCGAGGATGTCCACGGCCTGGGTGATGCGCCCCTCGCCGAGGAGCCGCTTGACCTCGTCGACGGCGTGCACCACGTCGGTGTGGCTGCCGGGGGTCTGCCGGTGGTCGGTCCGGTCCGGCTGGATGGCGGGGGCGGGCGCCGGTGTCGTCGCGCGGTCGGGCCACGGTGCGTGCGGGCGCAGGAAGGGGCGGGTGGGGTCGAGCGGGCCGCCGGTCGGTACGCCGCGCGCGGGGAGCAGCGGGACCAGTTCCTCGTAGACCTCCTGGGCGCTGGCGTGCCGGTGCTGGGGGTCCTTGGCGAGGAGCCGGAGCACCAGGGCTTCCAGGGACTCGGGAACCTCGGCGCGCAGGCGGCGGACCGGGAGCGGCGGTTCGTAGAGGTGGCGGTGCAGGACGCCGAGCGCGGTGGAACCGGAGAACGGCACGTCCCCGCTGAGGAGTTCGTGCAGCAGGACACCCAGGGCGTACAGGTCGGTGTACGGGCCGACCGCGCCGCCCATCGCCTGCTCGGGGGCCATGTACGCGGGGCTGCCGATGGGCGAACCGGTGTGCGTGAGGCGGGTGGTGTCGGTGTCCATGACCGAGGCGATGCCCAGGTCGAGGATGCTGATCGTGCCGTCCTGCTTGACCATCACGTTCCGCGGCTTGAGGTCGCGGTGCACGATCGGCACGGCGTGCACCGCGGAGAGCACGGCGCACACCTGCGCGGCGATGGCGACGGCCCACTGCCACGGGTAGGGGTCGTGTTCGGCGAGGTGGTCGCCGAGGTCCGCCCCGTCCACGTACTGCATGACGAGGTAGAGGTCCTCGCCCTCCGTGCCCGCGTCGTGGACGGTGACGAGGCCCGGGTGGTCGACCTGTGCGGTGACACGGCACTCGCGCACGAAGCGGCGGCGCAGCTCGTCGGCCTCGGCGCCCGCGACGCGGTCGGGCCGAAGCAGCTTGACCGCGACACGGCGGTCGAGGCGTTGGTCGTACGCCGTCCAGACCTGGCCCATGCCGCCCTGGCCGATGAGCGTGGAGAGTTCGTAGCGCCCGGCGACTACGCGGCCGCCCGTCCCCGATGACACGTTCAGTTGCCGCCTTCCTGCTTGCGCAGGTAGTCACTGAGCTCGTCGAGCTCGACCTGTACTTGGTGGATGCGGGCCGGTGCGGGGCGCGTGGGCGGGGGCGGCGTCTGCTGGACCGGCGGCTGGTGCAGTTGGGTGGGCTGGAGGTGGACGGGGGCGGGTGCCTGCTGCTGCGGATAGCCGTAGGCGGGCTGCGGTCCCGCGTAGCCCGGGTACTGCTGCCGGTAGCGGCTGAAGTGCCGGATGTCCGCGAACAGGTAGTAGGCGACGGCCGCCAGGAGCGTGGTCAGGAGGATGACCATGCCCGCGTTGCCCGGTCCCTGGAACTCCTCGTCGCCCGGGTCGACGCCGACGAGCACCAGGGCCGTCACGTCGAGCGCGGTCACGAGACCGAAGAGCACCCAGTCGTACGACCTGCGGGTCACGATCGCGAGGCGCAGCATCGGCGCCCAGGCGAGCAGGCCGCAGGTCACGACGGCGAGGACCACGAACAGCACACGCAGCGTCACGTGGGTGCCGCCGGAGTTCGGCGGCGGTTGCTGCGGCGCATAGCCGTGGCCGTGCATGGCTGCTCCTGATGCCTGATGCGGCCGTACGTTCCCGCGGGGGAACGCACGGCCGAAAGTCGAAATACGAACTGATGCTGATTCGAGCGTATAGGCCGACACGTGGAAGCGGCCCGGGGTTGTACCGAACCGTTGCCGTACTGGTCACGTCCTGATCGCGGCCCGATCCCGCGCCCGCCCGGAACCCGGTCGGCTCATTCCGGCGGAAGCGTGCCGTCCGTCAGTCCGTCGTGCAGTCCCCGCACCAACTGCTCGCCCAGCCTGCCCGCGAGACGCAGGGCGTCCTCGAAGGCGGCGAGTGCGCGGAACCGCTCGCCGTAGCCGCGCTGCCCCTCCAGCGGCAGGCGCGGCAGCCGCAGCCTGCGGACGTCGAGCCTGGCCGCGGTGGAGGCGTAGCTGCTCGCCTGGCGGTTGTTGGCGGTGCCGCGCAGGAAGCCGGCGAGGAACCACGGGTCGAGGGCGGCCGGGTCGGGGCGCAGGAGGGTGAGCCCACGGCCGAGCGCGGCGCCCGCGGTGCTCTCGTCGATGACGCGGGCCGCGGTGCCGCCGCCGGAGACGGGAATGACGACGTCGCCGGGGCGGGTCACCACCGCACTGTCCTGTGACGGATCGGCCGACGGGTCGAGGGTGCCGGATGGTTCCGTCCCGGCCAGCACGTCGTGCTCGGTGAGGACGCGCGTGACACCGGGCGCGGCAGCCCCGGAACCCGCCCCCGCCCCCATCCCCGTACGCAGCAACAGGGCCCCCGCGCGCGCCAGTTCGCCCACGGTGGTCACCGGCCAGCGTTCCGCGTCGCCCGGCTTCGCGGGCGGCGGCATGAGGTCTCCGGTGCGCCGCACGGCTTCCCCGAGCCGCTCGCGGACGGCCGCAAGATCCTCGGCCCCGCCGCCCGCGGCCGGTGGCGGCAGCCGGCGGGCCGGGGCCAGGTCGACCTCGTCGTCGAGGAGTTCGAGCACCGGCACGCAGCGGGCGAGGCCGGGCCGCTCGTCGACGGTGCCGTTCCGGTCGAAGTCGCGCCAGAGGTCCACCACGGCGTCCTGCACCCGACGCCACGTCTGTCGGTCCCTGCCGTCAGCGGCACAGAGCCCCGCCGTCTCGATCAGGAGCAGCTCCGGCGGGGTCTTCGCGCCGGGCGTCGGCCTCTTCAGGACCCAGACGTGCAGGGGGATGTTGTACGGGGGCGCGGCCCCCGCGGGCAGCGCGATCACCGCACGCAGGGCGCCGCGGCGCAGGAGGTCGGCGCGCACCCGGCGCCCGGAGCGGCGGGACGCGGCGGCGGGCGGCATGAGCAGGACGGCGGTGCCGCCGTCCCGGAGCCGGGCCAACGCGTGCTGGACCCAGGCGAGTTCGGACTCCGTACGGGCCGGGAAGCCGTACTCCCAGCGGGGGTCGTAGGCGAGTTCGTCGTGCCCCCAGTTGCGTTCGTTGAACGGCGGGTGGCAGAGCACGGCGTCGGCCCGCTCCTCGCCGAAGGCGTCCGCGCGCAGGGTGTCGGCGGCCGCGGCGCGCACGGTGGCGTCGGAGTGCAGGGCCAGGCGCAGCGCGGTGAGGGCGGCGAGTTCGGGGGCGCTGTCCTGGCCGTGGAGGCGCTGGTCCGGGCGGGGGGCGACGGCTCGCAGCAGGGCGCCTGTTCCGCACGCGGGGTCGAGCACGGTCGGGGCGGGGCCCGCGAGCGCGGCCATCAGGTCGGCGGGCCCGGCCGGAGTGAGCGTGTACTGGCGGGGGTTGGCGTCGATGTACCGGCCGATCAGGAACTCGTACGTCTGCCGGGCCCCCAGCTCGGAGGCGAGCTCGGCCGCGCCGCGCAGCAGCGGGACGGAGGGCAGGAGCTGTCCGGCGTCCGGGACGCGTACCGCCGCTCGCTGCGGGCCGGCTCCGGCGGCCCCGGGGTTCCCGAAGCGCGGGGTGACGACCTGTTCGAGGGCCGCCGGGAGCAGTCGCGCCATCCGCTCGTCCGACACCGCGCTGACCTTCAGCCAGTCCGGATGGCGGTCGTGCACGAGGAGCAGGGCGCAGCCCGCGTGCAGGAGTGCGGTGACGGGGCCCGCGGGGTGACCCGCGAGGTGCTGCCAGACGCGTTCCTTCAGCGGGACCTCGCCGAGCTCACCCAGCTTGCCCTGGGCGCGCAGCCAGTCCTCGACCTGAGCGAGGGCGAAGGAGGGGCTGGTCTCGGTGCCTCCGACGGGCTTGGGGAAGTCGGGGTGGCGGCGGCGCCAGTTGCTGACGGCCGCCCGGCCGACACCGGCGAGCCGCGCGATCCCGGCGGCGGTCACCTCTGTCGCGTCGTCCCGCGCCGACTTGTCCCGCGCCGCCTTGTCCCCCACCGACTGGCTCCCCTCGGTCCCGCTGGCCCCGCCGCACACGTGCCCCGGCGCGGCGCTGTGGCGCCGAGCATACCTACCGCGTGCCGCACGCCCGCATTCACGGGCGTTAACGAACCATTCTTGTGAACTCGTGTTGACTCGGTTCACAAGCTCTGCTGAGATATCGGTAGCACTTCCGAGTTCCCGTGGGGGGATCTTCATGCGCGTCATGCGACGTACCACTCTTGCCGCTGTATGCCTGGCCACCGCCGCGACCGTCGGCCTCACGGCCTGTGGCACCGAGACAGGCGGCTCCAAGAAGAGCGAGGGGAAGGTGACGGAGGCCAAGAAGGAGACCGGCCCCTTCCCCGGCATGTCCGGGCCCGACATCGTCGACAAGGCGGTGAAGGCGACGACCGACGCCTCGTCCCTCAAGGTGAAGGGCAGTGTCCCCGACGAGACCGGCACCGTCGAGCTGGACATGGCCTTCGACACCAAGGGGCAGTGCGCGGGCACGATGGAGATGGGCGGGGAGGGTTCGCTCGACCTGATCACGACCGCGCGCACGGTCTACATGAAGTACGACGAGGAGTTCCTGCGCGCCCAGGGCAAGGGCCGGCCCGCGGCCGAGACCGAGGGCGCCGTGGACATGCTCGCGGGCCGGTGGGTGAAGTCCTCCGCGACCGACGGCGACGCGAAGGAGATCGCCTCGTTCTGCGACCTGGACGTGCTGCTCGCCGCGTTCAAGGACGTCAACTCCGCGGCCCGCAGGGGCAAGGCGACCACGGTCGACGGCACGCCCGCCCTCACGCTCACCGAGAGCGACGGCAAGGACCGGTACACCCTCTACGTCGCGACGGAGGGCAAGCCGTACCTCCTGAAGGTCGTGAACGAGACCGCCAAGACGCCGGAGAGCCTGGCGTTCGGCGAGTTCGACAAGCCGGTCGACGCGCAGCCGCCCGCCGGCGACGTCATGGACATCGACAAGCTGGCGGGCTGACCCTCCCGTCCGGCGCCGACCGGGGTGCGGCCGGGCTCACAGCACGTGCCGCACCCATACGTTCGGCTCCACGTACACCGCGTACCCGCGCTCCGGCTCGCAGAGCACCGGCACCAGCGCGCCCGGCACCTCCACGGGACCGGCGGTGTCGAACGGCAGCCCGGTCCACGCCCGCCACTGCGCGAGCGAACCGGACACCGTCATCGACGCGTGCGCCACCTTCTCGATGGTGCCGCCCGCCCGCACGTGCACCCGCAGCCACGGGTCGGCGGGCAGCCCGTCGTCCCGTTTGCGGACCGCGTACGCGTCGATCAGCGCGGCCGGTTCGAGGTGCTTGGCGTTCGGGCGGACCGGGGCGACGACCTCCGCGAAGCCACGCGCGCGTGCGTTCTCGCGCAGCGCGGCGAGCATCCGTCCGGAGACCCCCTTCCCGAGGAACTCCGGCGCCACGGTGATCTCGATCGCGCTCACCGTGTCCGGCTTCCTGCCGTGCCGCAGGTCCGAGAACGCCCAGAGCATGACCTGGTCCCAGCCGCCGTCCGGCAGTTCCCCGCGCCCGTCGGCGTGCAGCGCGAACGGCACGCTGAACGCCTTGGCCGCGACCGTGCCCCGCTCGTCGGTGGCCACCAGGACGTACTCGGGGAATTCCTTGACGATGCGCCCGATCATCGACCACGCGATGGGGTCGTTGCCGATGAACTCCGGCCAGGTGTCGTCCATCGCCCAGAGCGGCCCGGCGAGTTCGGGCCGCTCGGCCAGCGTCGTGATCTTCAGGTCCATGCCGCGGACGCTAGCGGGCACGGGCCCGCGTGTTAAGTCGTTTTCCGCCGTACGAAGCGGCTCAGCGCGCGTGGAACCGGCCGGGCGCGGCCGTCGGCCCCTCGCCCTCCGGCAGCTTTTCGCGCGGGCAGTCCGACAGGACCCGCTTCATCGCGTCCCGCTCGGCGCCCGTCACCCACACCTCGTACTTCTTCTTGACCGCCACCTGCCGTGCCACGTAGGTGCACCGGTAGCCCTTGTCCGGCGGCAGCCATGTGGCCGTGTCGCCGTCCCCCTTGCCGCGGTTGGGGCCCGCGTCGACGGCCAGGAGGTTGAGCGGGTCGTTGGCGAAGGCGATGCGCTTGCTCGGCTCCCATTTGCCCGCGCCCTTCTGCCAGGCGTCGGAGAGGGCGACGAGATGGTCGATGTCGACCTGGCTGCGGCCGCGCACGAACGTTACGTCTTTGCCGGTGTACGGATCGGGCGAGAGCTCACCGGAGGCCACTTCGCAGTCGCCGTCGCGGTACTTCACGTCCTTGAGGTCGCGCTTGAGTATGTCGTCGCGGGTCCCGCAGCCGTTGGAGTCCGTGTCGGCCCAGGGGCTGCCGAAGCGGTCACGGTCGTAACCCGTCCTGGGCGCGCGGCCCTTGACGGTGAGCGTGTCCACCGCGGCGAGCGCGGGGCCCGCCTCGGCGTCGGGGCCGGAGGAGCCGCCGGGCTGCTCCTCCAGGGTGCAGCCGGTGACGGTCGCGGTGACGGCGAGCGCGAGCAGCAGCGCGGCCCGAACTCCCTTGCCGTGAGCGCTCACCGGACGGTCACCTCCGCCCCGAGTGCGAGCGTGCCGGGCGTCACGACGTCCGCGTACACACCGATGCACATGCCGCGCGAGGCGGTGAGCGTCTTGAGGATGCGGTTGTCGGCCGGGAGGCCGCGCTGGGCCTGGGTGGTCATCACGCAGCGCTCGATGCGCTCCACGACGCGCAGGCGGAGGCCGCCGTCGAAGGCGATCTCCCGGCCCACCCAGTCCTCCTCGACCCACGGCTCGTCGGCGCCGACCACGATGTTCTTGCGCAGCCTGCGTACGTCGACGGGGTCGGAGTCACCGAGCAGTTCGCCGAGCGCGCGCAGCGAGGCGGTGCCGACGAGGGAGACGGCGCCCGCGTCCTGATGGCTCACCTCGTCCTCGCGGGCCAACTCGACGCCCGCGCCGAAGAGTTCGCCGAACCGCGGATCGCCGGGCCGCAGAGTCTCGCCGTCCGGAGTGGTGACGACGGGGTCGCCGCCGCCCTCGTCCCCCTCGTAGACGGCGGTGTACTCCAGCATCCCGGGCGTCCGCCGGAACCGGCGGCTGTTCTTGCCGCTCCCCAGCTTCCCGTCCTCGTGCCGCAGGGCCCACAGCCGGTCACCGGCCACGCCCCGCTCGTCGAGGACGAGCCGCTCGCGCTCCTCCCCCAGCATCGACTTCACCGGAAATTGGATGAGTCCCACAACGGCCCCATGCCCCACGGCACTTCCCCTCCCCTGATCCACGCGTTCGCGTCTCTCACCGCCACCGTACCGAGTGACTGGTTTAGACCATAACGCCCCCGCCGCATTACCTCCGGCGTAATCGACCTCCGCGCCGGCCCGCGGAAGTATCGGCCGTACCAGCAGGGAAGCCGACCGAGGAGCAGCAGATGACCGTCACGCCCGCCACCGAGGACGCCACCCGCGCCGCCGTCCAGACCTTCCTCCAGTGCAGGATGACCGGCGACGCCGAGGGGCTCGCCGCGCTCTTCGGCGACGAGGTCGACTGGATGCTCGCCGAGAACCCGGGCGTGCCGTGGATCCGGCCGCGGTCCACCGCCGCCGAGTGTGCCGCCCAGGCCGCCGAACTCGCCGCGCACACGGTGCCGGAGAAGGCCGGGGCCACGGTCGACACGCTGCTCGTCGACGGCACCGATGCCGTGATCTTCGGCCGGCTGTGGGGCACCGTGCGCGCCACCGGCAAGGCTTTCGAGGGCCCCTTCGCCCTGCGCCTGACGGTTGAGGACGGCCGGGTCACCCGGCACCACCTCTACGAGAACAGCCGCTCGATCGCCGACGCATGCGCCCCCTGAGCGAGCCCCCCTTGAGCGGCCACGCGTCCCCGTACGGCCGAAATCGGTTCACATGACTTGGTCAAACGAACAAGTGCCGTCTACCGTCACAACAGGGAGCCAATAGACCCCCACCAGGACATGGGCAGCCAGAGCTGCGGAAACAGGTGGTCATCGTGCAGAACCCCCAGAGCACACAGAGCGCCCGGAACTCCCGTACCTCCCGTACCTCTCGGACACATCCGAACCCCATCGTCACGGTGCGCCCCGCCGTGCCCGCCGATCTCGACTTCCTCGTCCAGGTCATGGAGACCGCCGCCACCTCCCACCTGGACCGCTGCTGCTGGGAGCCGCTCCTCGGCGAGCGGACCGACGTCACCCGGCGGATCCTGCGCACGCTCGCGCTCTCGCCCCGCACCCACTGGTGTCATCTGTCCCGCTTCTGGGTGGCGGAGGCCGCGCCCGTGACGGAGGGCGACACGGGCCCCCGCCCGGTGGGCGCCCTCACCGCCTACGATCCCGCGACCGAAGGGCACACCGCGATCGGCGAGCAGTGCGCCGCCCTCGCCGCGACCGCCGACTGGCCCGGCACGGCCGCCTTCGAGGACGTGTACGAGCGGCAGCGGATCTTCCTGTCCTGTCTGCCCGCGGACTACGCCGACGCCTGGGGCATCGAGAACGTCGCCGTCATCCCGGAGTTCCGGGGCACCGGCGTGGTGCAGGCCCTGCTCGACCACGCCCTGGCCCTGGGGCGCGAGCGGGGCTACGCGTGCGCGCAGGTCCTCTGCCTCAACGGCAACACGCGGGCCCAGCACACCTGGGAGCGCGCCGGGTTCGAGGTGCGGGCCGACTACCGGGGGCGGGAGTTCGAGGCGCTGATGGGCGCGCCCGGACTCAAGCTGCTCGTGCGGGAGTACGCGTAGTCCCGCACCATGCCCCCGTCGACCCCGCCTACTTGGCGCGCGTGAGGTTCAGCGTCGCCTCCAGGAGGCGCTCCAGGTCGGCCGCGGAGTCCGCGTCCGCCGCCGAATCCCCCTGGCCGTCCCCCATCACCAGGTGCCGCAGCGAGAGGCCGTCGAAGCCCTGGAGGAAGAAGCGGGCGACGACGAGGGGTTCGGCCGCGTGGGCTCCGTCCGTCAGGGCCAGCACGCCCGCGATGAGCTCCGCCGCGGTCTCCTCCAGGTCGCGCTGGTGGCGGCGGAGCAGCTCGTGCAGATCGGGGTTGCGCACGGCGTACGTGGTGAGCTCGATGAACAGCCGGAAGCGGCCGGGCTGTTCGCGCAGCGCCTGCCACAGCGCCTCGGCCATCCGCCGCATGGCCTGCTCGAAGTCGGCGGGCCCCTCCGTCTCCTCGGGGGCGGCGCCGCGCACCAGCTCCACGAGCTCGACGGTCATCTGCTCGATGACGGCGCGGTAGAGGTCCCGCTTGGTGCCGAAGGTGTAGTGCACCGTCGCCTGCGCCACGCCCAGCTCGGCGGCGATGGCGCGGGTGGATCCGGCGTCGACTCCCTCGCGGGCCATCAGCTCGATGGCGGCCTGGACGAGTTGCGGACGCCGCTCGGCGGCGGGGATGTGTGCCATGGCCCCAGAGTATCGGTGGACGTGACTCAATCAGTCGACCCTGACGTACGACTTCGTCACTCGACTTTGTCAGGTGACCAAGTTGCGCGTATGGTGGTCGGCGTAGGCAGGCGAAGGGCTGCTCTCCGGCCCCGCGCCCCGTACGCATCCCGCGATGGAGGCACCTCCCATGGCCCTGCTCCTCTACCGACTGGCCGGGCTCTGCTATCGGCGCCGACATGCCGTGGTGGCCGTCTGGCTCGTCCTGCTGCTCGCGGTCGGCGGCCTCGCGGCGGCGTTCTCCGGCAAGACCACCGACGAGTTCCGGGTCCCCGGCACCGAGGCGCAGACCACCGTCGACCGCATCTCGGACCGCCTTCCCGAGTACGCCAACGCCTCCGCCCAGGTCGTCTTCGCCGCCCCCGAGGGCGAGTCGCTCACCACGCCCGAGCGGCGCGCGGCGGTCTCGGCCGCGGCGGCGGCCATCGGCAAGGCGGACGGCGTCGCCCAGGTCATCGAGCCGTTCTCCGCGCAGGCGGTGTCCGAGGACGGGCGGATCGCCCTCACCCAGGTGGTGTTCGACACCCGTCTGCACGACCTCGGCGACGGACCGCGCGACGCGGTGCGCGAGGCCACCGAGAGCGCCGAGAAGGCCGGTGTCCAGGTCGAGTTCGGGGGTGACGCCTATACGCCGACGGTGACCGTGGAGGGCGGCGAGGCCATCGGCGTCGGTGTCGCGGTGCTCGTCCTGCTCATCACCTTCGGCTCGATGCTCGCCGCCGGGCTCCCGCTGCTCAGCGCGCTGGTCGGCGTGGGCCTCGGCATGGCGGGGCTGCTCGCGCTGACCGGCTCGTACGACATCATCTCCACCGCGCCGGTCCTCGCCCTGATGATCGGCATGGCGGTCGGCATCGACTACGCCCTCTTCATCGTCTCCCGCCACCGGCAGAACCTCGCCGAGGGGATGGAGCCCCGGGAAGCGGCGTCCCGGGCGGGCGGTACGGCGGGCAGTGCCGTGGTCTTCGCCGGGGCGACCGTGGTGGTGGCGCTGGCCGGGCTCGCGGTGGCCGGGGTGCCGTTCCTGACCGTGATGGGCCTGTCGGCGGCCGGGGCCGTGATCATCGCAATGCTGGTCGCCGTCACGCTGCTGCCCGCCCTCTTCGGGTACGCGGGCCGCTCGGTCGACCGGCTGCGTCTGCCGGGGCTCGGCGGCGGCAAGAAGAAGCCGGGCGAGGGACAGGAGAGGCCGGGCGAGGGGCGGACGAGGCCGGGCGGCGGGAAGCCCTCGGCGGGCGAGCGCTGGGTGCGCGGGGTCGCGCGGCGGCCCGTCCTCGTGCTCATCGCCTGCCTGGTGGGCATCGGCGCGGTGGCCATCCCCGCGAAGGACCTGCGTCTCGGGCTCCCCGGCAACGGCTCGTATCCCGAGAGCACCTCGGCACGTCAGGCGTACGACCTGGTCAGCGAGGGGTTCGGGCAGGGGTTCAACGGGCCGCTCATCGCGGTCGCGGAGGCCGAGGGGGCCGCCCCGCTCTCCGAGGGCGGCGTCAAGCAACTCGCGCAGAAGCTCGGCCAGTTGCCCGGTGTGGCGACGCCGCTTCCGCCCTCCGTCGACAAGACGGGGCAGCTCGCCGCGATCCCCGTGATCCCCAAGGGCGGCCCTGACTCGCGGGCCACCGAGGATCTGGTCGCGGACATCAGGGACGAGGGTGAGCGCGCGGCGGCGGACGCCGGGATGAAGCTCACGGTCACCGGCACCACCGCGGCCAACATCGACGTGTCGAAGAAGCTGAGCGATGCGCTGCCGCCGTTCCTCGCGGTCATCGTCGGCATCTCGCTCATCCTGCTCGCCCTTGCGTTCCGCTCGCTGCTCGTCCCGCTCAAGGCCGTCGTCGGCTTCCTGCTGAGCATCGCGGGGTCGGCCGGCGCCGTGGTGGCGGTCTATCAGTGGGGCTGGCTCTCGGACTTCATCGCGGTGCCGAAGGTCGGGCCTGTGGTGAGCTTCCTGCCGATCCTGCTGATCGGGGTGCTCTTCGGTCTCGCCATGGACTACGAGTTGTTCCTCGTGTCCCGCATGAAGGAGGAGAGCGCGCGCGGGGCCGCACCGAAGGACGCGGTGATCGCCGGGTTCCGGGACGGTTCGCGAGTCGTGGTGGCCGCCGCGCTGATCATGATCTCGGTCTTCGCCGGGTTCGTCATCGGCCACGACCCGATCGTGCAGCCGATCGGATTCGCGCTCGCCGTCGGCGTGTTCGTCGACGCCTTCGTGGTGCGGATGGCCCTGGTGCCCGCCGTCATGATCCTGCTCGGCAAGGCCGCCTGGTGGTTCCCGCGCTTCCTGGAGCGGACCGTGCCGCACGTGGACATGGAGGGCGAGCGGCTCTCCGCGCGACTGGCGGGCGACGCGCAGGCCGGGGCGAAGCAGGACACGGACGCCGCGGCCGCCGAGGGAGCCGGCGCCGGCGACCTGGTCGACAGCCACGCGGGCGGCATCGACCGCTCCCCCGCAGACCGGCGTGGGGCCGGCAAGTGACCCGTCCCCACGCGCCGCGTCCGGTTCCGGGCAACTCCATTCCCCCGTCGCCCCGGAACCGGTCGGGCTTGGGCCGGCTACGCGCCCGCGTCGCCGGCCCAAGCCGTCAGGCCGTGCGCGGCCAGCGCCTCGGGCACCCCCGCGAGGCCCGCCGCCTCCTCGATGTGCCGGACGCCTGCGGGCACTTCGCCCTCGTACACCCGTGCCGCGACCTCCGCCGCGGTGAGCCCGGTGAAGCGGGACTGCGACGTGGCGGTCAGGGCCCGCGTCGTCCGGCGCCCGCCCCGGTGCGCGTCGACCCGCACCGCGAACCGGTCGCCGCCCAGGTGGACGCGGGTCAGCGAGGCGGTGAGCAGCCCGTCCAGGCGGGCCCGGCGCGCGGCACGGAAGACGCCCGCCCTGCGCAGCCCGAACAGCAGGCCGGTGAGCGCGCCGGAGTCGAGGCCGAGCCGGGTGGTGACGTCCGGGACGCCGAGGGTGCGGCGCAGGGTGTGCTGGTCGGAGAAGGGGAACGGATGGTGGGTGCGCTCCCGGCCCGGCGGCCAGGTCGCGACGCGCAGCGGACGCGCCCGGCCCGCGTTCCCGTCCATGAGCTGGGCGACGGTCCAGCGCACCGCGTCCTTGCCGTGGGCCTCGCCCGCCCCGAGCACGACGGAGATGTCGAGGCGTTCGGCGCCGCCGACGGCCTCGGCCGCCCGGTGGGCCAGCAGATTGGTCAGGCCGGGGGCGACGCCGACGCTGAGCACGGCGGTCGCGTCGTGCTCGCGGGCGAGGGCGTCGTGCCGCTCGACCTCGGTGATCAGCGCGTGCGTCGCGGTGACGTCGACCAGACCGATGCCCCGCTCGAAGAGAAGCCGCGCGGGATGCGCGGCCGGGGTGCGGGGCTCCACGGAGAGCACCACGAGGGAGACCCCCTCCAGCGCCTGTTCCACTGAGGCCGGGTCGGCGAGGTCGACGCGCGCGGGGAGCAGGGTGCCGCCGCTGCCGGTGGCGAGTTCCACGGCGCGGGCCCGGTCGCGGCCGGCGACGATCACCCGGCCCGGCAGCCGCCCCGCGAGGTCGAGTGCGGTGACGCGGCCGACGGCGCCATATCCGCCGAGCACCAGGATATTCCCGTCCCGCTTCTTCATTTTCGTTAAATTCTGCATGACCCAATGAAATCAATTGGACCGGTGCCGAAGCAAGCGAAGACATCAATTCCGGGTTACCGGACACCGAACAGATTTCAACTTCCACACTTCTACGGGTATTACGTGACCCGCATCACGCGACGCGTCCATTGATCTGCTTGACCCGAAGAACTTCGCTGCTGAATGATGACACTTGAACCAGAAAACCGGGCAACGACGCCCGGTCACGTTCGACAACGGGGGCCCCACATGTGTCACTTCATCGACGAGTCGTAGGCCAACGACCGACCACGTCGGACCGCGACTTCTCCCATTTCCTCAAGGCGTCTGCACAAGTGCAGGTCAAGCGTGCCTCAGGCGTGCGCTGACCTCGTTTGCGACGCCTTGATCAAAGGCTGCCCGTTCCGGGCTGCACGCCTTCCTCACGATACCCTCGCACGAGGTCTTCACGTGTGCGACCGAAGGCCTTTGCGATGCCCTTTTCCGTTTACCCGCATGGGAGCAGCAAAGGTGTCATCGAGCTCATCGAAAGAATCAGCACACCAATTAAGCAACCGCTTTTTCGTCCTCTCCATCAGTAAAAGAGCGGACTTCCACGAGCGGATCGCCACCGGCTTGCACGACCTTATGGAAGAGTCCGCGGACCCCTCCATAAGCACCCCTGTATACCGCGAGACCTTGGCCAGATCCCGACGTTTCCTCGACCGTGCGGCACCCGGTCTCGACATACGGATCCTCACCGCGGACAGCACATCGGCCGCCGCCCGCGCTGTCCGGGAATCGCCCCTCGATGCCGCGCTCTCGCTGGTCCTGATCGACGCCGACGGGGCGGGCCTGAGCGCCGACCCCTTCGACCACTCGCTCCCCGAGGCCCTCGCCGAACTGGCCGACGCCCTGCCCGAGCCGCTGCGCGCCACGCTCTCCGCGCACAGCACCTACGTCTACGGGGTCGGCGCGTCGCCCGAGAGCCTCGCCGCCGCGCAGGTCGCCCGCCCCTACGTGCTGCGCGCACTGCCCGCCGACGCGTGGGTCCTCGCGGCCGACGTCATCTGCGCGTTCACCGACCACGTGCAGCTGCGGCACACCGGTTCCGCCCTACGCGCGGCCACCAAGAAGGGCCCCTCCGCCCTCGCCGCCGCCCTGCACGACTTCCTCGGCCGGCAGCCCGGCGCCGAGAGCGACGGGCCCTGGGGCCTGCACTACTACACGGGCTCCGTGGTCTCCGGCACCATCTCCGACCTGGACCGCCTGGCCACCGCCACCGGCAACCCGGTTCTGCGCGGGCCGAGCGAACACAGCCTGGCTAGCGGGGCGTTGGCGCGCTGGCAGCTGGACCGGGCGCCGTTCGTGATCGTCGTGACCAGCGGCATGGTCGACGAGTTCCGCGGCACCCTGGCCAATCTGCGCGACGCCCGCGCCCGGGGCTTCGTCCTCTGCGCCGACACCCCGCCCGACGCCTGGTTCCCCTTCCAGGGGACGGTCCACGCGGCGGAGGACTCCCGCGCCGTACTGGCCGCCAAGGGCATCCCGTACGTCTATCTCGACGACCCGGAACGCATCGCGGACGACCTCGCCGAGGCGTACGCCGCCTACCACGCGCACCGCGGCCCGGTCTTCCTGCTCGCCACGCCCGCCGTGCTCGACGCGACGGGCACCGCCGCCGAACTGAACCGGCCGGAAGCCGTCGAGCCGCCCGCGACCGCCGCCCTCCAGGTCGAGGAGAGCGACCTCGAACCGGTGCTGCGCATCGTCAACTCCGAGCCGAGCAGGCTTCTTTGGCAGTGCGGTGCGCTGGACGCCGAGGAGTCATGGCTGGTCCACGACATCGCCTCGCGGGCGGGCGTCGGCCTCGCCGACTCCCTCACCCGGCCCGGCAGCGTGGGCCGCCACCGCGGCGGAGCCGTGGTCGAGGAGTATCTGGGCACCCTCGGTTTGTACGCCTTCTCCTCGCGCGTCCACGCCTATCTGCACGAGGACGGCAGACTGCGCCCACGCGGCGAACAGGCCCTGTTCTTCCTCAAGAGCCGCCTGGGCGAGGCCGCCACACCCTTCTCGCCCCGCACGCTCGGCCGCCAGCTGCGCATCGTCCAGGTCACCGACGAGAAGGCACACCTCGCGCCGTACGCCGACCATCCCGTGCACGCCGACGCCCGCGCCTTCCTCAAGGCCGTACGCGAGGGGCTCGACGTCAGGCCGGGCGTCCTCGACGTACGCAAGGAGGCCATCGCCCGCACCCGCGACAGCGCGTCCGACGTGATCCACGGGCTGCCCGTGCTCCCGATGAGCGCCAACTACTTCTTCCAGCACCTTCGCACCGTGCTGGAAGACCTGATCACCCGGCACGGCTACACCTACACGGGCGTCTTCGACGTGGGGCGCGGCGGCATCTCCGCCGTCCGCAACCTGCCGCGCACCGGCCCCGGCTTCTCCGGCTGGTACGGCAGGGCGCTGATGGGCGACGCGCTGCAGGCCGTGCCCACCGTCGCCCTGACCCGCGACGACAACGTCCTCGCGTTCATCGGTGACGGCGCCGCGTCGCTCGTACCGGACATCACGCCGACGCTCGTGCAGCAGTCCGCGCTCTACGGAAGGCGGTTGCGGCAGAACGTCACCGTCTTCCGCCTCGTCGACGGCGGCCACTCCGTCATCCGCACCTACCACGAGGGCCGCACCGGCGCCGAGTCAAGCCGCCAGACACAGGTGCTCTCCCTCCTGGAACCCGAGTGGACCCGCCGTTACGGCGACCTCACCGTCCGCCACCGGCACATCACGGACGCGGCCCGTACGGACCTGCGCGGCCTGCTCCAGCAGCGTGCCGCCGTCACCTTCGCCTCGGTGCTGCTCTCCCACAACAACGAGGGCGACGGCCTGAGCCTGCTCTCCTCGCTCGGCTGGCAGCGCGACGAGCTGCCCGAGCTGACCTTCGCCATGGCGCGCGCGGCCCGCTGACCGCCCGCGTCCGCCCCCGCCCGCCCACGCACAGACGTCTCCAGACCACCACGAATCGGAGTCATCTCCCCATGCCGGCCACCTTCGGCTTCCTCGCGCACCCCATCAGTTCCGGCCACCGCAACCAGGTCCGCGCCCTCGACCTGCTCGGCCGCCTCTTCGACGACCACCGCGGCACACCCGAGCCGCCCGGCACCCGCCGCCACCACGTGCCCGTGCCGCTCCTCACCTCCGTGACCTCCGCCACCGGCGCCACCGCGACCGGCGAGGTCCGCCATCTCCCGTACACCGCCCAGCAGTTGCTGGCCCGGCCGACCACCGCACGTGACCTCGTCGTCGCCGAGGTCAGCGCGCTGCGCGAGGAGGCAGGCGCGCAGCTCGTCGGCCTCGGCGGTGCCACCTCCATCGTCGGCGACCGCGGCCTGTGGACCGCCGAACAGGTCGGCGTCCCCGTCACCAGCGGCAACTCCCTGACCGTGTACGCCGCCCACGCCGAAATCGGCCACGTCGTACGCCTGTTGGGGCTCACCCCCGAGAGCACGCGGGTCGCCGTCGTCGGCTACCCCGGCTCCATCGGCCTGGCCATCGCGAAGCTGCTGCTCGGCGACGGCCACCCGCTCGACCTGGTGGCCCGCATCGGCACCCAGTCGCCCGAGCGGCTCCTGCGCCATCTCGACCCGGTCCACCACGACCGGGTGCGGATCGTCGGGGACGTCGCGCAGTGCACCGCCGAGACCCTCCTCTACGTCACCGCCTCCTCGGTCGGCGGCCTGGTGGACCCCGCCGCGCTGCGGCCGGGATCGATCGTGGTCGACGTGGCGCTGCCCCGCGACGTGGCCGAGCCGCCCGCCCCGGGCAGTGACGTCCTGGTCATCGACGGCGGCCTGGTCAGCGCGTCGGACGAGGTGACGGTCGGCGACGGTTCGCTGCCCGCGCCCGCGCAGCAGCTCAACGGCTGCCTCGCGGAGACCATCGTGCTCGCCCTCGAAGGCCGCGCCGAGTCCTTCTCGCTGGGCCGCGAGCTGGACCTGGAGCGGGTGCGCACCATCGGCGCCCTCGCCGCCCGGCACGGCTTCCGGCCGACACCACTCGCCTCCTTCGGGCGCACCGTCCACGACGACGCCGTGCAGCGCCTGGCCCGCCACCACCGCCCCGCCCGGTCCGCGTCCCCCGCGCCCGCGCCCGACACGGCCGCCGAGACCCCGCGCCGCTTCGAGCAGCACGTCAACCCGCCCATGGCCCGCCTCTTCGCCGCCCACGGACTCGACCGGGTCTTCACCGGCGGCAACGGCGCCACCCTGACGACCGCCGACGGCACCGACTACCTCGACTTCATCGCCGGGTACGGCTGCCTCAACCTCGGCCACAACCACCCCGAAGTCACGGGAAGGCTGCGGCAGTTCCTCGACGCGTCCGCCCCGACCTTCGTGCAGTACGTGTCCATGCCCACGCACTCCGCCGAGCTCGCCGAGCGGCTCAGCGCCGTGTCCCCCGGGCGCCTGGAGCGGGTCTTCTTCAGCAACTCCGGTACGGAGGCCGTCGAGGCGGCGCTCAAGCTGGCGCGGGCCGGCACCGGCCGCAGCCGCCTCGTCTACACGGAGAACAGCTACCACGGCAAGACGCTCGGCGCGCTCTCCGTCACCGGGCGCGCGGGCCACCGCGCCCCCTTCGGCCCGCTGCTCCCCGAGACCGCCGAGGTGCCCTACGGAGACCTCGAAGCCCTGGAGCGGGCCATCGAGGGCGCGGCCGGCTTCATCGTCGAGCCGGTGCAGGGCGAGGGCGGCGTCGTACTGCCGCCGCCCGGATATCTGCGCGCCGCGCGGGAGTTGTGCCGCAAGGCGGGGGCGGCCTTCATCCTCGACGAGATCCAGACGGGCCTCGGGCGCACCGGGGCCCTGTTCGCCGCCGACCACGACGACCTCGAACCGGACATCCTCTGCCTGGCCAAGTCCCTCTCCGGCGGCCTCGTCCCGATCGGCGCGACCCTGTGCGACGCCGATCTGTGGGACGCGGCGTACGGCACCACCAACCGCTCCATGCTGCACTCCTCGACGTTCGGCGGCGGCAACTTCGCCGCAGCGGCCGGACTCGCCACCCTCGACGTCCTGACTGGCGACGACCTGCCCGCCCACGCCCGCAAGGTCGGCGAGCACCTGCGCGGCAGGCTGCGCGAGGTGACCGCACCGTACGGCTTCGTCAAGGACGTGCGCGGCGTCGGCATGATGACCGCCATCGAGTTCGACGGGGACTTCTCCGGCGCGGTGCGGGCGCTCACCGACGAGGCGCTCACCCGCTTCCCGGGCGATCTGCACACCCTCGTGGACTGGCTGCCCGACGAGCTGCGCGGCGCGCTCTCCGGCGTCGGCCGTGCCATGGAGTCGACGCTCGGCGACCTGATGTGCCTGCGGTTCGTCGGCACGCTGGCCCGCGACCACAGGATGCTGACCTTCGTCACCGCCAACCGCACCGGCGTCATGCGCATCCAGCCGCCGCTCGTCCTGGACACGGCGCAGGCCGACCGCTTCGTCGACGCGTTCGCCGAGGTGTGCCAGGGCCTCGCGCTCCACGCCGACCTGGGCGCCTACCGGCGGCCGGCCGCCTGAACTCCGCCCCGTACACACCCTCCTGCACCTTCTCGCACCTTCTTGCACCCGTGAAAGGAACAGCCACCATGAGCAACACCCTTCAGCAGCAGATGACGGACTACCTCGTCGACCGGCTCGGACTGCTCCCCGAGGAGATCGGCCCGCAGGCCCGCTTCAAGGAGGACATGGGCCTGGACTCCCTCGACATGGTCGAGCTCGTCTCCCTCCTGGAGTCCCACCTGGGCGCCGCGGTCGCCGACACCGCCCTGGAGCACCTCACGACCCTCCAGGACGTCGTCACCTACCTGGAGGAGCACGGCTCCACCACCACGTCCGAGGCCGCCGCGTGAGCGCCCGCCGCGTCGTCGTCACCGGTATCGGCCCGGTCACGCCCCTGGCCATCGGCGCCAAGCACTTCCAGGTGGCCCAGATGGAGGGCCGCAGCGGGATACGGCCCATAACCCGCTTCGACGCCACCTCCCTGCCCGTCCGGATCGCCGGCGAGGTGGACCTGCCCGAGGATCTCGCCCCGGACCGGCGCACCGAGAGGATCACCGACCGGGCGACCCACCTCGCCGCCGCGGCGGCCGAACTGGCCCTGCGCGACAGCGCGCTCGACCTGGCCGCCGAGGACACCGACCGGATCGGCGTGGTCATCGGCTCCGGCGTGGGCGGCGGCACAAGCACGGAGGAGAACCTCCGTGCCGCTTACGAGAAGGGCGGCTACCGCGGCCTGTCCGCACGGTTCATCCCGGCGACGATGGTGAACAGTTCAGCGGCCTGGATCGGCATCAAGTACGGCCTGACGGGACCCAGCAGCGCGTCGGTCACCGCCTGCGCCTCCGCGGCGGACTCGCTCGTCGCCGCCCACCAGATGATCACCAGCGGCGAGGCCGACGTCGTCATCGCCGGGGGCACCGACGCCCCGGTGATCGAGTCGGTGCTCGGCGGCTTCGCCAAGATGCGGGCGCTGTCGACGCGCAACGACGAACCGGAGCGGGCCAGCCGCCCGTTCAGCGCCGACCGGGACGGCTTCGTCCTCGGCGAGGGCGCCGCCGTCCTGGTCCTGGAGGAGGCCGGTCACGCGGCGGCGCGCGGCGCCGTGCCGCTCGCGGAGTTCAGCGGCTACGGGCGCTCCTCCGACGCGTATCACATCACCGCCCCGCGGCCCGACGGCTCGGGGGCCGCCAAGGCGGTCCGCGCGGCCCTTCGCTCCAGCGGGCTCACCCCTCAGGACGTCGACCTCGTCAACGCCCATGGGACGGCCACGTCCTTCAACGACGCGGGAGAGGCGGCTGCGTTGCACCTGGCGTTGGGCGAGGCGGCTCGGCGCGTTCCCGTGACGGCCACGAAGTCGCTCACCGGGCACACGCTCGGCGCGTCCGGCGCGATCGAGGCGGTGTCCGCCGTGCAGAGCATCGTGCACCGGGTGGTGCCGCCGACCGCCAACCTCGATGAGCCTGATGCGGCGCTCGGCCTTGATGTGGTGGGCGCGGGGGGCCGGGAGGCGGACGTCGACACCGTGCTGTCGAACTCGTTCGCCTTCGGCGGGCACAACGTTGTTCTTGTGTTCCAGCGGTACGGGAACCGCGGGTAGGCATGCGCAGCTCTCCGTCCGCGGCGCCGTCGTGGCCGTTCGCGCAGTTCCCCGCGCCCCTGACGGGGCGCGGGGGGCTTCGCTCCTACGAACCCAGGATCGACGTCAGGAACTCCCCGACCCAGCCAAGGAGTTCGCGTCCGACCAGTGGCTTTCCGCCGACCTTTGCCGTCTTCGGGCGCGGGACCAGGAGCTGGTGGACGTTGGCCTTGATGACCGTGCCGGGGTAGAGGCGCTTGAGCCTCAGTTCCTGCGACTCCCGCAGTTCCGCGGGGGCGAACCGGATGTTGTTGCCCTGCAGCACGATCTCGCCGACCCCGCACGCACGGGCCAGCATGCGCAGGCCCGCCACCAGGAGCAGGTTCTCCACGGGCTCCGGCAACTTGCCGTAGCGGTCGGTGAGTTCCTCGCGTACGGCCTTGACGTCCTCTTCGCTGCTCGCCGAGGCGATCGAGCGGTAGGCCGCGAGGCGCAGCCGCTCGCCAGGGGCGTAGTCGTGCGGGACGTGTGCGTCGACCGGCAGCTCGACCTTGACCTCCAGCGGCGGCTCCTCCTCCACGCCGCCCTCCAGGGACGCGCGGTAGTCGGCCACCGCCTCGCCGACCATGCGTACGTAGAGGTCGAAGCCGACGCCCGCGATGTGCCCGGACTGTTCGCCGCCCAGGAGGTTGCCCGCGCCGCGGATCTCCAGGTCCTTCATCGCCACGTACATGCCCGCGCCCATCTCCGTGTGCTGGGCGATCGTGGCGAGGCGCTCGTGGGCGGTCTCGGTCAGCGGCTTCTCCGGCGGGTACAGGAAGTAGGCGTAACCGCGCTCGCGGCCACGGCCGACACGGCCGCGCAGCTGGTGGAGCTGGGAGAGGCCGAAGTTGTCGCCGCGTTCGACGATCAGCGTGTTGGCGTTGGAGATGTCGATGCCCGACTCGACGATCGTCGTCGAGACGAGCACGTCGAACTTCTTCTCCCAGAAGTCCACCACCACTTGTTCCAGGGCCTGTTCGGACATCTGGCCGTGCGCGGTGGCGATGCGGGCCTCGGGGACGATGTCCCGCAGGCGGGCCGCCGCGCGGTCGATGGACTCGACGCGGTTGTGGATGTAGAAGACCTGGCCCTCGCGGAGCAGTTCGCGGCGGACGGCCGCGCCGATCTGCTTCTCCTCGTAGGGCCCGACGAAGGTCAGGACGGGGTGGCGCTCCTCGGGCGGCGTGGTGATCGTCGACATCTCGCGGATGCCGGTCACGGCCATTTCGAGCGTACGGGGAATGGGGGTGGCCGACATGGTCAGGACGTCGACGTTGGCCCGCAGCTTCTTCAGCTGCTCCTTGTGCTCGACGCCGAAGCGCTGCTCCTCGTCGACGATGACCAGGCCGAGGTCCTTGAACTTTGTCTCGGAGGAGAAGAGGCGGTGCGTGCCGATGACGATGTCGACCGAGCCGTCGCGCAGGCCCTCCAGGGTGGCCTTGGACTCCGTCTCCGTCTGGAAGCGGCTGAGCGCCCGTACCTTCACCGGGAACTGGGAGTAGCGCTCGCTGAACGTGCCGAAGTGCTGCTGCACCAGGAGCGTCGTGGGGACGAGGACCGCGACCTGCTTGCCGTCCTGCACCGCCTTGAAGGCGGCGCGGACCGCGATCTCCGTCTTGCCGTAGCCGACGTCGCCGCAGATCAGGCGGTCCATCGGGACCGTCTTCTCCATGTCCTCCTTGACCTCGGCGATGGTGGTGAGCTGGTCGGGCGTCTCCACGTACGGGAAGGCGTCCTCCAGCTCACGCTGCCAGGGGGTGTCGGGGGCGAAGGAGTGGCCGGGGGCCGCCATGCGGGCGCTGTAGAGCTTGATGAGGTCGGCGGCGATCTCCTTGACCGCCTTCTTCGCGCGCGCCTTCGTCTTCGTCCAGTCGGCGCCGCCCAGGCGGTGCAGCGTGGGGGCCTCCCCGCCGACGTACTTGGTGATCTGCTCCAACTGGTCGGTGGGGATGTAGAGCCGGTCGCCGGGCTGGCCGCGCTTGGCCGGGGCGTACTCCACGACCAGGTACTCGCGGGTGGCGCCCTGGACGGTGCGCTGCACCATCTCGATGTAGCGGCCCACGCCGTGCTGCTCGTGGACGATGTAGTCGCCGGCCTCCAGGGTCAGCGGGTCGATCGTCTTCCTGCGGCGGGCGGGCATCCGCTGGCCGTCCTTGCCGGCCGCCTTCTGGCCGGAGAGGTCGGTCTCGGTGAGGACGGCGAGCTTGAGCGCGGGGTCGATGAAGCCGTAGTCGATGGAGCCGCAGGAGACGTGCACGATCGAGGGCGTCAGCTCGGTGAGCTCGCCGTCCAGGCGGGCGGCGATGCCCTCGCCGCCCAGGACCTCGACGGTGCGGGCGGCCGGGCCGTGCCCCTCGGTCACGTAGACCGTGCGCCAGCCGTCGGCGAGCCAGCCCTTGGTGTCGGCGAGCGCCTTCGCGGTGTCGCCGCGGTAGGTCTCGGTGGCGTGCATGCCGAGCTTGAGGGTGTCGTCGTCAAGGTCCTCATCTGCCGCGAAGGGCGAGACGGACCACCACATCATGCCGAGGTCGCTCGCGTGGTCGCGGACGTCCGCGATGCCCCACAGGGAGGCCGCGCCCACGTCGATGGGGGCCTCTCCGCCCCCGGCGGTGGCGGCCCAGCTGGCCTGGAGGAACTCCTGCGAGGTCGCCACCAGGTCGGCGGCGCGGGTGCGCACGCGCTCGGGGTCGCAGACCACGGCCATGCTGTCCCGCGGCATGACGTCGAGCAGCAGCTCCATGTCGTCGACGAGGACCGGCGCGAGGGACTCCATGCCCTCGACGGCGATGCCCTCGGCGATCTTGCCGAGCAGCTCGCCCAGCTCGGGGTGCTGCTCGGCGAGGGCGGCGGCCCGCTCCCGTACGTCATCCGTGAGGAGCAGCTCGCGGCAGGGCGGGGCCCACAGGCCGTGCTCGGCGACTTCCAGGGAGCGCTGGTCGGCCACCTTGAAGTAGCGGATCTCCTCGACGTCGTCGCCCCAGAACTCGACGCGCAGGGGGTGCTCCTCGGTCGGCGGGAAGACGTCGAGGATGCCGCCGCGCACGGCGAACTCGCCGCGCTTCTCGACCAGCTCCACCCGGGAGTACGCGGCTGCCGCGAGGGCCTCCACGGTCTCGTTCAGGTCCACGCTCTCGCCGGAGCGCAGGGCCACGGGCTCCAGGTCGCCCAGGCCCTTGACCTGCGGCTGGAGCACGGAACGCACCGGGGCGACGATGACGGAGACGGGGCCGGTCTCGGGGTCGTCGGGCCTGGGATGCGCCAGGCGGCGCAGGACGGCGAGGCGGCGGCCGACGGTGTCGGAGCGGGGCGAGAGGCGCTCGTGCGGAAGGGTCTCCCAGGAGGGGTACTCGGCGACGCCGTCCGGCGGAATGATCGTGCGCAGGGCCGCCGCCAGGTCCTCTGCCTCACGCCCGGTCGCCGTCACGGCGAGGACGGTGCGCCCGGTCTCGCGGGCGAGGGCCGCGATGGCGAAGGGGCGAGCGGCGGGCGGGCCGACCAGGTCCACGTGCATGCGGTTGCCGTCGGTGGCGGCCTTGACCGCTTCGGCGAGTGCGGAGTCCTTGACGACAGCATCGAGCAGACCGTGCAGGCTCATGTGGGCTTTCGCTTTCCGTCCAGGTTCCAGGGCGCGCGGGGCAACGCGAAGGGCCCGGCAACGTCATACGGGCCGGGGGTCTCCAGCGTACGACCACGGACTGACAGCCGCTGGCCGTCAGGGCCCGCCCGGAAAGATCCGGCGCGCGATTCCGGCCCGTCCGGCGCGTGGATCCAGCCGGACCGGCACACACGCGTCGGCCCCCGGCAGGCATCGCCTGCCGGGAGCCGGCTCTCCCGCACCCCCGTGACGGAAGCTATTCCGTGGCGATCGCGTTCAGGACGTTCATCCGGCCCGCCCTGAAGGCCGGGACGAGCGCCGCGAACAGGCCCACGAAGGCCGAGCCGATGAAGACGGTGATGATCGTCGGCCAGGGGATCTCCAGGACCTTCAGGCCCTCCAGGGCGAGCAGCTTCTGGGCCGTCGCGCCCCAGCCCATGCCCAGTCCCAGGCCGAGCAGCGCTCCGAAGAGGGCGATGACCACCGACTCCAGGCGGATCATGCGGCGCAGCTGGCGGCGCGAGAGGCCGATCGCCCGCATCAGGCCGATCTCACGGGTCCGCTCGACCACCGAGAGGGCCAGGGTGTTCACCACACCCAGGATCGCGACGATGATCGCGAGGCCGAGCAGGCCGTAGACCATGTTCAGCATCTGGCCGACCTGGTCCTTCAGGGTCTGCTTGAAGTCGGTCTGGTCCATGACCTTGTACTGCGGGTAGTCGGCCATGGCCTTCTTCAGCGACGCGTACGCCGCCTCCTGCTGGCCCTTCTCCGCCTCGGCGAACATGATCTCGTTCGGCGGCATCCGGTCGGCGGGCACGTACTTCGCGGCGGTCGAGATGTTCACGTACATCGCGCCCGAATCGAGGGACGTGTCGCTCGACGTGATGGCCCGGACCGTCATCTCGGCCGTCCTGCCGTGGTCGAAGGCGAGCTTCACCTTGTCGCCGACCGTGATGCCGTGGTCCTTGGCGAATTCCTCGCCGACCGACATGGAGTCCGGCTTGTAGGCGTCGGCGAGCTTGCCCGCGACGGGCTCGGCGCGCAGGTCTTCGGCGTACGTCGCGTCGGCGGCGCTCAGGCCGACCCCCTTGGCGACCTTGCCGTTCGCGGCCGTCAGGTCCGCCTTGATGTCCTTGTACCGGGTGATGTGGGCGATGTGGTCGGCCTTCTCCAGGGACTTCGCGGCCTTGGGAGTGATCGCCTGCTCGTTCTCGGACTGGATGATGAAGTCCGCGCCGACCGACTTGTCGAGCTCGTCCGTTGCCGACGCGACCATCGAGGAGCCGACCACCGAGAGGCAGGCGACCAGGGCGAGGCCGATCATCAGGGCCGCCCCGGTGGCGCCGGTGCGGCGCGGGTTGCGCAGGGCGTTGCGCTCCGCCATCCGCCCGACGGGCCCGAACATCCGCAGGAGTACGGCGCTGATGACGCGGACCACGCCGCCCGCGAGGACCGGGCCGATGACGACGAAGCCGATGAGGGTGAGGACCACGCCGCCGCCGAGGAAGAGCGAGCCCTCGCTCGCCTTGTCCGCCTGCGAGGCGGTGTAGAGGCCGAAGGCGCCGGCGCCGGTGAGGACCAGGCCGATGAGCGCGCGCAGGACGCTCGCCTTGCCGTCGGCCGGTGTCCCGGCGTCGCGCAGGGCCGCCATCGGGGAGACCTTGGCGGCGCGCCGGGCGGGGAGGTAGGCGGCGAGGACGGTGACGACGATGCCGAGGACCATGCCGACCACGGGGGTCGTCCACTTGACGGTGAGGTCCTGGGTGGACAGTTCCATGCCCATGCCGGACATGAGCTGCATCAGGCCGATGGCGAGCCCGACGCCCGCGCCGACCCCGAGGACCGAGCCGATGACGCCTAGAAGGAGCGCCTCGACGAGCACGGAGCGGTTGACCTGCTTGCGGCTCGATCCGATGGCGCGCATCAGGCCGATCTCGCGGGTGCGCTGAGCGACCAGCATCGAGAAGGTGTTGATGATGAGGAAGATGCCGACGAGGAAGGCGATCCCGGCGAAGCCGAGCATCGCGTACTTCATCACGTCGAGGAATCCGCTGACGCTCTCGCGGCCGTCGTCCGACGTCTCCTGCTGCGTCTTGACCTTGTACGCGGCAGCCTCCGCGCCCATGGTCTCGCCGACGTTCCGCTTGAGGACGGTGTCGCTGACGCCCGCGTCGGCGGTGACGTTGACATGCGTGAACCGGCCTGTGCTGCCGAGGAGTTCGCGCTGGGCGGTCGCGGTGTCGAAGTAGACGATCGCAGCGCCGGGGTTGGTCACCTTGAAGGTGGCTATGCCGGAGATCTTGGCGGTGTGGTCACCGGAGACGGCGATGGTGCGCAGCTCGTCACCGATCTTGAGGTCGTGCTTGTCGGCGGTGTCGGCGTCGACCATCACGTCGGTGGGACCGCGCGGGGCGTGCCCCGAGGTGATGTCCATCGAACGCAGGTCGTTGTGCGTCCAGTTGCCCGCGATGGTGGGACCACCGCCGGTCGGACCCACGTTCTCCTTCTGGGAGTTGACGACGGTGACGGCGGTGCTGCTGACCGCGCCCTCCGCGGACTTCGCGCCCTCGGCCTTCTTCACCTGCTCGACGACCGAGGCGGGGAGCGACTCGGGCCTCCCGCTGTCGGGCGTCTCGCCCGAGTCCTCGGCGTTCTTGTTGGTGACCGTGACATCGGCGGACGTCGCGGCGAAGAGCTTGTCGAACGTCGTGTTCATCGTGTCGGAGAAGACGAGCGTGCCGCAGACGAACGCCACCGAAAGGATCACGGCCACCGCGGAGAGCGCCATACGGCCCTTGTGCGCGAAGAAGTTGCGCATCGAGGTCTTGAGGACGGTCATGACGTGCGCCCCCGGGCGTCGAAGTCCTTCATGCGGTCCAGGACGCTCTCGGCGGTGGGCGAGTACATCTCGTCCACGATCCGGCCGTCCGCGAGATAGAGCACCCGGTCCGCGTACGAGGCGGCCACCGGGTCGTGCGTGACCATCACGATGGTCTGGCCGAGCTCGGTCACCGACTTGCGCAGGAAGCCCAACACCTCGGCGCCCGCACGGGAGTCGAGGTTTCCGGTCGGCTCGTCACCGAAGATGATCTCGGGGCGGGCGGCCAGGGCGCGGGCCACGGCGACGCGCTGCTGCTGGCCGCCGGAGAGCTCGGTCGGGCGGTGCTTGAGCCGGCCCGCGAGACCGACGGTCTCCACGACCTGGTCCAGCCAGCCGCGGTCGGGCTTGCGGCCCGCGATGTCCATCGGGAGCGTGATGTTCTCGATGGCGTTGAGCGTCGGCAGGAGGTTGAACGCCTGGAAGATGAAGCCGATCCGGTCCCGGCGCAGCTGCGTGAGCTTCTTGTCCTTCAGGCCGGTGATCTCGGTCTCGTCCAGGTAGATCTGCCCGGAGGACACGGTGTCCAGGCCTGCGAGGCAGTGCATCAGGGTCGACTTGCCGGATCCGGAGGGACCCATGATCGCGGTGAACTGCCCGCGGGCGATGTCCACGTCGATCTCGTCGAGCGCGACGACCCGGGTCTCCCCGGTGCCGTACGCCTTCACGACCTGGCGCGCCCGTGCCGCCACGGCCGTACGCCCTCCAGTGCCCCCGTGCCTGGGAATGGTTACAGCCGTTGTCACGGTAAGTCTCCTAAGTCGGTTACGCGGTGGATCAGGTGTGCTCGGACGTGTTCGCCGCGCATAAAGAGTCTGGTCGTCCGACGGATCGGGCGCGCTGGTGCCCAGCGCAGTCTTTTGCTGGGGAAAACCCCACCCCCGAAGGGGTGGCTGGTCCGACCCGGGAGGCTTCCCCCGGTCCGCCCCCGTCGGCATAAAGCCAATCTAAGAAGCGGCCGGGGCCTTCTCGTCCTCCGGCAGTACGAACGCTTCTCGGTCCGCAGTACGGAGGTTCCCCTAGGGGATCTCCACCTCCAGGGGGAGCAGTTCTCGGGGTTGCTCCACCCTCCTGCTGACCGGACACCGGCCCACCTGCCGGGATGCTCTCCACCCCTGCCCCGCGGCCCACCCGGGTGAGAAGGTGGCCGGAAGCAATTAGATGCAGGGGGAAGGAATCTCGGTGGGCGGCACAGACGGCGTGGGCGGCACAGGCGACATACCCTCGGCCCCGCAGGACACCCGGCGGCGCGGCCCCGTCGTGGCCGCCCTCATGCTCGCCATGGCGCTCGCCGCCCTCGACTCCACGATCGTCTCGACGGCCATCCCCCAGATCGTCGGCGACCTCGGCGGCTTCTCCGTCTTCTCCTGGCTCTTCTCCGGCTATCTGCTCGCCGTCACCGTCACGTTGCCCATCTACGGCAAGCTCTCCGACACCTTCGGCCGCAAGCCCGTCCTCATCGCGGGCAGCATCCTCTTCCTGATCGGCTCGGCCCTGTGCGCCGTGGCCTGGAACATGGGGGCGCTCATCGCCTTCCGCATCGTCCAGGGCCTGGGCGGCGGCGCGCTCCAGGGGACGGTGCAGACGCTCGCCGCCGACCTCTATCCCCTCGAGGAACGCCCCAAGATCCAGGCGAAGTTGTCCACCGTGTGGGCCGCCTCGTCCATCGCGGGCCCCGCGCTCGGCGGCCTCATCGCCGCGTACGCCGACTGGCGCTGGATCTTCCTCATCAACCTGCCCATCGGCGCGGTGGCCCTCTGGCTGATCGTGCGTCACCTCCACGAGCCGCAGCGCGAGAAGGCACCGCGGGGGCGCACCGACTGGGCGGGCGCGCTCGCCGTCTTCGCCTGCGGCGGCGTCCTGCTCACCGCGCTCGTGCAGGGCGGTGTCGCGTGGGGCTGGCTCTCCGCGCCTTCGCTCGCGCTGTTCACGGGCGGGCTGCTGCTCGCGGCGGCCGTCGTGATCGTGGAGCGGCGCGCGGCGGAGCCGATCATCCCCGGCTGGGTCTGGCGCCGGCGCACCATCGCCGCGGTCAACCTCGCCCTGGGCGCGCTCGGCCTCCTGATGGTCGCGCCGACGGTCTTCCTGCCGACGTACGCCCAGTCCGTGCTCGGCCTCGCGCCGGTCGCCGCCGGGTTCGTGCTCTCCGTGATGACGCTGAGCTGGCCGGTCTCCGCCGCCCTGAGCCAGCACGTCTACCGCAGGCTCGGCTTCCGCGACACGGCGCTCATCGGCATCGGCGGCGCCGCGCTCTTCCTCTTCGCGTTCCCCTTCCTGCCCTATCCGGGGCAGGCCTGGCAGCCGGCGCTGATCATGCTGCTTCTCGGCGCGGCGCTCGGCCTCTTCCAACTGCCGCTGATCGTCGGGGTGCAGTCCACCGTCGGCTGGTCCGAGCGCGGCACGGCCACCGCGTCCATCCTCTTCTGCCGCCAGATAGGCCAGACCCTGGGCGCCGCGCTCTTCGGCGCGGTCGCCAACGGGGTCCTCACCTCGCGGCTCGGCGGCGCGGGTTCCCTGGACTCGGTGGCCCGCTCCCTCGAGAACACCGCGGACCCGGCCTCGGTCGCCGACCCCGAACGGCTGCGGCGCGCCGTCGACTCGGCGGTCGACACGGTGTACGTGGGGGCGGGGTGCGCGGCGGCGCTCGCACTTCTCGTACTGGCGTTCCTTGCGCCTCGGCGGTTTCCGGTAATCGGGGCGGACACCCCGGAAAACGGGGAGGTCAGCGCCCCGGAGAGCGGAACGAGCACCGAACTCGCCCCGCGTGAAAGCCCCGTGAACAGACCGGCGGACTAGACCGACCAATCAGTATGGGCAAAACCCTTCGCGGTTCTACTACTTACAAGTAACGTGCTCGATTCTCACCTCTCGCTCCCTGCGGTCCCGCACCGGACCGACGCCGCGCAAGGAGAACCGGGATGCCCTACCCTCACCAGCCCCAAAACCCTCAGTATCCACAGCACCCACAAAACCCTCAGTACCCGCAGAACCCTCAGAACCCGCAAAATTCTCAGCGCCCTCAGTACCCGCAACACGCCCGCCCCCCGCACCACCCCCCGGGCCTGCACGCCCCCTCGTACCCCACCTACCCCTGGCAGCCCGTCACGCCGCCCCCGCCCCCACCACCCCCACGGCTCCCCCGCCACCCCGCACTCGGCCGGCACAGCGACCTGCGCCACCTGCGCAGCGCCTACCGCTGGCAGCGCCGCGTCGCCACCCTCACCGCGCTCGGCTACTTCACCCTCTTCCTGATCCTGTCCGCCTTCGCCCCGTCCCTGATGACGAACACGGTCTCCGGCGGCCTCTCCACCGGCCTGCTGCTCGGCCTGTGCCAGGTGCCCGTCACGCTGCTCGCCCTAGGGCTCTACGAGTACACGGCCCGCCGCAGGGTCGACCCGATGGCCGAACGGCTGCGCAAGCTGGCGGAGTTGGAGGCCAACCGATGAGCCCCTCCGCTCTGCCGGTGAGCCTCGCCATCGTGAGCCCCGACGTCGGAAGCGGCGTCACGCTGGCCGCCGACTCGGCCCAGGCCATGTCCCTGGTGGCGTTCACCGCCGTCGTCACCCTCACGCTGCTCCTGTGCGTGATGACGGGCCCCGACCGCGACAACCTCGGCGAGTTCTACACCGGTTACGGCGCCCTCTCCCCCATGCGCAACGGCCTGGCCATCGCGGGCGACTACATCTCGGCGGCGACCGTGCTCGGCACCGGCGGCATCATCGCGCTCCTCGGGTACGACGGCGTGGTCCTGGCCCTGAGCACCGCACTCTCCCTGATGCTCCTGATGTTCCTCCTGGCCGAACCCCTGCGGAACGCGGGCCAGTTCACCATGGGCGACGTACTGGCCCGCCGGATGCCCGGACGGGCCGTACGCATCACCGCCTGCGCGGCGACACTCGCCGCGCTGATCCCCCTGATGCTGGTGCAACTGGCAGGCGCCGGCGACCTGCTCTCCTTCATCCTCGGATTCTCCGGCGAGGGCGTGAAGACGGCATGCGTCGTCGCACTCGGCGCCCTCATGATCAGCTACGCGGCGATCGGCGGCATGAAGGGCACCGCCCTCATCCAGATCCTGAAGATCGTGATGCTGCTCGGCTCCGGCGTGGTCATCGCCGCCCTGATCCTGCGCCGCTTCGACTGGGACCTCGGCGCGCTGCTCGCCGCCGCCGAGAAGGGCAGCGGGGCCGGCCCCGCGTTCCTCCAGTCCGGCCTGCAGTTCGCGGGCGGCCCCCACCCCGGCCTGGACATGATCAGTTCGGAACTGACGGTGGTCCTCGGCGGCGCCTGCCTCCCCCACGTCACGATGCGCATGTACACGGCCCGCAGCGCGCCCGAGATACGCCGCTCGATGTCCTGGGCGGTGTCCCTGGTGGCGCTCTTCGTCCTCATCATCACGATCGTCGGCTTCGGCGCGACGGCGATGATCGGGCGCCCGGCGATCGCACAGGCGGACCCGCAAGGCAACACGGCCTATCTGCTGGGCTCCAAGGCGGTGTTCGGCGTGAACGCCTCGACGTTCGAGACCCTCATCTTCACGGCGGTCACCACGGCGATCTTCCTCACGCTCCTCGCCTCGGTCGCCGGAATGATCCTCGCCTGCGCCAACTCCCTGGCCCACGACGTCTTCGCGCACCTGCGCCTGCGCAAAGAGCTCACCCCGCGCCGCGAGATGACCCTGTCCCGCGTCTCGGCACTGGCCATAGGGGGCCTGGCGATCGTCCTCGCGGTCGTGGTCCAGCACCACAACCTGCAACCGCTGGTCACCCTCTCCTTCTGCCTGGGCGCGTCGGCCCTCGCCCCGGCCCTGGTCTACAGCCTCTTCTGGCGCCGCTACACCCGCCGCGGCCTCCTGTGGACCCTGATCGGCGGCACCCTCGGCTCGATCATCCTCATGACGGGCACCAACCTGGTCTCGGGCTCCCCCACTTCAGCCTTCCCGGACCACGACTTCAACTGGTTCCCCTTCACCACCACCGGCATCGCCTCCATCCCCCTCGGCTTCCTCCTGGGCTGGCTGGGGACGGTGACGTCGGGCCCCGGCGAGTCGGACAAACAGCGCAGGCGGTACGAGGCGGTGGAGGGCTGGATCTTGGCGGGGGTGACGAGAAGGTAGAAGCCGCGGGGCAATCGGGTGGGTGGGCGGGTAACAATCCGCCGCGAAGCGGCGGCCTAGGAAACCCGCCCAGTCAGCGCAGCGAGACTGCTCCGCACATGCTCCATGTGCGCCCGCACCTCGTCCCACTCCTCACCGTGCTCCCGCAGCATCCGCTCGGTCTCCCGGGCAATGCCCTCCTCCCGGGAGACCGCGGCGGCGACCAGCTCCGCGCCCCGCGCCTCCGCGTCCTCCTGCCCGTGCCGTGCGGACTCCTCCGCCTCCGCGAAGGCCCGCTTGGCCTCGGACAGGCGCGCCTCGGCGGCGGCCACGAGCGACGCCTCGTGCGCCTCGGCCTCCGCCTCGCGGGCGGTGATCTCCGCCTCCGCTGCCTCCCGGCGCTCGGCGTGCTCCTTCTCCTGCTCCTCCAAAAGCGTGGCACTGCGCTGCCGCATCTCCCGCAGCGCCGCCAGGGCCTCGCCCCGCCACTCCTTCACGTCACGGCGGGCCGCGATCCGCGACTCGTCCGCGCTCGCACGGCAGGCGAGCAGCCGCTGCCGGGCCCGTTCCTCGGCCTCGCCGAGGACTTCGTCGGCGTACGCACGAGCGGCGTCGCGCAGCTCCCCGGCCTCCGTGTCGGCCGCCTCCGTCGCGCGCCGCGCATCGGCCTCGGCCGCCTCCCGTACGGCCGCGGCCTCCGCCTCGCTCAGGGCGAGGATGTGGCGCGCGCGCTCGCTCAGCGTCTCGTACGTCTGCGGGGCGAGCCGTGAGACCACGTCCCGCAGCCGCTCCGCCTCCGCCTCCATCTCCTTGGCGAGGACGGTGAGCCGGGCGGCGCGTTCCCACGCGTCGTCACGGTCCCGGGACAGATCGAGGGCGTACGCGTCCACCTGCTCGGGACGGTAGCCCCGTCCGCGCACGGTGACGAAGCCGTGCTCCGACGCCGCTGAACCGCTGCTCATCCTTGAGTCCCTCCTCCGACGCACCACGCGCGTACTACGCGATTGGCGCACATCTTGATGGATCAAGCGGAAGCGCTCATAACGCGACACTCCGCGCATCTCATCTGCTCAAGGATGCGTCATTTGCCATCAGAAGCCGGAATCGGGGTTCTCGGGGTCAGGTGATGCGGGGCAATCGGGTGGGTGGGCGGGAAAAATCGCCGCGCAGCGGCGGCTGGAAACGCGACGAGGCGCCCGTCCCCGCACCCACGGGGTCGAGCGCCTCGGTCACCTACCGGGGGGCGGGGGCTACAGCAACCCGTCCCACATCTGCTCAAGAAGCACCGACCACCAGCTCTCCGGCGAAGCCAACGCCGCCGGGTCGAGCGCGGCCAGCTGCCCCTGGAAGTCCACGGTCCAGCGGCCCGCCTGCTCCTGGTTGAGCCCGTAGCGAAGGCGCCACATACGGCCGAGCAGCGCCAGGCAACGCGCGAACTCCGGCAGCCCCGTGTTCACGAACTGCGGCGGCACCGGAGCACCACCGGGACCGGACTCCACCGGCACGGCGACGATGTTCGCCGTGCCGTACTGGACACAGATCGCGCGCCCGAAGTCACTGCCCATCACGAGGTACGAACCGGCGTCCGACGCCGGCTGCACCCCGCGCTCCTGCGCCGTCTCGGCGAGCGTCGGCACCGGACGCCCCGGCTGGGCCTGCGCCCAGAAGAACGGACCGAAGTCGACCGGCAGACCCGCCACCACGAGCGTGTGCGCCACGAGGTCGGGCACGCCCTGCCGCGACACCGCCCGCTGATCGAAGCGGAAGATGCCGGGCCCGAACGCGGCCATCAGCTCCTGCGCCACACCCTCCGGCGGGATCGGCGGCGCGGGCTGCACCTGCGGCAGCGGCGCGCGTACCGGCGCGGGGCGCGCCGGGCCGTCCGCGACCTGGTGCAACTCGGCCTGGTGCGCGATGAGCTGCTGCATGCCGCCCTGCCGGGACCCGTGGTCCCTGCCGTACGGGGCGATGCTCGTGATCCGCGCCTGCGGCCAGGTCTCCCGGATCATGCGGGCGCAGTACGCGCCGGGCAGCTCGCACGACTCCAGCTCGGTGTGGAGTTCGAGTACCTGCTGCGGCGGCACGTTCATGCCGCGCAGCTCGTGCAGGATCTGCCACTCCGGGTGCGGCGTACCGGGCGCCGAGCGGCGGATGAGCTGCTGCTCGGAGCCGTCCTGCGCGCGGTAACGGAGTACGGCCTGGTAGCCGGGGCCCACGGTCGGCTGGCCGGTGGGCGGCTGCGGGTAGCCGTAGGGCTGACCGGGTCGACCGGGCTGACCGGGTACGGGCTGACCCGGCGCGGGCGGCGGCATTCCGGGAGCACCCGGAGCGCCCGGAGCCCCGGGAGCCTGCGGCGGCATGGGCGCACCAGGACCGCCGACCGCGGGACCGGCCAGCATCGTCGCGGCGTGGTGAACACCGCCACCGGGAGCACCGGGAGCACCCGGAGCCGCGGGGGGCTGCGGCGCGCCAGGAGCTCCGGGAGCGCCGGGCGGGCCGGGAGGCTGCGGGGCACCAGGAGCGCCGGGAGCACCCGGCGGCTTGATCCCACCAGGGCCACCCAGGCTCGGGTCCGCCAACATCGTCGCCGCATGGTGCACCCCACCGGGAGGCGTGCCCGGAGCACCGGGCGGACCGGGAGGCTGCGGGGCACGGGGAGCCCCCGGAGCACCCGGAGCGCCAGGAGCACCCGGCGGCTTGATCCCACCAGGGCCACCCAGACTCGGGTCCGCCAACATCGTCGCCGCATGGTGCACCCCACCAGGAGGCGTACCGGGAGGCGTGCCCGGAGCACCCGGCGGCTTCGGCGCGTCCGGGGCCGCGGGCGGCTGAGGTCCTTCGGGGCCGAGCGCCGACACGAACTGCGTCGGGACGTAACCGCCCGCAGGAGTGCCCGGAGCACCGGGGCCCGAAGGCGGCGGCGTACCGCCCGGCGGCATGCCCGGAGTCCCCGGGGCGCCGGGAGGCGGCGGCGTACTCGCACCGCCGCTGCCACGGGCACCCCGCGGCGGCGCCTGCGCCTTGCTGGTCGCGGCGTCGGCGATGTCGCCCGCGCCGGGCGGCACGGAACCCTGCGGGTATCCGTACGCGGACGGGTCCGGAGCGCTCACGCCCGGAGGCGGCGGCATGTTCACCGCGGCACCGGCGGGCGGCGGTGGCAGGTTCGGCCCCGGAGCGGCCGGCGGCTGCGTACCGGGAGTGCTCGCCCCCGGAGGCGGCGGCAGGTTCGGGCCGTCCAGCGCGGGTGCCACCGTCGTCGACGGGAGGCCGCTGCCGCCGTGCATCAGCGCGGTCTTGGCCTCCGGCGCCACACCGGGCGGCGGAGCGTCGTCGTCACCGCCGACCAGCGGCGGCGCGAACACCGTGGCGGGCGCGGGCACCGAACGGTCGTCGCCCAGGTCCGCGTTGGTGTCCGTACCGGCCCACGGGGTGGCACCGACAGGCGCGTCATCGGACCCCCCGGCCGCGGGCCACGGCGTACCGCCACCGGGCGCCGCGGGAGAAGCCGACGCGGCGGGAGCCACGGGCGCCGCGTCCGCGGGGCGCGCATCCGACGGGGCCGCATCAGAGGGAGCCGCGTCCGAGGGACCCGCCCCTGGGGACGCGCCCGCGCCCGTGGACGACTCCCCCCTGCGATCCGGGATGCCCAGCTTGTCCGCCGCCTCCTGGAGCCACTCCGGGGGGCTCAACAGGAACGACGTCTGATTCAGGTCGACCCGCTCGGGCGGAGCCGGCGCCGCGTCCTCGGGCGTCAACTCCGGCGTGCCGTACTCCTCCTCGTACCGGCGGATCACCTCACCGACCGGCAGAGACGGCCAGAGCGTGGCGTCGCCGCTGTCCCGCGCGATGACGAGCCGCTGACGGCCGCCGTCGGACACCGGACCGTTCTCACGGTCCTCCGCCCACACGACGAAACCCAGCTCGAACTCCCGTACCCGCACCGCACGGTGCTGGTAGCCGGGCACATCGCCGTTGATCCATTCCTCGGCGCGCTCCTGCGCCTGCGCGAAGGTCACCATCGAGAAGTCACTCCCCCACCGGGACGGCGCGCGCGAAGCCACCGTCCACCATCAGGTTCGCCACGGTCTCCAACTCCGGCGGATTACCCGCGAGCCGGGACAAGAACGCGTCGAAGTCGTCACCGCACGGCAGCAGCAGCCGCTGCACCCGCTCGGCGGGCTGCCAGCCCGCCGTCTCCGAGACGTCCCGTGCGTCGTCGTACGCGCAGAACCACACCGAACCGATCTGGTCACCCTTGACCTTCACGGCCAGAATGCCGCCCTGCACGAACCCGACCCCCAAGTAGTCCTTGGTGAGATGGTCACGCAGGCATTTGTTCACGTACACCAGGTCGTTGACCGCGGCCTCGTCCCGCACCGTGAAGAACGGCTGGTCGATCAGGAGACCGAGCTCCGCGTCGAGCGCCGTACCCACCGGCGCGCAGCCGCCCGCCGCCTTCAGGAACGAACGGTAGGCGCCGGGGAGCCGGTAACCCAGCTCCTCCTCCGCGCCGAGAATCTCCTGCTCGCTCACCGCGACCGCCGACTTCGGCAGCGCCAGATGCGCGGGGCGGGTCTCCTGGAGCGGGCGCGTACCCCTCTTGTCCTGGTCCACCGGCGTCGTGGCGAGCCCGCCGTGGTGCCGCAGAAGCGCCTTCACCTCCACCGGGACCAGCTCGAGACGCCGACCGCCCGGCACGTGGTGCCAGGTCCAGCCGTGCGGGGTCGCCACCGGCGGGATCGTGTCCCACAGCTCATGGTCCGCCTCGGCCATCGCCGCGTTCGCGGAGACATAGTCCGTCAGGCGCAGCTCGTCGACACCGAAGCCCTCCGGAGGCTCGGCGATCTCGGCGGCCGCACGCGCGTAGGCCGAGAAATCCGGATAGCCGTGCTCGTCCACGCGCACGCCTCTGGGATGGCGCGTGGCCCGGACCGGGTCCGGGAAGTGCACGACCTGCCCGGCGTAGGCCGCGTTCGGCGGTGCGGCCTGCTGCCCCAGCCGACCTGTCGTCATGGCGGTTGCCCCCTGCGGCACTGTTAATGGTTTCGCGGATCGGTGTGCGTGGATCGATGTGCGTAGATCGATGTGCGTGGATCGTGCTACTTCGTCCTGCGTTCCGCGGTCTGCGGATGTCGACAGCCTATGCGCAAGGACGACACCGGTCACCGGGCCTCCGGTTCCATGACCAGCAGCCACCGGACCGTCACCGTGCGACGAAAGCCGGGCGTGTCGCGGTGCCCCAGCTTCCGCACCACCCGCCCCATTTGGCAGGCTGTCCCCGCAACGCGGGGGCGTGGCACACGCGGTCACAGCCGCGAGTTGCGGGGAGGGAAGCACCACCATGCACACGGCACAGACCGGTACGGCCCACAGTACGGCGGCCACGACGGCGCCCTCGGCGACCGCCGAACACCTCGCCGACGCGGGAGATCCACGCGTCGGCTGGAGCAGCGCGTCCGCACACGCACCCGTCCTGCGCCAGCGCCGCGACGGCATACTTCCCACCGTCGCCGCCGCACTCTCCGTGCGCGGCGCGACCCTCACGAGCACCGCGGGCCGCGGCGAGGAACCCCCCGCCCTGCACCCCCTCGTACAGGACTTCCTCGACACCCTCACAAGCGGTCAGCGCGAACGCTTCACCGGGCGGTGCGCCGAAGCCATCCTCATCTCGCGCCACCTCACGACGGCCGACGCGAGCCGCTCCAAACGCGCGGCACGCAAACCGATGACCAACGGCGAGGCCCGCAAAGCCCTCAAGCACGCCAAGCTCACCACCCGCCGCATCCGCGAGGACGGCGACCCGCTGCACGGCGGCTTCGCCCGCCCCTGTCGCTCCTGCACCGCCCTCACAGCGCACTTCGGCGTACGGATCGTGGAACCCGCGACACCCGAATCCTGATCTCCGTCACCGAGCCGCTGACCCCGAACCGCAACGAGGGCCACCCATGCACGCCGAACAGCACACCGAGAACCCCGCGCACGCCGGCCCGATCGCCGCGTCACCCCGCTTCCCCGTCCCCGTCGACGCCGCCCTGCGCGCCGCCGGCTGGACCCCCGGACGGTGGGACATAAAGCAGGCCGAGATCTGGGCCGACGTCCTGCGCCGCCACACCTCGCCCGCGGGACACCAGCACGCCGTCTTCCCCGCCGCCGTCGAGGCCTGGGCCGAATTCGGCGGACTGCACATCACCCCGCAGGGCCCCGGCCGCCACATAGCGCCCGCCGCCGTGCACCTGGACCCCCTCTACGGCCTCCACCTCGCCCGCACCCTCGGCGACCTGGGCCGCGCCCTCGACACCGAGGTGTGCCCCATAGGAGAGGAGACGGAGACCCAGGCACTCCTGGCCATCGACGCGGAAGGCCGCGTCTACAGCCTCGACCACAGCGGCGACTGGTACCTGGGCGCCCACATCGACGAGGCCCTCGCCACCCTGGTCTCCGGCACCCAGCCGGAACGCCTCAAGGCGAGCTGACGCCCGGCCGGGCCGCGGAACCTGCGGCCCCTCTGACGGAACCTAGGCAGCCGCCGGCAGCACCGCCGACACCCGGAAGCCACCCGCGTCCGTCGGGCCCGACACAAAGACACCGCCCAGCGCGACGACCCGCTCCTTCATGCCCACCAGGCCGTTGCCGCCACTGGGCAGCCGGGCGTCCCCCGGACCCACCTCCGGCGGCGGCTCGTTCTCCACCTGCATCGCGATCTCCGCACCCCGATGCGCGAGACGCACGTACGTCTTGGCGCCCGCCGCATGCTTGTGCACGTTGGTCAACGCCTCCTGGACCACCCGGTACGCGGTCTGCTCGACGTCCGCCGCGTACGCACGGGACTCACCCTCCACGGACAGATCCACCGCCATCCCCGCCGCACGCGACTGCCCCACCAACTCGTCCAGCTCCGCCAGAGACGGCCCGTCCTCGTCCACCGCACGTGACGCGGCGGCAGCGGCGGCGAACCCCACGGCGGCCAACGGCATCACGTCCGAGACCGACCCGTGCCGGCCCCCCGCGGCGGGCGTCGGCTCCCCCGTCCGCAGCACACCCAGCATCTCGCGCAACTCCGTCAGCGCCTGCCGCCCCATGTCACCCACCAGAGCCGCGTTCTTCACCGCCTTCTCGGGATCCTTCCGCGCCACAGCCTGCAAGGCGGCGGCATGCACGACCATCAGACTCACCCGGTGCGCGACCACATCGTGCATCTCCCGCGCGATCCGGGTCCGCTCCTCGTTACGCGCCCACTCCGCCCGCTCCTCGGCCCGCTCGGCCAGCAGCTGCAACTCACCCTTCAGACTGTCGGCACGCTCCCGCAGACTCTCCATCAGCCGCCGCCGCGCCCCGATGTACAGCCCGAGCAGAATGGGCGGCGCGGTCAGACCGATGGACGTGGTGATCGCGATGAACGGTATGAACCCCTCCGCGAACCCCAGATCCCCGCTCTCCATGTCCTGCCGAGTCCGCACGAGCGTCACGATGAGCGTCCCCAGCAGAGACATCCCGGCGAGCGACCCGATGATCCGCCGAGGCAGCTCGGAGGCGGCCAACGTGTAAAGCCCGACGACGGTAAGAAAAATCCCCATCTGAGCAGGCGTGATCGCAATCGAAATGAGCACCACGGCGATCGGCCACCGCCGCCGCAACACCAGCGAAGCCCCCGCCACCACCCCGAACGCGATCCCCACCCCCGTGGGAATCCCCGTGTCCCCCGCGAACGTGACCCCCTCGGCCCCGCACTCCGCGGCCGAGGCCAACGCGAGCCCCACGTCCAGCACGGCACTGCGCCGCCGCTCCCACCACCACGGCCCGCTCACGGCCGCGCTGTGGTTCTCCCCCGTCGTGGTCATGCCTTCCAGCCTACGGGCGACAAGCCCTCCTTTTCCGGCGAGTTTCCGGCTCGGTGATCGAACGCACGCGCTGTTCGACGCGAAACGAAACGGCCAGAAATCCCTCGAACTGTTGAACCGCTCCCGGTTCCCGGCCGGACGTCCGCATTCCGGACGAGGGTCGTCGCATGACAGAGATCACGGGCAAGTACGCCGACTTCGAGGGACTGCGGGAGCGGGCGATCGCTTTGCGGCGAGAAGGACTGAGCCGCCGCCAGATCCGCGACCGACTGCACGTCGACAACAACGACATACTCAACCGCCTCCTGGAGGGCGAGCCGGCACCGGAGTGGACGAAGCGCCCGAACGCGAAGGATGACCTCCGGGAGCGGGCGCGGGAACTGCGGCTTCAGGGACTCACGTACGACCAGATCCAGGTGGAGCTGGGGTGCTCGAAGAGTTCGATCTCGCTCTGGGTTCGGGATCTGCCGAAGCCGGAGCGGCAACGCACTCGCGAAGAGGCTTCAGCAATCGCGAAGCGCGGCTGGGGGGACACCATGCAGCGACGCGAAGAGAAGCGTCAGCGGACCAAGAAGGCGGCAACCGACGAGATCGGCGCACTGTCCGACCGCGAGCTGTTCCTCGTAGGCATTGGCCTCTACTGGTCCGAAGGGGCCAAATCAAAGTCGCATCGCCCGCAGGAGCGAGTTGACTTCATCAACAGCGATCCCCAGATGATCACGGTCTACCTGGCGTGGCTCCGTCTTCTAGGCGTGAGCGCCGACCGCCTGCGGTTCCATGTGTCGATCCACGAGTCGGCCGACGTGCCTGGCGCCGAGCGATTCTGGGCCGACCGGGTCGGGGCTGCCCCCTCAGCATTCGGCAAGACCACGCTCAAGAAGCACAACCCGAAGACCTCCCGCAAGAGCGTGGGCGAGGACTATCGAGGATGCCTCCTGGTGCGAGTCCAGCAAGGAGCCGACCTCTACCGTCGCATTGAAGGCTGGTGGTACGGCATAGTGTTGTCCGCGCACCAGCCCGATCAACCGAATCGGACATAGTGCACGAACCATCCCGGATCGTCTAAAGGTAGGACAAACGGTTTTGGTCCGTTGAATGAGGGTTCGAGTCCTTCTCCGGGAGCTGTCAAGTTCGGGTCCTGACCTCAAGGTCAGGACCCGCCCTCATTTCCGGCCCGCAACGCCCCGGTATCCTGCGGATGTCCACTCCCCGCACATCCGAAGCCGAAGGGCACCCCCGTGAGCGCCAACAGCCCGGCAGCCGTCGTCGTCCTTGCAGCGGGTGAGGGCACCCGTATGAAGTCGGCCACCCCCAAGGTCCTGCATGAGATCTGTGGGCGTTCCCTCATCGGGCATGTGCTCGAAGCCGCGTACGCGCTGAGCCCTGAGCGGCTCGTCACCGTGGTCGGGTTCGCCCGTGAGCAGGTCATCGCGCATCTGGGGTCGATCGCTCCGGATGTGCGCACGGCGTACCAGAGCGAGCAGAAGGGCACGGGCCACGCGGTCCGCATCGGTCTGGACGAGCTCGGCGGTGCTGTCGACGGGACCGTCATCGTCGTGTGTGGTGACACCCCGCTGCTGACCGGGGCGACTCTGCGGAAGCTGGCCGAGACGCACACCGGTGACGGCAACGCCGTGACCGTGCTGACCGCCGAGGTGCCGGACGCGACCGGTTACGGGCGGATCGTGCGGGACGGCGAGAGCGGCGCGGTGACCGGCATCGTCGAGCACAAGGACGCCACCGAGAAGCAGCGCCTGATCCGTGAGATCAACTCCGGTGTGTTCGCGTTCGACGGGCAGCTTCTGGCGAAGGCGCTGGGCAAGGTGCGTACGGACAACAGTCAGGGCGAGGAGTACCTGACGGACGTCCTGGGGATCTTGCGTGAGGCGGGGCATCGTGTGGGTGCGGCCGTGACCGGCGATCACGAGGAGATCGCGGGGATCAACAACCGTGTGCAACTGGCTGAGGCTCGTCGGACCTTGAACGACCGGTTGCTGACCGAGGCGATGCTGGCGGGTGTCACGGTGGTGGATCCGGCGTCGACGTGGGTCGACGCGACGGTGACGTACGAGCAGGACGCGCTCGTGCACCCGGGTACGCAGTTGCAGGGGACCACGCATCTCGGTGAGGGCGCCGAGGTGGGCCCCAACTCGCGGCTGCGGAACGTCCGGGTGGGCGCGGGGGCGCGGGTGGACAACACGGTGGCGTACGACTCGGAGGTCGGGGAGCAGGCGAGCGTCGGTCCGTTCGCGTATCTGCGGCCGGGCACGCGGCTCGGTCTGAAGGCGAAGGCCGGCACGTTCGTGGAGATGAAGAACTCGAACATCGGTGAGGGCACGAAGGTTCCGCACCTGTCGTACGTGGGTGACGCGACGATCGGTGATTTCACCAACATCGGTGCTGCCAGCGTCTTTGTGAACTACGACGGTGAGGCGAAGCACCACACGACGGTGGGGTCGCACTGCAAGACCGGTTCGGACAACATGTTTGTGGCTCCTGTCACTGTTGGGGACGGGGCTTACACGGCGGCGGGTTCGGTCATCACGAAGGACGTTCCGGCGGGTTCGTTGGCCGTGGCCCGTGGGCAGCAACGGAATATCGAGGGTTGGGTGGCGCGCAAGCGTCCGGGCAGCGCGGCCGCGAGGGCGGCGGAGGCGTCGTCCGGGGAGCCCGGGAATCCGGCAAGCGGGAGCTGACCGGAAACAGGTGCGTCGGACACGGCGTACCGTGATAGATGCACACCATTTCGGCCGGCTCTGCGCTTCGGGACTGTGTTTTCCGGGGCGCGCGAGGACGGCAGCGGGAAGAACTCGTCTGAGGAGACTAGTGCTGTGACCGGGATCAAGACGACCGGCGAGAAGAAGTTGATGCTCTTCTCCGGCCGCGCCCACCCCGAGTTGGCCGAGGAGGTCGCACACAAGCTGGGTGTCGGCATCGTGCCGACGAAGGCCTTCGATTTCGCCAACGGCGAGATCTATGTGCGGTATCAGGAGTCGGCTCGTGGCGCGGACTGCTTCTTGATCCAGAGCCACACGGCTCCGATCAACAAGTGGATCATGGAGCAGTTGATCATGATCGACGCGCTGAAGCGCGCGTCGGCCCGCTCCATCACCGTGATCGTGCCGTTCTACGGCTACGCGCGCCAGGACAAGAAGCACCGCGGCCGTGAGCCGATCTCGGCCCGCATGGTGGCGGACCTGATGAAGACGGCGGGCGCTGACCGCATCCTCACGGTCGACCTGCACACGGACCAGATCCAGGGCTTCTTCGACGGTCCGGTCGACCACCTCTTCGCGCTGCCGGTCCTCGCGGACTACGTGGGCGCGAAGGTCGACCGTTCGAAGCTGACGGTGGTCTCCCCCGACGCCGGCCGCGTCCGCGTCGCCGACCGCTGGTGCGACCGTCTGGGCGCGCCGCTGGCGATCGTGCACAAGCGCCGTGACAAGGACGTCGCCAATCAGGTCACCGTGCACGAGGTCGTCGGTGACGTGGAGGGCCGCGTCTGTGTCCTGGTCGACGACATGATCGACACGGGTGGCACGATCTGCGCCGCCGCCGACGCGCTGTTCGCGCACGGTGCGGAGGACGTCATCGTGACGGCGACGCACGGTGTGCTCTCCGGTCCGGCCGCGGACCGTCTGAAGAACTCCAAGGTGAGCGAGTTCGTGTTCACGGACACGCTGCCCGACCCGGGTGACCTGGAGCTCGACAAGATCACGGTGCTCTCGATCGCGCCGACCATCGCGAACGCGGTGCGTGAGGTCTTCGAGGACGGTTCGGTGACGAGCCTCTTCGACGAGCAGGCGTAGCCTTCGCGGGCTCACTGAAGATCGATTTCTGAGGCGGCCTCCCCGCCGGGTAGACTCACGGAGTTGCTCGGCGAGGGAGGCCGTACTCATTGGAGTACGACTGTCCGTTATCGACGCGCTCTTCGTAGCAGGCCGCCAGTCGTGGCCGGGTGACCGACCTTTCTGTCACCACTTTTACGAGGAGTGCACATGTCCGAGGTGAAGATCTCCGCGGAGCTCCGCAACGAGTTCGGCAAGGGCGCCGCCCGCCGTCTGCGTCGCGAGGACAAGCTGCCCGCCGTTGTCTACGGCCACGGCGCGGACCCCATCCACATCACGCTGCCGCACCACGGCACCCTGATGGCGCTGAAGACCCCGAACGTCCTGATCAACCTGGACATCGACGGCAAGAGCCAGCTGGTCATCCCCAAGGCCGTCCAGCGTGACGCCGTGCGCATCGGCATCCTCGAGCACGTCGACCTGCTCCTCGTCCGCAAGGGCGAGAAGGTCAACGTCGACATCTACGTGCACACCGAGGGCGAGCTCGCCCCGGGCGGCAACCTGCTCGAGCACGTGCTGAACGCGCTGCCCGTCGAGGCCGAGGCCACGCACATCCCGGAGTCGGTCACCGTCTCCATCGCCGGTCTCGAGGCCGGTGCGACCGTCCTCGCCAAGGACATCACGCTGCCCGAGGGCACGACCCTGGCCGTCGAGGACGACACCGTCGTCCTGCAGGTCCTGGCCGCGCAGGCCGAGGAGGCCTCGGAGACCGAGGCCGAGGGCGACGCCGCCGCCGAGGCCTGAGCCTTCGCCTTGCCGGACTGAGCTCCTTGGGGCTCGACTCTGCCGACCGCCGCTCCGCGCTCCTGCGCGGGGCGGCGGTTGGGCTATGAAGGAGACATGCAGATGACGACGGACCCCAGTGCGCCGTGGCTGATCGTGGGTCTGGGCAATCCAGGCCCTGGGTACGCCATGAACCGGCACAACGTGGGTTTCATGGTGGCCGATCTCCTGGCTGAGCGGATCGGGGGCTCGTTCAAGCGGAGCGGGCGTGCGCAGGCGCAGGTGCTCGAGGGCCGGATCGGTCCCGCGGGTCCGGGGAGCCGCCGGGTCGTCCTTGCGAAGCCGATGTCGTACATGAACGTGTCGGGTGGTCCGGTGACGGCGTTGCGTGATTTCTACAAGGTGCCGACGGCGAACATCGTGGCGGTGCACGACGAGCTGGACATCGACTACGGCACGCTGCGGCTGAAGCTGGGCGGTGGCGACAACGGGCACAACGGTCTGAAGTCGATGACGAAGGCGATGGGCAGCGACTACCACCGGGTGCGGTTCGGGATCGGGCGTCCGCCGGGGCGGATGCAGGTCGCGGACTTCGTCCTGAAGGACTTCTCGTCGGCGGAGCGCAAGGAGCTCGGCTACTTCGTGGACCGGGCCGCGGACGCGGCGGAGGCTCTGGTGATCGAGGGCCTGGAGCGGGCGCAGAGTGCGTACAACTCCTGAGCGGTGACCCAGGACTGTTGACTGAGCGCAGGCTCATGGCCAAGGATCGCCGCCATGAACGCGCTCCTACTCCTGCGCCGGGCGGCGATGGGCGCACTCGCGGCGCTGTTGCTCGTCGCGGGTGTCTGGGCGTCCTGGGGCACGGCGCAGCACGTGATGCTCACCGATGAGCGTGAGCGGGGCACGATGCGGGTGGCGCGCTGCTCCTCCGACACCTGCGCCGGTCCGTACGTCCCTTCGACCGCCGGTTCCCGGCCCCGCGCGGAGGTCGTGATCGACCGTTCGATCGCGGAGGAGAAGGGGGTGCGGGTGCCGGTGGCGGTGAGGCCCGGCACCGACGAGGTCGTCCGCACGGGTGGCCCCGGGTTCCTGCACGCGTGGCTGCCGCTGGGCGGCGCGCTGCTGCTCGCAGCGGTGGTGGTGGCGGGAGGCCTGCGCCTGCCCCGCACGGCGTGGGCCCTGGCCTTGGCGGGCGGCGCACTCCTGACAGCGTCGTTCGCAACCCTGACGTTCTAGCCCGGCGAAGCCCGGCGCCCACCAAGACCCGCCGCTGCGCGGCGATCTCCCCCGCCCACCCGCCCGATGCGGGTGATCGGGTGGGTGGGCGGGAAAGATCCGCCGCGCAGCGGCGGGACAGGGGCGCCACAGCGGACCCCCGCGGCGACAAACGCGCCCCGCGAGCCCGCCGCCCCCGCCAGCAAGAATCAGCCCGTGTTCCGCAGCCCCGCCGCCACACCGTTGACGGTGAGAAGCAGCGCCCGGCCAAGGAGCGGATCCGCTTCCTCGCCCGCGGCGGCCGCGTCACGCTGGCGCTTCAGGAGCGCGACCTGGAGGTAGGAGATCGGGTCCAGGTAGGCGTCACGGATGCCGAAGGTCTGCTGGAGCTCCGGGTGGGAGTCGAGCAGCTTCGTGCCGCCGGTGATGCGCAGGACTTCCTGCACGGTGAGCGCGTGCTCGGCCTCGATGACGTCGAAGACGTGCTTGAGCTCGTCCGGGACGAGAGTGTCCACGTAGTGGCGGGCGATCCGCAGGTCCGTCTTCGCGAGGGTCATCTCGACGTTCGAGAGGAAGTTGCGGAAGAAGTGCCAGTGCTCGTGCATCTCGCCGAGGACGGTGTCCAGACCGGCCTCGCGCAGCGCCTTGAGGCCGGACCCGACGCCGAACCAGCCGGGCACGATCTGCCGCGACTGGGTCCAGCCGAAGACCCACGGGATGGCGCGCAGCCCGTCGAGCGAGACGCCCGAGCCGGGGCGGCGGGAGGGCCGCGAGCCCAGGTGCAGGTCGGCGAGCTGGTCCACGGGCGTCGACGCGAGGAAGTACGTCGGCAGGTCCGGGTCCTCGACGAGCCGCCGGTAGGCGGAGTGCGCGGCGTCCGAGACGACGTCCATCGCCGCGTCCCAGCGGGCGAGGGCCTCGTCGGACTGGCGGGGGGCGGTGTGCAGGGCGGATGCCTGCAGCGTCGCCGCCACCGTCAGTTCGAGGTTCTCCCTGGCGAGGGACGGCACGAGGTACTTGTCGGAGATGACCTCGCCCTGCTCGGTCACCTTGATCTCGCCCTCGAGGGTGCCCCACGGCTGCGCGAGGATCGCGTCGTGCGAGGGGCCGCCGCCACGGCCGACGGTGCCGCCGCGGCCGTGGAAGAGGCGCAGGCGCACCCCGTACCGGTGCGCGACGTCACGGAGCCTGCGCTGGGCGCGGTGGATCTCCCACTGCGAGGTGGTGATGCCGCCGAACTTCGACGAGTCGGAGTAGCCGAGCATGACCTCCTGGACGTCGCCCCGCAGTGCGACGAGCCTGCGGTAGGAGGGGTCGGCGAGCATCTCGTCGAGGATGACGTCGGCGGCGCGCAGCTCGTCCGTCGTCTCCAGGAGCGGCACGATGCCGATCTTCGCCCAGCCGGCGTGCAGGTCGATCAGACCCGCCTCGCGGGCGAGGACCGCGGCCGCGAACACGTCGTCGGCGCCCTGGCACATCGAGATGATGTACGACTCGATGACCTCGGGCCCGAAGACCTCCAGGGCCTTCTTGACGGTGAGGAAGACACCGAGGGTCTTCTCTCCCGCGGCGTCAAGGGGGGCCGGCTGGGGGCCGAGCGGCCTGCGGGAGCGCAGCTCCTTGGCGAGCAGCTTCTGCCGGTAGTCGCGCGGCATGTCCACGTACCGCCAGGACTCCTCGCCCAGGCGGTCGAAGAGCTGGCCGAGCGCGTGGTGGTGGGCGTCGGCGTGCTCGCGTACGTCCATGGTGGCGAGCTGCAGACCGAACGCGGCGAGCGTACGGATCGTGCGGTTCATCCGGCCGTCGGCGAACAGGGCGCCCTTGTGCTCGCGCAGCGACGTCTGGACGAGGGTGAGGTCGTGCAGGAGCTCACCGGTGCCGAGGTAGTCGCGGCCGTCCTCGTGGGCGGTGCCGCGGGCCAGGCGCTCCTTGGTGTTCTCCAGCTTCTGCCGGATGCAGGTGGCCTTGAGGCGGTAGGGCTCCTCGGCGTTCAGCCGCTTGTAGCGGGGGCTGATCTCGGGGAGCCGCTCCAGGTCGAGCTGGAGGGACGCCTTCAGTTCCTCGGTGGCTCCGGTGTAGCGGATGGAGTTGGAGAGGAAGCCGCGCAGCTCGTCGACGAGGGCGAGGGCGTCGTTGATGCCGTGCTCGTGCTGGAGGATCAGGACGTCCCAGGTGACGGCGGGCGTCACGTTCGGGTTGCCGTCCCGGTCGCCGCCGATCCAGGTGCCGAAGGTGAGCGGCCGGGTGCCTTCCGGCAGCTGGACGCCGACCCGCTCCAGCTCGGCGGTGAGGTCTTCGAGGACGTCGCCGACGGCGCCCGCGTGCAGCTCGTCCAGGTAGTAGATGGCGTTGCGGGCCTCGTCCGCGGGTTCCGGACGGACGACGCGCAGCTCGTCGGTCTGCCACACCAGGTCGATGCTCTCGGCCAGGCGGGTGTCGTGGCGGCGCCGGTCGGACTCGATGACCGGGGTCTCGAGGAGCTCGGCGATGCGGCGCAGCTTGTTGAGGACGGAGCGGCGGGCGGCCTCCGTGGGGTGCGCGGTGAAGACGGGGCGCACGTTCAGGTGCTCCACGGTCTGGCGCAGGTGCTCGGGGTCGGCGTCCTTGAGCCGGTCGGCGGTACGGGCGAGGAGCCCGCCCTCGGCGGCCCGGCGGGCGCGCAGCTCGCGTCCGCGGTGGACCTGCTCGGTCACGTTGGCCAGGTGGAAGTACGTGGAGAAGGCGCGGACCAGCTTGGCCGCGGTCTCCAGTTCGGTGCCACCGAGCAGGCGTGCGGCGGCCTCGCCGTCCTCACGGGTCAGGCGGCGGACCTTCTCGACCAGTTCGAGGAGCTCGGAGCCCTCCTGACGTACGAGGGTCTCGCCCAGCAGATCGCCGAGGCGGCGGATGTCGGCGCGCAGCTCGGTGCTGGCTGTGGTGGTCTGGTCGTCGGCACTGCTCACAGGTGCGGCTCCTTGCAGTGTTGAAGCACGTCAGGTCTGGGAGGGGGTCCCCGGCAGGATAGGAATCCGTGTTCCGGGGGAACTAGAGAGAGCGGACCGCGCTGTCCGACCGTTTCCAAGGATAGGTGTCACTTCGCGGCACGGACTCGCGGCCTCTTGCCGCCGGGTTCCGCGCTGCCATACTTACGACGCCGTAGGTTACGGGACCGTAGCCAACACGGGACCCGTGATCGTGCGCCCGCCGCACCCGCGCCGTGACCTCACCCTCGACCCCACAGGGGACGTGCCCATGACCACATCTTCCGATGCGTATTCCGACACTGATGTGATCGAAGACGCTTCGCCCTCCCCCACACCCGCCGGCTCCCCCGTCCCCTCCGCGACGCTGGGCGGTGAGCAGAAACGTTCGCTGGAGCAGTTCGCTCTGCTGCTCTTCATCACCGTCCCGTTCCTCGCCCTGATCGCGGCGGTGCCGCTGGTCTGGGGCTGGGGGGTGAGCTGGCTGGACCTCGGCCTGCTGGTGTTCATGTACTACCTGGGCTGCCACGGCATCACGATCGGTTTCCACCGTTACTTCACGCACGGCTCCTTCAAGGCGAAGCGTCCGCTGCGGATCGCGCTGGCCGTGGCGGGGTCGATGGCGGTCGAGGGTCCGCTGGTGCGCTGGGTGGCGGATCACCGCAAGCACCACAAGTTCTCCGACGCCGAGGGCGACCCGCACTCCCCGTGGCGCTTCGGCGAGACGGTCCCGGCCCTGATGAAGGGCCTGTGGTGGGCGCACATCGGATGGATGTTCGACGAGGAGCAGACGTCGCAGGAGAAGTACGCGCCGGATCTGATCAAGGACCCGGCGCTGCGCGCGGTCTCCCGCCAGTTCCTGCTCTGGACGATCGTGTCCCTGGCGATCCCGCCGCTGGTCGGCGGTCTGGTGACGATGTCGTGGTGGGGTGCCTTCACGGCGTTCTTCTGGGGCTCGCTGGTCCGGGTCGCGCTGCTGCACCACGTGACGTGGTCGATCAACTCGATCTGCCACGCGGTCGGCAAGCGCCCGTTCAAGTCGCGTGACCGCTCCGGCAACGTGTGGTGGCTCGCGGTCCTGTCCTGCGGCGAGTCCTGGCACAACCTCCACCACGCCGACCCGACGTCGGCGCGGCACGGTGTCCTGAAGGGCCAGGTCGACTCGTCGGCGCGGATCATCCGCTGGTGCGAGCAGCTGGGGTGGGCGACGGACGTGCGCTGGCCCTCGGAGTCCCGTATCGACTCCCGCCGGAAGCAGAAGACCGTCGGCCCGGCATGATTGACGACGTGGCGACCGACTCCAGCAATTCCAGCCCCTCCAGCAAAGAGAAGCAGCCCCGGCGCGCGCGCCGGACCCGGATGACGGGTGCCGAGCGCCGGGAGCAGTTGCTGGACATCGGCCGCACCCTGTTCGCCGCCAAGGGCTTCGAGGGCACGTCGGTGGAGGAGATCGCGGCGAAGGCCGGGGTCTCCAAGCCGGTCGTGTACGAGCACTTCGGCGGCAAGGAGGGGCTGTACGCGGTGGTGGTGGACCGCGAGATGCGGGCGCTGCTCGACGGCGTGACGGGCGCGCTGACCGCGGGCCATCCGCGTGAGCTCCTCGAACAGGCGGCGTTCGCTCTCCTGGACTACATCGAGACGTACACGGACGGTTTCCGCATCCTGGTCCGTGACTCGCCGGTGGCGCAGTCGACGGGCACCTTCGCCTCGCTCATCTCGGACATCGCGACGCAGGTCGAGGACATCCTGGGCCAGGAGTTCAAGACGCGGGGCTTCGACCAGAAGCTGGCGCCGCTGTACGCGCAGGCGCTGGTCGGCATGGTCGCGCTGACGGGTCAGTGGTGGCTGGACGTGCGCAAGCCGAAGAAGGCGGAGGTGGCGGCGCATCTGGTGAACCTGGCGTGGCACGGCCTGGACGGGCTCGAGCCGAAGCCGCGCCTGATAGGCCACCGCAAGAGCTAGGACCCCGGTCCCGGGCTACGCCTGCTCCGGTTCGAGGAATTCCAGGCGGTTGCCCACCGGGTCGTCGGCGTAGAAGCGGCGGTGGCCCGGCAGGGCGTCGTCCCAGGTGACGGGCGCGCCCCGGGAGGCGAGGCGGTCCGCGTACGCGGCGATGTCCCGCACCCGCAGCCCTGGGTGCGCCTTGCGGGCCGGGCGGAAGCCGGCCTCGATGCCGAGGTGGAGCTGCACGGCCCCCGCGAGGAACCAGCAGCCGCCCCGTGCGGCGAGCGCCGGCGGCTTGGGGATCTCCGTCATGCCGAGCACGTCGCCGTAGAAGGCCCGCAGCTCCGGTTCGCTGCCGGGAGGGGCCGCCAGTTGGACGTGGTCGACGGCCACCAGCATCAGGCCCCGCCCTTCCGGGCCACCCCGAAGACCCTGCGGAAGGGGAACACCGTGCCGCCGGCCCCCGCCGGGTACGCCTTGCGCAGCAGCTCGCGGTACTCGGCGAGGAACGCGTCCCTGGCCTCCGGGTCGTCCTCCAGCGCCGTGAGGACCGGCCGCAGGCCCGTCCCCTTCACCCAGTCGAGGACCGGGTCCTGGCCCTGAAGGAGATGCAGGTACGTCGTCTCCCAGACGTCCGCCTCGCAGCCGAGCCCCACCAGCCGTTCCAGGTAGGCCGTCGGCGTGAGCACCGCGTCCGCGTGCCGCAGCCGCCCGCCTAGCCGGTCCCGCCACAGCTCGGACTCGCTCAGCTCCCGCATCAGTACGTGGCTGGGCGCGTCGAAGTTGCCGGGCACCTGGAAGGCGAAGGTGCCGCCCGGGGTCAGCGCCGCGATCCAGGCGGGGAAGGATTCGGGGTGGCCGGGGACCCACTGCAGGGTCGCGTTGGACAGGATCAGGTCGTACGTCCCCTCGGGCGGGGCCCAGTCGCCCGCGTCCGCCGGGGCGAAGTCGAGGCGGCCACCCCCGGAGGTGGGGCCCGCCAGGCGCTCGGCCTGCTCCAGCATCTGGGGGGAGTTATCGAAGCCCGTGACGTGCGCCGTGGGCCAGCGTTCGGCGAGGAGCCGGGTGACGTTGCCGGGGCCGCAGCCCAGGTCCGCGACGCGCGGCGGGCGGCCGCCGGTGGCGGGGAGTTCGGGGATGCGGGCCAGCAGGTCCACGAAGGGGCGGGCGCGGTGCCCGGCGTGGCGCAGGTACTGGCCGGGGTCCCAGGTGGGAGCGGGGGCTGCGGGCATGGAGCGGGACCTCCTCGATGCGCGGACCCCGACGTCGCACGGGTCCGCTGAAGTTCTGCTCCGCACGACTTCGTAAAGCTCCGTACGGATGCCGTACCGCCATCCTCAACCCGCAAGTATCTTGACGTCAAGAGACTTCATGTCGACAGACCCCCTACACTGATCGTCATGGAGGACGAGGTCGACCGTCTGGTCGCAGCATGGCGCCGGGAGCGCCCCGACCTCGACGTGGAACCACTCGAGGTGCTCAGCCGCGTCAGCAGGCTCGCGCGGCATCTCGACAGGGCCCGCAGGCTCGCGTTCTCCGAGCATCATCTGGAGCCCTGGGAGTTCGACGTGCTGACGTCGCTGCGACGCGCGGGCGCGCCCTACCAGCTCTCCCCCGGGCAACTGCTCACCCAGACCCTGGTCACATCCGGCACGATGACCAACCGCATCGACCGGCTCGCGAAGAAGGGGCTCGTCGAGCGGCTGCCCGATCCGAGCGACCGGCGGGGCGTGCTCGTGCGGCTGACCGAGGAGGGCCAGGACCGCGCGGACCAGGCCCTCGCCGGACTCCTCAAGCAGGAGCGGGCGATCCTCGCCGAGCTCTCGCGCGGACAGCGCGGCGAACTCGCCGGGCTGCTACGCCAGTTGACCGCCCCGTTCGACAACATCCCCGGCTAGGTCGACCGGCCCGACGCCTGCCCTGCGCGCGAGCGCGACGGCCGCGAGCGTGGAGTGGACGCCCAGCTTCCCCAGCACGTTCTGCATGTGCGTGCGCACCGTGTGCGGGGAGAGGAAAAGCCGCTCGGCGACCGCCTTCCTGCCCAGACCCGCCACCATGCAGCGGAGCACCTCGCGCTCGCGCGGGGTCAGCGACTCCACCAGGCGCTCGGATTCCGTGCGGTGCTTGCGGGCGGCGGTCAGCTCGCGCAGGACGCCGGTGAGCAGCGCGGGCGGCAGATGCGTCTCCTCCCGCAGCACCCCCCGGATGACCGTCAGGAGCCGGGAGAGCGAGCAGTCCTTGGCGACCCAGCCCGAGGCGCCGGCCTGCAACGCGAGGGCGGCCCTGCGCGGGTCGTCCTTCTCGGCGAGCACGACCGTACGGACCATCGGCTGGCCCGAACGGACCCCGGCCACCAGGGAGATGCCGTCCACCAGGCCGTCGGCGTTGCCCTCCTGCACGGAAGGCGCGGGACGGACACCCTGCACGGCGCTCGCGGACGCGCCCAGATCGGCGTCGACGAGCAGCACGTCGTATCTGCGCCCCTCGGCTATCGCCCGCTCAAGGCAGCGCAGTGCGGCCGGGCCGCTGCCCGCCGCGGACACGTCGACGTCGGGCTCCGCCGCCAGTGCCGCCGCGAGCGACTCGGCGAAGATGCGATGGTCGTCGACGACCAGGACTCGGATACGAACCACTGAAACCCCCTCCCCCAAGCTCTCCTCGAAGAGCAGGGGATACCCCGACGTCGGAGGACGTACGGTGCGGGCACGACACCCGGAACGGGGGTCGCCGCAGTCGCACGGCCGCCGCCGAGCTGTGACTGCCACCCCCACGCCGGGTGCCGTACCCGACTGTCTCGCCCCCTGATCAGTGCCGGCCCCCACCGGCACTGCCACTCAGAGTAGGGCCGCACGGCAGGAGCGGAAGGTAATTTACAGAACTGACTGGCCAGCGCGTTTAGGGTGAGCCGTATGTTTCGTATTGAGACAGGAGTCGACAAAGACCGGTTCGCTCTGCTCCTCGCCGGTCTCGAGGACGCGAACTCCGCGGCCTCCCCCGTGATCCGCGCCCTGCGCGGCACCCCGCAGGACCGTGAAATACCGCTGGCCGTCTGGCTCATGGAAGAAACGGAAGGCCTCGTCGGCGGTCTCGCCGGACACACCTGGGGCCGCTGGCTCCACGTGAACTACCTCTGGGTCAGCCGTAGTCACCAGGGCGCCGGCCTCGGCGCGAGCCTCCTCGCCGAGGCGGAACGCATCGCACGCGAGGAACGCGAATGCGTCAACTCCCGAGTGGAAACCTGGGACTTCCAGGCCCCGGGCTTCTACCGCGGCCAGGGCTACGAGGTGGTCTCGGTAATCCCGGACTACCCGGAGGGCGCAAAGGAGTTCACCCTGACGAAGAAACTGTCCCTCACAGCTCCTTGAGCGCCTCGGCACTGATGTCGACGTCGATGTCGTACGGGACGGAACTCTTGATCCGGTCGTGATGGATGCCGGTGAGCGCGTACGTCTTGGACAGCGGATCGAGTTCGTAGACCCGCGCCACGGGGTGCTGGTTCGCGTCCGTCATCTCGACCAGCCAGAAGTTCGGGATCCCGGCGGCGGCGTACTTGTGGGGCTTGGTGTCCCGGTCACGGGCCTCCGAATCGGGCGAGACGACCTCGATCGCGAGCAGGACATCGGCGGCCGCGAACCTCGTCTGCTCCATACCGGTGACGGCCTCGGCCCGGACGAGGCTGACGTCGGGCTCGGGACCATTGCGCGGGTCCAGAACGACCGTCATCTCTCGTCTGACCTTGAGTGACCCGGGGACCGTACGGCGCAGGCCGGCCACCAGAAGGTCGATCATGATGCTGTGAAAATCCCGCTGCGGACTCACGAAGACAAGGCTCCCGTCGATCAGCTCGGTGTGCGGCGGGAGGCCGGGCAGAGTGAACAGGTCGTCCACGGTGTACCCGTCCTGCGGCGGCACCGGCCAGCGACAGCCCTGCTCCGGCTCTTGCTCCGGCTCGGGCTCGTGCGCTGCGATCGGCTCGGCGGTCATGGTTCCTCCCATGGACGGGATTCTCGGCATGCTCCACAACGGTAACGGCCGGTTCCGATGATCGTCATCACAACGGGTGACAGGCAGGACCTGTGCCACCGGTCCTGCCTGCCCGTACGTCACTCACCGCAGCGGCCGCCGCACGCGCGAGCCGCTCAGAGCTCCCGCCGCGCCCCCGCCGAAGGCACCGCCGGGAACACCCTCGGGGTCGTGTGGCCCGCCGCGGTGAAGGCCTCCAGGATCGACTTCGTCACCGGGGCCGCGTCCGTCTCCTCCACCAGGACAACTGCCGAGCCGCCGAAGCCGCCGCCCGTCATGCGGGAGCCCAGTGCGCCTGCCGCGTTCGCGGAGGAGACCACCAGGTCCAGCTCTTCGCAGGAGATGCGCAGGTCGTCCCGCAGGGAGACGTGGCCCTCGGTCAGGATCGGGCCGATCGCCCGTACCTCCCCCGCGTCGAGCAGGCCGATGACCTGCTCCACCCGGTGGTCGTCCGAGACGACGTGGCGGACGTAGCGGCGGATCCGGTCGTCCGGCAACTTGCTGAGAGCTGCGGGGAGTTCGGCGTACGGCACGTCCCGCAGGTGGGTGACGCCCAGGATGCGCGCGCCCTCCTCGCAGCCCGCCCGGCGTTCCGCGTACGCGCCGTCGCCCAGTTCGTGCTTGACCCGCGTGTCGACGACCAGGAGCTGCAGGCCGTGTGCCGCCAGGTCGAAGGGCACCTGGCGGGTCGTGAGGTCGCGGCAGTCCAGGTGCAGGGCGTGGCCCTCGGTCGCGCACGCGGACGCCATCTGGTCCATCACGCCGCAGGGCACGCCCACGAAGGCGTTCTCGGCGCGCTGGGCCAGGACCGCCAACTCGGGCCCGGTCAGGCCCAGTTCGTACAGGTCGTTCAGGGCCAGTGCCGTGACGACCTCCAGGGCCGCCGACGAGGACAGGCCCGCCCCCGTCGGCACGGTCGACGCCAGGTGGATGTCCGCGCCGCCGGAGACCTCGTGGCCGGCCTCCCACAGCGCCCACACCACGCCCGCCGGGTACGCGGCCCAGCCGCCCTGCCCGTACTTGGAGAGGGGCGTCAGGTCGTCGACCCGCAGTTCCGTGACCGGGGCGTCGATGTCCGCCGAGTGCAGGCGCAGGACGCCGTCCGTGCGGCGCGCCACCGCCGCCACCGCCGTGTGCGGCAGCGCGAGCGGCATCACGAAGCCCTCGTTGAAGTCCGTGTACTCGCCGATGAGGTTGACCCGGCCGGGAGCCGACCAGACCCCGTCCGCCGCGTACCCGTACAGATCGGCGAACTGCCCCGCTACGTCCATCAGTTACCCCTTGTCCCCAATTACCGCTGGGCGAACGCCCACGCGTCCGCGACGATGCCCGCGAGATCCGCGCGGGACGGGTTCCAGCCGAGCTTCTCGCGCGCGGTGGCGGCGGAGGCGACGAGGATCGCCGGGTCGCCGCCGCGGCGCGGGGCCATGACCTCGGGGATCGGGTGGCCGGTGACCTCGCGGACGGTCTCGATGACCTCGCGCACGGAGAAGCCGTTGCCGTTGCCGAGGTTGCAGATCAGATGCTCGCCGGAGGTGGCGGCCTGCACGGCGAGGAGGTGCGCCTGGGCGAGGTCCGCGACGTGGATGTAGTCGCGGACGCAGGTGCCGTCCGGGGTCGGGTAGTCGTCGCCGTAGACGGAGATCGCCTCGCGCTTGCCCTGGGCGACCTGGAGGACCAGGGGGATGAGGTGCGACTCGGGGTCGTGCCGCTCGCCGAACATGACCTGCGAAGACGCCGCGTACGCGCCCGCCACGTTGAAGTAGCGCAGCGACACCGCGGCCAGGCCGTGGGCCACCGCCTCGCCCGTGATCATGTGGTCGACGGCGAGCTTCGACGCGCCGTACGGAGAGGTGGGGGCGGTCGGGTCGGCCTCCGTGATGGGGGTGTTGACCGGCTCGCCGTACGTCGCCGCCGTGGAGGAGAAGACGAGCTTGCGTACGTCCGCCTCGCGCATCGCGGCGAGCAGCGCCATCGTGCCGCCGACGTTGTTGTCCCAGTACTTCTCGGGCTTCGCGACGGACTCGCCGACCTGCGAGAAGGCGGCGAAGTGCAACACGGCGTCGAAGGAGGAGTCCAGCCACTTGGCGGCATCCCGGATGTCGCCCTCGACGAACGTCGCGTCGGCCGGGACGCCCTCGCGGAAGCCGGTCGAGAGGTTGTCCAGGACGGTCACCTCGTGCCCGGCCTCGATCAGATGCTGGGCCACCACGCTTCCCACATAGCCCGCCCCGCCGGTGACCAGGTACTTACCGCTCATGAACTCGCTACCTCTCGCAGTCGCTGGGCCGCGGCTTCCGGCGGCACGTCGTTGATGAACACGCTCATGCCGGATTCGGAACCCGCGAGGAACTTCAGCTTGCCCGAAGTGCGGCGAATGGTGAAAAGCTCGAGGTGCAGGGCGAAGTCGTCCCGATTGACCCCGTCATGTCCGTCGAGCGCGCCGAAGGGCGCCTGGTGCCAGGCGGCGATGTACGGAGTGAGCGCCGCGCCCCCCTCGGGCCCGCCTTCCCCTTCCCCGAAGATCCGGTCGAAGCGCCTCAACAGTTCCAGATAGACCTGGGGAAACTCTGTGCGCGCGGCTTCGTCGAGCCCGAGCAGGTCCGGCACCCGGCGCTTGGGGTAGAGGTGCACCTCGTAGGGCCAGTGCGCGGAGTAGGGGACGAAGGCCACCCAGTGCTCGGCGTCCAGGACGACGCGTTCACCGGCCGACTCCTCGGCCACGACGTCGTCGAAGAGGTTGTGGCCGGTCGCCTCCTTGTGCGCGGCGAGCGACTTCAGCATGAGGGACGTGCGCGGGGTGACGAAGGGATAGGCGTAGATCTGGCCGTGCGGGTGGCCCAGGGTCACGCCGATCTCGGCCCCGCGGTTCTCGAAGCAGAACACCTGCTCGACGGAGGGGAGGTGTGAGAGCTCGGCGGTCCGGTCGGTCCAGGCGTCCAGGACGAGGCGGGCCTGCGCCTCGGTGAGGTCGGCGAAGGACGCGTCGTGGTCGGAGGTGAAGCACACGACCTCGCAGCGTCCCGCGTCCCCGGCCAGCGAGGGGAAGCGGTTCTCGAAGACGACCACGTCGTACGCGGAGTCGGGGACCTCGCTCAGGCGCTCGCCCTCGGAGGGGCAGAGCGGGCACTCGTCGGCCGGCGGGTGGTAGGTGCGGCCCTGGCGGTGCGAGGCGATGGCGACCGCGTCGCCCAGGAGGGGGTCCCGGCGGATCTCCGATGTGGTGGAGATGGGGTCCAGGGGCCTCCGGTCGATGGCGTCGCGCACCGCGTCGTCGCGCGAGTCGTAGTAGATGAGCTCACGACCGTCGGCGAGACGGGTCGAGGTCTTCTTCACGTCCGGGGCTCCTCACCAACACCCATCCAACATAACCGCACATAACAAATCACAAGGCAACAGCATCGTCAATGGCGCGGCTACAGCGAGGCGCAAACAGGCCCACCTGGGCGGCAGCTATGCGTCCGATCACAATCCAACAAAGAACACCAACAGAAGTCTTCAGTTCTTGAAGCGAGAAGCGTAGGTTCCGGTCTGATCAGTTCGCGCAACGAAGCGAGTTCCCCATGCAGTCCCCCACACAGACCCTGGCCGAGGGGCTTCGGCTGCCCACCAACGGCCTCGACTACGCGATCCTCGCGATCTACTTCGCCGTGGTCCTCGGCATCGGCTTCGCCGCCCGCCGCTCCGTGAAGACCAGCCTCGACTTCTTCCTCTCCGGCCGCTCCCTGCCCGCCTGGGTCACCGGCCTCGCGTTCGTCGCCGCGAACCTCGGTGCCACCGAGATCCTGGGCATGGCGGCGACCGGCGCCCAGTACGGCGTCGCGGTCGTCCACTGGTACTGGATCGGCGCCATCCCCGCGATGGTCTTCCTCGGCCTCGTGATGATGCCGTTCTACTACCGCAGCAAGGTCCGCTCGGTCCCCGAGTACCTGCTCCAGCGCTTCGACAAGTCGGCGCACCTGCTCAGCTCGGTGCTCTTCGCCTTCGCCGCGATCCTCATCGCGGGCGTGAACCTCTACGCCCTGTCGATCGTCGTCGAGGCGCTCCTCGGCTGGCCGCAGTGGGTGGCCATCGTGGTCGCCGGGTTCTTCGTCCTGATGTACATCACCATCGGCGGCCTCTCCTCGGCGATCTACAACGAGGTCCTGCAGTTCTTCGTGATCCTGGCGGCGCTCATCCCGATCTGCGTCATCGGCCTGAAGAAGGTCGGCGGCTGGGACGGCCTGAGCGGCTCGATCGAGAAGTCGCACGGCGCGGACTTCATGAGCGCGTGGGGCGGCACCGGCATCGGCGACGCCAACCCGCTCGGCGCGAACTGGCTGACGATCATCCTCGGCCTCGGCTTCGTGCTCTCCTTCGGCTACTGGACGACCAACTTCGCCGAGGTGCAGCGCGCCCTGTCCGCGAAGAACCTCTCCGCCGCCCAGCGCACCCCGCTGATCGCCGCCTTCCCGAAGATCTTCATCGTCTTCCTGGTGATGATCCCGGGCCTGGTCGCGGCCGTGCTCGTGCCGAAGATCGGCACCGCGGGCTCGGACCTGACGTACAACGACGCGATCCCCTACCTGATGCAGGAGCTGCTGCCCAACGGCGTGCTCGGCATCGCGGTGACCGGTCTGCTCGCGGCGTTCATGGCGGGCATGGCGGCGAACGTGTCGTCCTTCAACACCGTCTTCACGTACGACATCTGGGCGAAGTACGTGGTCAAGGACCGCGAGGACGGCTACTACCTGAAGTTCGGCCGTCTGATCACCGCGATCGGTGTCCTCGCCTCCATCGGAACGGCCTTCATCGCCTCGTCGTTCTCGAACATCATGGGGTACCTGCAGACGCTGTTCTCCTTCTTCAACGTCCCGATGTTCGTGGTCTTCATCATCGGCATGTTCTGGAAGCGCGCCTCCATGAAGTCCGGTGTGTGGGGCCTGCTCGCGGGCACGACCGCCGCGATGGTCAACTACTTCTGGATCTACAAGCAGGGCGTCATCGACATCCCGACCGACCAGGGCGCCAACTTCGTCTCGGCGATCGTCGGCTTCGTCGCGGGCGCCGTGGTGATGGTCGTGGTCACGCTGTTCACCGCCCCCAAGCCGGAGGCCGAACTGGCCGGCCTGGTCTACGGGACGGAGTCGCCGGACCTCGACGAGCCGCCGGCCGAGGGCGACGACGCCTGGTACCGCAAGCCCGCGCTGCTCGGCTGGGGAGCGATCGTGCTCGCCGCGCTCTGCTACCTGCCCTACTCGCTCTAATCCCGATCGGAGGTCTGGAAGAACATGTCTGAACTGCGCAACGAAGTCTCCGCACTGGAGCGCAAGTCCGCCACGGCGGCCCGTCTCTTCGACATCCGGCGGATCATCGGCGGTCTGTTCGTCGTCTACGGCATCATCGTGACGATCGCCGGAATCTCCCCGTCCGACGCCGACATGAAGAAGGCGGAGGGCATCAACATCAACCTCTGGACGGGCCTGGCCATGCTGGCGCTCGGCCTCTTCTTCCTCGGCTGGCTCTGGCTGCGGCCCACACCGCCGCCCACCGAGGCGCCGGAGGAGGACACGTAACACCCCGAGGCGGGGCCCGAGTTCACTGTGCCGGTGACTCGGGCCCCGTCGGCGTCTCCACGTCCTGCGGGTAGGCCGCGACGGGACGTTCCGCGCGGTCGAGCAGTCCCGTGCGCGCGGCGAGCGCGGCTGCCTCCAGGCGGGAGCCGACGCCCAGTTTCATCAGGACCCGCTGCACGTGCGTGCGCGCCGTGCTGGGCGCGATCCCCATGCCGGCGGCGATGAGGCGGGTGTCCTCGCCGTCCGCGACCCGCACCAGGACCTCGACCTCGCGCGGCGTGAGCATCTGGAGCAGCCGCTGCCCCTCGTCGTCGGGCTGCGCGGCCGGATTGAGCAGTTCGCTGAACGCGCCTTGGAGCAGCTGCGGCGCGACGGCCGCCTCGCCGGCTCTCGCCTTCATGATGGCGCGCTCGACACCCTCGATGCGCTCGTCATGGCGTACGTACCCGGAAGCACCCGCGGCGAAGGCCGCCGCGATGCCGCGCGGGCTCGGCACCGGGCCGAGCACCACCACGGCCACCTGCGGCCGCTCCCGCTTGATCTTCACGACCGGATCGAACATGCCGGTCTCCGCGGGTGTCGCCGTGCCGAGCAGGCAGACCTCGGGTGCCCGGCTGATGACCAGCTCCGCCGCCCCGGCCGCGGGCGCGGCCGCGGCGAGCACCCGGTGCCCGCGCAGCTTCAAGGCCGAGGCGAGTGCCTCGGCGAGCAGTCGGTGGTCGTCGACCACCATGAGTCGCACACCCATCGAGCAGCCCCCCACTTTCCCCCACGGAACCCCCACGGATCGAGGGCCCCCCGGCCCCACGCCCACTCATCCCCCGGAAGCTACACGCTTGTTCGACGCTGCGCGCCCCCTCCCGGCGATAAGCGGCCCGGATTGCCGAAATCCCGGCCATATTCGAGTGATAAGGAGTACGTGCGTACGGAACGGTGCACGCGCGGAGACGAAACGGCCCCGCTCCTTTTCGGGAACGGGGCCGTCCGGTGCGTACGCGGAGGTCAGAGGGCTTACTGGGCGACGAAGCCCAGGGCCGTGTACTCCTTCTCGTCCTTCGAGTACGGCTTGCTGATCAGTTCCTTGCCGAGGTACAGCCTGCCGTCGGCGTAAAGGAGTTCGTTCGATTTCGGGACCATGCCGCTGATGGCGCTGCCGACGGATTCGGCCGCGGGGGTCTCCAGGAGCTTGGTCTCCTTCATCGTCTTGCCGTTGAGGGAGACGACCTGGGCGCCCTTGTCGTAACCGGCGTCCTTGTAGGCCAGGATGTTGCCGCCGTCCATGCGGATCGGGAACATCTCGCCGTTCTCGCCCGCGTCGGCACGGTCACCCGTGGTCTTGCCGGTGGCCAGCGAGAACGAGATGATCTCGTTCGTCTGGCTGTAGCCGTCGCCGCCGCCGTCGTGCTGGCGGGTCGGGACGTAGAGCTTGTCGTTGCCGACGGTCAGCGAGGAGCAGGCGTAGACGACGTTGACCTCGCAGTCGTGGTCGTACTTGCCGTCGGGCAGCGAGATCTTGGCGCGGAGCTTGCCCTGGTCGTCGAGGGAGAAGGCGTCGGTGACGCCGCTCGCGGTGATCTCCTGGGTGTCCTGGCCGAAGACGATCGGACGGGTCGAGATGATCTTGGCGTTGTCGACGCCCGGCGTCACCGGGTACGTCCACTTCGACTTGCCGGTCTTGGCGTCGAGGAGCTGGATCTTCAGCTTCTCGTCGCCGTAGTCGCCGCACTTCTGGACGGCGACGAGCTGCTCGCCGCCCGCGTAGCCCTCGTCCTGGCACTCGTCACCCGGGGTGGGCTCCCACAGGTGGTCGCCCGAGGTGAGGTCGAAGGCCGCGCCACCGGCGCTGGAACCGGCCGCGACGGTGCTGCCGCTGATGGTGACCTCCTGGACGCGGGCGTCCATGCTGCCCTCGTCGATGGTCTCCGTCCAGAGGCTCTTGCCGTCCTTCAGGTCGACCGCGGAGATCTGCGAACAGGTCTTGTGGTCACCCTTCTTGGTCCGCTTGCCGTCCTCGTAGGCGACCGCGACGATGCCGTCCTTGGTGACCTCGCGCGATCCCGCGCAGGTCTGCCCCTTCAGCGGCAGCGTCCACAGTTCCTTGCCGTCGGCGGGGTTGTACCCGACGATCTCGTTGACGCCCGCCTTCGCGTAGACGTCCTCGGTCAGCCAGGAGCCCTTGATGCTCCACACGTCGTCCTTGGGCACCTCGGGCTGCGGGAGCTGCATGGAGACGGTGGCGCTGGTGTTGGCCGGGACCTTCTCCTTGCCGGGACCGCTCGGGCCCTGCTCGCCGCCGCCCTTCTTGTCCTCGCCGCCCTTGCCCGTGGGGCCCGCGGAGCTGGCCTCGTCGTCCTTCTTGTCCGAGGTCGAGGCGTAGAAGACACCGCCGCCGACGATCAGGGCGATGGCGACGACCGCGCCGATGATGATCTTCATCTGGCCGCTGAGCTTCGACCCGCCGGAGCCGCCGGGCCCACCTGCCTGCGGAGCCATCGGCATCGTGCCGGGCTGCTGGTAGGCGCCGTACGGAGGCTGCTGGCCGTACGGCTGCGTCGGCTGGTTGTACGGCTGCGTCGGCTGGCCCGGGTAGCCGTAGCCCTGGGGCTGGCCGGGGGGCGGGGTGCCGGGCGCCTGCGGGTAGCCGTAGTTGGGCTGGCCCTGCGGCTGCGTCGGAGGCTGGGCGGGCGGCGCCGGCGGCTGCGCGGGCGGCGGGGTCTGCGGGTAGCCGTACGACGGGTTGTGCGGCTCGGGGGCCTTGCCGAAGCCGACCGGCGGGGGATCCTGGGGGGCGCCGAACTCGCCCTGCGGGGGCTCGTTGGGCGGCTGGGGCGGCTGGGTCATGACGTCGATTCCTTGGGGACGAGAGATGAACTGAGCGACGAAGAGGGCGCGGGCGCCTGCCCGGCGGAGAAGGTCACTTGCCGTAGGCCAGCATCAGCTTCTCCTGGCCCTTCGCGCTGCCCGAGAGCCGCGTGGTGGAGAGGTAGAAGCGACCGTCCACGTAGTCGACGTCCTTCGAGAAGAAGCCGCTCTCGATCTCCGAGGTCCCCTCGGGGTTCTTCAGGAGCGTCTTCGGCTTGTGCGAGCCCGAGAGCGGGATCGAGACGACCTGACCGCCGGAGTCGTACGCGGGGTTGACGTAGGCGATCAGTTCACCGCCCTCGACCTTCATCGGCAGCATCGATTCCTCAAGGGGCGACTTCACGCGCCAGGCCTCCTTGCCGTCGGCCAGGCTGATCGCCACGACCTCGTTGGCACCGGAGGTCGCCTCGGTCGGCAGGTAGAGGTTCTTGTCGTCGGTCGTCGCGCCGAGGCAGCCCTGCAGGCTGCCGCCGAGGAACGTCGAACCGCCGCACTCCGGCGCGAACTTCTCGTCCACGCCGACCTCAGAGCGCGTGGCGCTGCTGTTGGGCCTCAGCGTGGTGATGTTCCACTGCTTCTTGTCCTCGTTGGTGAGGTAGACGATCGTCGGGCTCTCGGAGTAGATCCGCCCGATCTGCCAGCCCTTGGGGAATTTCTTCGTCCACACGGCTTTGCCGGTCTTCGGGTCGATCTGCTGGAGCTCGTCGTGCTCGGTGGGCGAGCTCGCGCCGCACGAGAGCGCGCGGAGCATCTTCTTGCCGCCGGTGAAGCCGCTGGGGAAGCAGGTGCCCTCGTCCTTCTTGCCGGAGACGAAGAGTTCCTTGCCGTCGCTCATCCGCAGCGCCGTGCCGGACTGGGAGCGGCCGACCATCAGCGTGTCACCGGTGATGGAGAGGTCGACGTCGCTGGAGAAGTCGAACAGCCCCTCCTCCTTGACCGGCTTGGTCCAGCCCTTCTCGCCGGTCTCCAGGTCGACGACCTGGACCTGGCTGCACTTGGCGGAGTCCTTCTGGCCGTCCTTGTACGCGACGACGATCTTGTTGTCCTTGGTGACCTGCGGCGTCGTGCCGCAGATCTTCTGCGGGAACTTGACCGTCGGCCAGGCCTCGTCGCCCGTCTTGACCTTGTAGGCGGTGATCTCCTTGTACGCCGCCTTGATGGCGACGTCACCTTGGATCCACATGCCCTTGGCGTCGGCGCCGGAGCCGGGCACCTTGGGCGCCTCCTTGTACCAGAGCACCTTCGCCTCGCCGGGCTGGCGGCCCGCGTTGAGGTCTTCGTGCTGCTCGCCGTCACCGCTGCCGTCGCCCGGGTTGACCGGTGCGGACTCGCTGGACTTGGGGTCGTCGCTCTTCTCGGCGGCCGTCTTCTTCTTGCCGCCGCCGTCGTCACCGCCGACGACCGCCCAGGCAACACCGCCGATGACGAGCGCCGCGGCGGCCACGGCCGCCACGACCAGGCCGGGCTTGCCCTTGAAGGGGTTCTTGCCGCCGCCACCGCCGACGCCGGGCGGGTGGGTGCCGGGCACGCCGGGGGGCGGGAACTGCTGCTGCGGGTACCCGTACTGGGGCTGCTGGGCGTAGGGGCCCGGCTGCGTGGGCTGGCTGTAGGGGCCCGGCTGACCGGGCTGCGTCGGCTGGCCGTACGGTCCGGGCTGACCCGGCTGCGTCGGCTGGCCGTACGGGCCGGGCTGGTTGTACGGTCCGGGCTGCTGCGGGTAGCCGTAACCCGGCTGGGGCGCGGGTGGCGTCTGCGGGTAGCCGTAGCCGGGCTGGGGCGCGGATGCGGGCGGCGGGGTCTGCGGGGCTCCCGACGGCGGGGCCGGCGGCTGACCGGGCATCTGCGGTGGCTGACCCGGTGGCTGCGGCGCGGATCCCTGGTCCGGATCCTGCGGAGCTCCGAAACCGCCGGACGGCGGCTGGTTGGGCGGCTGAGTCATCAGCGCTTCCCCCTTCACTGATTTTTCGGCACGCCAAGTGGTGCTCAGGCCGCCCTTTCTATCACCCTGCGGCACTAGCACAACTGACCGGTCCGTCCCCTGTTCCCAAGGGAGGACCGGCCCGTGATGCGTCTGTTACGAGACCTCTACGCGCTCTCCGCGAGCTCCAGCCAGCGCATCTCCAACTCGTCGCGCTCGCTCACGAGTTCACGCAACTCGGCGTCCAGTTTGGCCACCTTTTCGAAGTCGGTGGCGTTATCGGCGATTTGAGCGTGGAGCCATGTCTCCTTCGTCGACATCTTGTCCAGCTGCCGCTCGATCTTCTGCAGTTCCTTCTTCGCGGCGCGTGCGTCGGCGGAGGAGATCGCCGTCTTCTGCGGGGCCGCGGAGGGCGCCGCGGACGTGGCGACGGGTGCCGACGGAACGCCTGCTTCCGCCATCCGCTTGCGTCGCTCCAGGTACTCGTCGATGCCGCGCGGGAGCATCCGCATCGTGGCGTCGCCGAGCAGCGCGAAGACCTTGTCGGTGGTGCGCTCCAGGAAGAACCGGTCGTGGGAGATCACGACCATGGATCCCGGCCAGCTGTCGAGGACGTCCTCGAGCTGCGTCAGCGTCTCGATGTCGAGGTCGTTCGTCGGCTCGTCGAGGAAGAGGACGTTCGGCTCGTCCATCAGGAGGCGAAGCAGCTGGAGCCGCCGCCGCTCACCACCGGAAAGGTCACCGACGGGAGTCCACTGCTTCTCCTTGTTGAACCCGAACGTCTCGCACAGCTGCCCGGCGGTCATCTCCCGGCCCTTGCCGAGGTCGACCCGCTCACGGACCTGCTGCACGGCCTGCAACACCCGCAGCGTCGGCGAGAGTTCGGCGACCTCCTGCGACAGGTAGGCCAGCTTCACGGTCTTGCCGACGACCACCCGCCCCGCCTCGGGCTGTACGTCGCCGTCGGAGCGCTGCGCCTCGGCCATCGCCCGCAGGAGAGAGGTCTTGCCCGCGCCGTTGACGCCGACCAGGCCGATGCGGTCGCCGGGGCCGAGCTGCCAGGTCAGGTGCTTGAGGAGCACCTTCGGTCCGGCCTGCACGGTCACGTCCTCGAGATCGAAGACGGTCATGCCGAGCCGGGTCGTGGCGAACTTCATCAGCTCGCTGGTGTCACGCGGCGGCGGTACGTCGGCGATGAGTTCGTTGGCGGCCTCGATGCGGTACCGCGGCTTGCTGGTGCGTGCGGGGGCGCCGCGCCGCAGCCAGGCGAGCTCCTTGCGCATCAGGTTCTTGCGCTTGGTCTCCTCGGTGGCCGCGATGCGCTCACGCTCGGCGCGCGCGAAGACGTAGTCGGAGTACCCGCCCTCGTACTCGAAGACGGACCCGCTCTGTACGTCCCACATGCGCGTGCACACCTGGTCGAGGAACCAGCGGTCGTGCGTGACGCAGACGAGCGCCGAGCGCCGCGTCCGCAGGTGCCCGGCGAGCCAGGCGATGCCCTCGACGTCCAGGTGGTTGGTCGGCTCGTCGAGCACGATCAGGTCGGGCTCGCCGATGAGCAGCTTCGCCAGGGCGATACGGCGGCGCTCGCCACCGGACAGCGGCCCGATCACGGTGTCGAGTCCCTGCGGGAAGCCCGGCATGTCCAGGCCGCCGAAAAGGCCGGTCAGCACGTCGCGGATCTTGGCGTTGCCTGCCCACTCGTGGTCGGCGAGGTCACCGATGACCTCGTGCCGCACGGTGGCCTCGGGGTCGAGCGAGTCGTGCTGGGTCAGCACGCCGAGCTGCAGCCCGCCGTTGTGCGTGACCCGCCCGGTGTCGGCCTCCTCCAGCTTGGCGAGCATCCGGATGAGGGTCGTCTTGCCGTCTCCGTTGCGCCCCACGACGCCGATCCGGTCCCCCTCGGACACGCCGAGGGAGACACCGTCGAGCAGGGCACGGGTGCCGTACACCTTGCTGACTGCCTCGACATTGACCAGGTTGACGGCCATTAACGCTCCAGGGAAGGGGATCGATCGACCTCCAGCGTAGTCGGAGACGCCGGCCTCCGGCCCGGGGGCCGGTCGGGGCCGCTGATCAGCAGGACCGCGCCCCTGGGGCCCCGCCCCGCACGCCCCGGCCCGCCCGCTCGACAAGCAGCCATCCCGCCAGGGCCATGCCCACCGCCACCGGCGCCGTCACCCGCACCGCGACCAGCATCGCCGTACGCCCTTCGAGCAGTCCCCCGAAGCCGACCATGGAGAGGCCGAGCACCCCGAAGAGGCAGAGCGTGACGCCCACGGCGGCGGCCGGGCCCGCACCCGGCGCACCGGTCGACTCCCTTGCCGCGACCGGCTTCTCGAACCGGCGGAAGGCGGCGACCAGCAGAGCGGTGAGCATCACGGCGGCCGCCATCCGCAGCGGGACCTGCGTCCACCACTGCGCGGTGGCCGGCTCGGGCAGCCGCACGTCCGCCGCGATCAGCACCCCGTACACCCCGAGCATCGCCGTCAGGTGCCACAGGAACGCCGTCATCGATACACCGTTCGCGGCCACCACGCCCCGCCACACCCGCGGCCGCGCCAGCCACCGGGTCGCGGGTCCCCGCAGCATCTCCACCGCGCCCACCAGCCACACACCGTGGCAGAGCAGGGCGAAGGTCGGCGGAGCCATGTTCGAGACGCGCTCGCCGGGCATGCCCACCATGGAGAGGGGGTACGGCCCGAGGGCCACCAGGGCCGCGGCTCCCGCGAGGCCCGCCCCTGCCATGGCCGCCGGCATCCGCAGCCTGCCGTCCGCCCGCAGGAAGCCCAGCTGGTGCACGGCGAGCCACACGAAGGCGAAGTTCAGGAACTCGACGTACGGGACACCGAACGCGAAGCGCGCCAGGTCCACCGCACCCGCGGCGAGCACAAGCCCCCCGAACGCGCCCCAGCCGTACCGCTCGTGCAGCCTCAGCAGCGGCGGCGTGAACGCCACCATCGCCAGATAGATGCCGATGAACCACAGCGGCTGGGCGACGAGGCGCAGCGTCACGTCCAGCAACGCGCTGCCCTCGCCCGCGAGTTGAACCGCCAGAGCCGCGACGCCCCACACCCCGATGAAGACCATCGTCGGCCGCAGCAGCCGCTGCAGCCGTGCCCGCAGGAACGCCGAGTAGACCGAGCCGCCGCCCTCGGGGGCCTTGCGGCTCAGGGAGCGGTAGGACAGCGCGTGCGAGAAGCCGCCGACGAAGAAGAACACCGGCATGATCTGCAGCGCCCAGGTGAGCACTTGCAGGTCGGGCACGACGGCGAGGAGGTTGCCGACCTCGGTGCGGCCGTCGTCCCCGACGGTCACCGCCGCCATCAGCCAGTGGCCCACGACGACCGTGCCGAGCGAGGCGATCCGCAGCAGGTCGATGTACCGGTCGCGCCCGGCGGGCGTCTTCTCGGCCAGTTCACGAACGCTTGATCCCATGTACGTACGGTCGCGCGCGGCGTACGTCCGGCATCAGCGCGCACGTACTCAGATCGGCGTCTGAGTACGTGCCCCCTATGCGTGCCCTAGAGGATCGTGGCGCCCGGCGCCGGGGAGCCGGCCACCCGGGCGGTACGGCAGGTGCCGGAGGCCGTGAGCGCTCCGGCGATCCGTCGCGCGGACTCCGCGTCCGCGGCCAGGAACGCCGTCGTGGGCCCGGAGCCGGAGACGAGGGCGGCCAGTGCGCCCGCCCCGGTCCCGGCCGCGAGGGTGTCGACGAGCGAGGGGAACAGCGAGAGCGCCGCGGGCTGCAGGTCATTGCTCACGGCACCGGCGAGTGCCTCGGCGTCCCCGGCGCGCAGGGCGTCGAGCAGCGCGGGTGATGCCTGCGGGGCGGGGGCGTCCGGGGTCAGCCGGTCGAACTCGCGGTAGACCGCGGGCGTGGAGAGCCCTCCGTCGGCCACCGCGAACACCCAGTGGAAGGTGCCGCCGACCTCCAGGGTCTCCAGCTTCTCCCCCCGCCCGGTGCCGAGCGCCGCCCCGCCGACCAGGCTGAACGGCACGTCGCTGCCCAACTCGGCGCAGATGTCGAGGAGTTCGTCCCGCGAGGCCTCGGTGCCCCACAGTGCGTCGCACGCCACGAGCGCGCCCGCGCCGTCCGCACTGCCGCCGGCCATGCCACCGGCGACGGGGATGTCCTTGGCGATGTGGATGTGCACGCCGGCGCTGCGCCCGTGCCGTGCGGCGAGCAGTTCCGCGGCCCGCGCCGCCAAGTTCGTGCGGTCGAGGGGCACTTGCTCGGCCCCGGGCCCCGAGCAGGTGATCCGCAGCTCTTGCGCGGGCGTCACCGTGACGTCGTCGTAGAGCCCGACGGCGAGGAAGACATTGGCGAGGTCGTGGAAGCCGTCGGGGCGCGCGGCGCCCACCGCGAGCTGCACATTGACCTTGGCGGGCACGCGGACGGTCACCCCGGCGTTCACAGGCCCGCGCCCTTGTGCTCGGCGATCCGCGCGAACTCCTCCACCGTGAGCGCCTCACCGCGGGCCTGCGGCGACACCCCGGCGGCGACGAGCGCGGCCTCGGCGGCGGCCGCGGAGCCCGCCCACCCGGCGAGGGCGGCCCGGAGGGTCTTGCGGCGCTGGGCGAAGGCGGCGTCGACGACGGCGAAGACCTCCTTCTTTGAAGCGGTGGTCTTCACCGGCTCGGCGCGCCGCACGAGCGACACGAGACCGGAGTCGACGTTCGGGGCGGGCCAGAAGACGTTGCGCCCGATGGAACCGGCGCGCTTCACGTCGGCGTACCAGTTCGCCTTCACGGAGGGCACGCCGTACACCTTCGAGCCGGGAGCGGCGGCGAGGCGGTCGGCGACCTCGGCCTGCACCATCACGAGCGTGCGCTCGATGCTGGGGAAGGTGTCGAGCATGTGCAGCAGCACGGGGACGGCCACGTTGTACGGAAGGTTGGCGACCAGCGCGGTCGGGGCGGGGCCCGGCAGCTCGCGCACGAGCATGGCGTCGCTGTGCACCAGCGCGAAGGAGTCCGCCTTCGCGGGGAGGCGGGCCTCGATGGTCGCCGGGAGCGCCGCCGCGAGCGTGTCGTCGATCTCGACGGCGGTCACATGGTCCGCGGTGTCGAGCAGGGCGAGGGTCAGCGAGCCGAGCCCCGGGCCGACCTCGACGACCACATCCTCCGGGCCCACTTCCGCGGTGCGGACGATGCGGCGGACGGTGTTGGCGTCGATGACGAAGTTCTGGCCGCGCTGCTTGGTCGGGCGTACGCCCAGGGCAGCGGCCAGCTCGCGGATGTCGGCGGCGCCGAGAAGGCTGCCGGGCTCAGTGTTGCTCACCGCACCAGATTACGGGTCCTGACCTCTGGGCCCCCACCAGCCGCCGGTGCGGACCGGCCCTGCTACAACCGCCCCCCGCAGTGCGGCCACGGGCTCGCGCCCCGTTGTACGTACAGCTTCTTCGCGCGGAACGTCTGTTCCTCCGACGACGCGTCCTGCGGGCGGCCCGAGCCGCCGAGGCCCTGCCAGGTCCGGGTGTCGAACTGGTACAGGCCGCCGTACGTCCCCGACGCGTCCACCGCGTTCGGGCGGCCGCCCGACTCGCAGTGGGCCAGCGACCCCCAGTTCAGGCCCTCCGCCCCCGCCACCGAACTCGGGCGCTGCTTGGTGCCCACCTTCACGATCTGCGTCTGCGGCTCCCGCACGATCTCCGACCGCAGCCGCCGCGGCTTCTGCTTGACGCCGTTGACCGTCCGCAGCGCGTACGTCACCCGCCGGGTCCCCTGGTGCCCCTGCCGCTCCACGACCTCCGTACCGACGAACAGGGAGGAGTCATCGGTCCGCCGCACGTCGAACGGGATCGGCTCGTCCCGCACCTCCTTGCGCCCGGAGATCCGCATGACGGTGATCGTCTGCCCGTCGCGCGGGAAGCTCTCGGGCGCGACGGACGTGGTGTCCTGGCCGTTCAGGCTGATCCCGGACTCCTCGACGGCCTCCCGTACGGTCGCCGCGTTCGTACGGATGGTCCGCTCACGGCCGTCCGCCATGATCGTCACCGTGCGCTCGGTACGTACGTCGAGGTCGAGGCCGCCCCGGTCGATCCGCTTGCTCCGCGAGGCCGACAGATACGCGCCCTCGGCCCGCACCCCGAGCTGGCGCAGCGCGCCGTCCACCGTGCGGGCCGTCGTCCACACCTCGCGCCGCTGCCCGTCGAGGGTGAGCTCGACCGGTCTGCCGTAGCGGACGGCGATCTCGTCGCCGCTGGCCAGGGCCGTGCTCGCGGTCGGCGCCACGATGTCGTGGGCGCCGAAGTCCACGCCCTCGTCCTCGAGCAGCTCGCCGACGTCGTCCGCGAAGGTGTGCAGGGTGCGCGACTCGCCGTCGACGCTCAGCTCGATCGCCTTGTCGTCGGCGACGAAGGCCGAGGTGCCGCCCGCGAGGAAGGCGACGACCAGCGCCTGCGGGAGCAGCCGCCGCAGCGTCTCGGGCCGCTGCGTGTCGGGCCGGTCCGACGCGGCCGGGTCCGGGGTCCTCGACCCGGACTGCGGCTTGGACTTCGGCTTCGGCTTCTTGCGCCGGGCCGCCCGCCGCGCCTCGGCCCGTCCACCGTCACGGATGACGTCAGGGATGACCACGGTGGCCTGCCGGGGGAAGAACTCCGGCTCCGGCTCCGCCCCCTGCTCCGGCTCCGGGTCCGGGTCATAGGTCGCGGCGCCCCCATAAGACGTCTCGTACTGCGGCGCATGACTCACGACGACGCTCCAGCGTTCTCGTTCCGGTCCGGATCGGGCGAGGCGGACCAGAACCTAGCGGAGCGATCGTCACTCTCCAAAGCAGCGCGACCACGCAGTGTCGTGACGCTGCCCTGAACCGCGGGGGTATGGGCGTTATCGGTCAGTAATCAAAGGCGCGTGCCGTGTTGGCCGAGATCGCCTCGGCCATGGCGTCCTCGCCGATCCCCCGTACCTCGGCCATGGCCCGCAATGTGACCGGAATGAGATACGGCGCGTTAGGCCGTCCGCGGTAGGGGGCGGGCGTGAGGAAGGGCGCGTCGGTCTCCACGAGGACCAGTTCGAGGGGGGCCACGGCCAGCGCGTCCCGCAGGCCCTGCGCGTTCTTGAAGGTCATGTTGCCGGCGAAGGACATGAAGTAGCCGTTCTCCGCGCACACTTGCGCCATCGCCGCGTCTCCCGAGTAGCAGTGGAAGACGGTGCGCTTCGGAGCCCCCTCCTCCTTCAGGACCCGCAGCACATCCTCGTGGGCCTCGCGATCGTGGATGACCAGGGCCTTGCCGTGCCGCTTGGCGATCTCGATGTGCGCCCGGAAGGACCGCTCCTGGGCGGCCTTGCCCTCGGGCCCGGTGCGGAAGTAGTCGAGGCCGGTCTCGCCCACGCCCTTGACGTGCGGCAACGCGGCCAGCGCGTCGATCTCGGCGAGCGCGGCGTCCAGCGCCTCGTCGCCGCCGGCCTGGCGCGCGCCCTGCCGGGACCAGCCGTCGGGGTCGCCGTGCACGATGCGCGGCGCCTCGTTGGGGTGCAGGGCGACGGTGGCGTGCACGCTGCCGTACGCGGCTGCCGTTTCCGCGGCCCAGCGCGAACCCGCCACGTCACAGCCCACCTGCACGACCGTCGTCACCCCGACCGCCGCGGCCTTGGCGAGCCCCTCGTCCACCGTGCCCGACTGCATGTCGAGGTGCGTGTGGGAGTCGGCGACCGCCACCCGAAGGGGTTCGGGCAGCGGCGGCGCGGCGTTCTTGGCGTCGGCGTTCTTGCGGTCGGCGTTCTTCGAAGGCATGCCCCCGATCCTACGAAGGGGACGTCACCCCGCCTTGCGGTGGTGGAAGGGATGCAGCAGCGCCGAGAGGTGCCAGTGGTGGTGCTTGGGCTCGCGGGGCTCGGGCACCCCGGCGCCGGGCTCGTCCCCCGTCGCCTTGCCCGCCCCGGCCGCCGCCCGCGGGGCGTGGTGCCGCTGCATCAGGTCCAGGACCGACGACACCTGCCCGGCCCGCATGATCCGTACGACATGTCCGCCGCAGTTCGTACACGTCGGCCGGGTCAGCGGCGACGGCACATGAAGGCCGTCCGCCATATACACCACGAATTCCTTGCCCTTGCCGTCCACGTGATGCTCGATCTCGTAGGACTGTTCCCAGCCGTGCCCGCACCGCATACAGGCGAATGCATAAGATTCGTGAACGGTGTTGGTCGCTTGTGTCGCACGCGTCGCATCGGGCGCCGTGGTGTGGTGACCGGTGTCGGCGATCTCGCTCATGCCAGCTCCTCTTGTCCGCTGGACAAGCGCTGCCGGACCGGGGATTTCCTCCCGGCCGGAAGCGTGGGGACGGGTGCGTCCCCTTTGACCAGTGGACGCCTTTCCCGAGGCGAAAGCATCAGACCTGTCGACAGTTGAAGGCGATTTGGCCTTTCCTTAGCCTTCAGGCCCGGTGCACGGCCCGCACTTTGCTTTTCACGATAGTCCTTTGCCTTCCGATGGGGCGGCCCGAGCCGCATTCTTTGCCGCCACGACGGCATCGAACACGTCGCGTTTGGGCAGCCCCGCGTCGGCCGCGACGGCGGCGATCGCCTCCTTGCGTCGCTCCCCCGCCTCCTCGCGCACCCGCACCCTGCGCACCAGCTCGTCCGGGCCCAGGTCACCGGGGCTTTTCTCCGGTGCCCCCTCGACGACGACGGTGATCTCACCGCGTACGCCGTCGGCCGCCCACTCGGCGAGTTCCCGCAGCGACCCGCGCTTGACCTCTTCGTACGTCTTGGTCAGCTCGCGGCAGACCGCGGCCCTGCGTTCGTCGCCGAACGCCTCGGCCATCGCGACGAGGGTGTCGTCGATCCGGTGCGGTGCCTCGAAGTAGACGAGGGTGCGACGGTCATCGGCCACCTCGCGCAGACGCGAAAGCCGCTCGCCCGCCTTGCGCGGCAGGAAGCCCTCGAAGCAAAAGCGGTCCACCGGGAGGCCCGAGAGGGCCAGCGCGGTGAGCACCGCGGACGGCCCCGGCACGGCGGTGACCCGGATGTCCTTCTCCACGGCGGCGGCGACGAGGCGGTACCCGGGATCGGACACCGACGGCATCCCGGCGTCCGTCACGAGCAGCACCCGCGCGCCGCCGGCCAGGGCCTCGACCAGCTCGGGCGTCCGCGCGCTCTCGTTGCCCTCGAAGTACGAGACGACCCGGCCGCCCACCTGCACGCCGAGCGCCTGGGTGAGCCTGCGGAGCCGCCGGGTGTCCTCGGCGGCCACCACATCGGCCGCCGCCAGCTCGGTGGCGAGCCGCGGCGGAGCGTCCGCGACATCCCCGATGGGCGTGCCCGCGAGGACGAGGGTTCCGCCGGAGGAATGTCCGGGGGACGGGCTTGAGGGGGGCGGGCCGTCGGGAAAATCTGCGCTTCCAGTCACTGTTCCATCCTCGCAGGGGCCGGGTGGGGCCCAGGAGCGGGACTCACACAGTCGGGTTCCCTACGATGGCGCGGTGACCAGTACCGCGTCTTCCCCGGACACCCGCCAGGGCCAGGCAGCCGAGGAGCAGCAGCCGTCGTGGCAGCACAGGCTGCGCCGCTTCGGTTACGTGGCGCGGCCCGGCGAGCCCACGGACGATGTCCGGGCCCGGCTCGTTCCCGCGTACACCGAACCGAGCCCGCGCCTGTGGGCGACGATCGGCCTGCGCAAAAGCTCCGCCGACCTGCTGGTCCGGTGGTCGGGCTGGATCGGCCCGCTGCTGATCACGCTGGTCGCGGGACTCACCCGGTTCTGGAATCTCGGCAACCCGAAGGCCGTGATATTCGACGAGACGTATTACGCCAAGGACGCCTGGGCGCTGATCCACCGGGGCTTCGAGGTCAACTGGCCCGAGAAGGTCAACCCCGACGTCCTGAAGCACGGATCGGACATCACGATCCCCACGGACGCCGCGTACGTGGTGCATCCGCCGGTCGGCAAGTACGTCATCGGCATCGGTGAGTGGATCTTCGGTTTCGATCCGTTCGGCTGGCGCTTCATGACGGCGGTGCTCGGCACCCTGTCGGTCCTGATGCTGTGCCGGATCGGGCGGCGGCTCTTCCGCTCGACGTTCCTGGGCTGTCTGGCGGGCGGGCTGCTCGCGGTGGACGGGCTGCACTTCGTGATGAGCCGCACCGCGCTGCTCGACCAGGTCCTGATGTTCTTCGTTCTCGCCGCGTTCGGCTGCTTCCTGATCGACCGGGACAAGGCGCGCGCGAAGCTCGCGGCCGGGCTTCCGGCCGACGAGGACGGACGGGTGCGCCCCGACGCGTGGGTCGCCGAGACGCTGCGCCTTGGGTGGCGTCCCTGGCGCTGGGCGGCCGGTCTCTGCCTGGGTCTCGCCTTCGGCACCAAGTGGAACGGCCTCTACATCATGGTCTTCTTCTGCTTGCTGACCGTCCTGTGGGACGTGGGCGCCCGCCGCGTCGCGGGCGCCGAGCGTCCCTACCGCGCGGTCCTGAAGCGGGACGTGCTCCCGGCGTTCGTCTCGACGGTGCCGGTCGCGATCGGCGTGTACGTCCTGTCCTGGCTCGGCTGGATCCTCTCCCCGACCGACGGCACCGGCGGCTACTACCGCAACTGGGCGGCGACGGACGGCAAGGGCGGCTCCTGGACGTTCCTGCCGGACTGGCTGCGCAGCCTGTGGCACTACGAACACGCGGTCTACGACTTCCACGTGGGGCTCTCCTCTCCGCACACCTACCAGTCGAACCCGTGGAGCTGGATCGTCGACGGCCGCCCCGTCTCGTACTTCTACGAGTCGCCGCTGCCCGGCAAGGACGGCTGCCCCGCGGGGACCGCGGAGAAGTGCGCCCGCGAGGTGCTCGCGCTCGGCACGCCGATGCTGTGGTGGGCGGGGGCGTTCGCGCTGCTCTACGTGCTGTGGCGGTGGGTGTTCCGCAGGGACTGGCGTGCGGGCGCGATCGTGTGCGGGGTCGCGGCGGGGTATCTGCCGTGGTTCATGTACCAGGAGCGGACGATCTTCTTCTTCTACGCCGTGGTCTTCGTGCCGTTCCTGTGCCTGGCGGTGGCGATGATGATCGGCGCGATCCTCGGTCCGCCCGGTTCGAGCGAGCGGCGGCGGGTCGTGGGGGCCGCGGCGTCGGGCGTCCTGGTGCTGCTGATCCTGTGGAACTTCATCTGGTTCTGGCCCATTTACACCGGCCAGGCCATTCCGATCGATTCCTGGCGGGCCCGCATGCTCCTGGACACGTGGGTCTAGACATCTGGTTGTAGGGAGCACCTAGGACACCTTCGGATAACAGCTCCCTCGTTCCTCACCTCCGCCGCTTAAGGTTCTGTTCGAACCACCCTTCCGGACACACATTCGGGAGGGCTCCTGGGGAGGGGGCGCGGAATGCGCAAAGGGGTAAAGGTCACTTTGGTGGGGGGCGTGTTCGCCGTCATGGTCGGGGGCGCGGGGTACGGCGCGTACAACCTGGTGAACGGCGTGACCGGGGGCGGCGGTTCATCGGCGTCAGGCCCGCACACGGTGAAGACGGGACCGCCGACGAGCGGCGAGGTCGGCGAGACGACGAAGAACTTCCTCGCGGCGTGGGCCAAGGGCGACGCCAGGCAGGCCTCGTCCTACACGAACAACGCGGAAGCGGCCTCGACGCTCCTGACCGGCTACCGCGAGGACGCCCGTCTGACGAAGGTGCGGCTCACACCGGGCAAGGCCGCGGGCACGACCGTGCCGTTCTCGGTCGAGGCGACGGTCTCGTACAAGGGGAAGACCAAGCCCTTCGCGTACGACTCCGAACTGACCGTCGTGCGGGGCGAGACCACGGGGCGTGCGCTCGTCGACTGGGACCCCTCGGTCGTGCACCCGGACCTGAAGAAGGACGACACCCTGGAGACCGGCGAGGCCGCCGTGCCCCCCATCCAGGCCGTCGACCGGAACGGCACGGCCCTGGACAAGAAGACCTACCCCTCGCTCGGCCCGGTCCTCGACCAGCTGCGCGCGAAGTACGGCGACAAGGCGGGCGGAACGCCCGGCGTCGAGCTGTACGTCCGGCACGCGGACGAGAACGCCGGCACCAAGACGCTGCTCACGCTCGCCAAGGGCAAGGCGGGGAAGCTGAGGACGACGCTGAGCGCGCCCGCGCAGCGCGCCGCCGAGAAGGCGGTGACCCGGCACGCGGACTCCTCCGTGGTCGCCGTGCAGCCGAGCTCCGGCGAGGTCTTGGCCGTGGCCAACAACCGGCAGGACGGGTTCAACGCGGCCTTCGAGGGCAAGATGGCCCCCGGCTCGACGATGAAGATCGTCTCGGCGGCGATGCTCATCGACAAGGGCGTGACGAAGGCGAGCGGCCCCGCGCCCTGCCCGGACACCGCGACCTGGCAGAGCAACACCATCCAGAACCTCCCCGGTCTCGCCCCGAACGAGAACGCGACCCTGGCGGACAGCTTCGCGCGCTCGTGCAACACCGCGTTCGTGAAGCTGGTCGACGAGGACGGCGTCACGGACTCCTCCCTCACCGAGGAGGCGCAGAACGGCTTCGGCCTCGGCCTCGACTGGCAGGTGGGCGTCCGCACGGTGGACGGCTCGGTCCCCGCCTCCCCCGGCCCCGACCGCGCGCAGAACATGATCGGCCAGGGCCAGGTGCAGCTGAACCCGCTCAACATGGCCTCGGTCACGGCGACCGCGACCACGGGAGCCTTCCGGCAGCCGGTGATCGTGGACCCGTCCCTTGACGGCCGGGAGCTGGCCACGGCGCACGGCCTGCCCGCGTCCACCGTCGGGCAGCTGCGGCAGATGATGAACGCCACGGCGGTCAGCGGCACCGGCGCGCCTGCCATGTCCGGGCTGAGCGGCAGCATCGGCGCGAAGACGGGTTCGGCGGAGGTCGCGGGCCAGGAGAAGCCCAACAGCTGGTTCGCCGGATACCGCGGTGACGTGGCGGCCGCGGCCGTGGTGGAGCGAGGCGGCCATGGCGGCGACGCGGCCGGCCCTATCGTGGCGGCGGTGCTTGCCGCAGGCAGTTGAGGTGATTGGTAGGGGGCTTCATGAAAGCCCCCTAGTGTGGGGCCTTCCGGTGCAGAGCCTGGGGGTTCTGTGATCTGGGATCTGCGGAGGGTCAGTGGGTAAGCGAGGGCGCGCCAGCGAGCGCAAGGGCATCAGGAACATCACGGGCACATCGGGCGCCAAGAGCGCCAAGGTGCACCCTGGTGTGCTCGGCGGCGCCGCCGCCGTGGTCGTGTGCGGCGTAGGTGTCGCCGCGTACAGCCTGATCGGTGGCTCCGGCGACGGACCGACGGTCGACGAGAAGCCGGTGGCCGCGGGCCCGCCGACGGCCGCCGAGGTGCGGGCCACCACGCGGGACTTCCTCGCGGCGTGGGAGAAGGGCGACGTCACGGGGGCCGCGGCGCTCACGGACGACCGGACGACGGCGAAGACCGCCCTCACCGCGTACGCCAAGGACTCCCACCTCACGAAGGTGAAGCTGACGCCGGGCAAGCGCTCGGGCGCGAAGGTGCCGTTCTCGGTCACGTCCACGGTCTCGTACGAGGGAACGAACAAGCCCTTCGCGTACGAGTCCGAGCTGACCGTCGTACGAAGAAAGCACGACGGCAAGACGCTGGTCGGCTGGCAGCCCTCCGTCGTGCACCCGGACTTGAAGGCCGGCGACCGGCTGGTCACCGGTGAGGCCGGGGACCCGCCGATCAAGGCTGTGGACCGGGACGGCGGCGAGCTGACGAAGGAGAAGTACCCCTCCCTCGGCACGGTCCTCGACAGCCTGCGCGAGAAGTTCGGCGACAAGGCCGGCGGCAAGGCGGGCGTCGAGCTGCGGGTCGTGCGCAAGGACAGCGCGAAGGAAGCCGAGAAGTCGGCGACGACGAAGGACGACGCGAAGGCGACGCCCGACAAGACGCTCCTGACGCTCTCACCGGGCACCCCCGGCACCCTGAAGACCACCTTCGACGCCTCGCTCCAGGCGGCGGCGGAGAAGGAGACGGGCAAGCGCAAGCAGGCCTCCGTCGTCCTGGTGAAGCCGAGCACGGGCGAGATCCTCGCGGCGGCCAACTCGAACCCGACCGGCTTCAACATCGCCTTCCAGGGCTCGCTGGCCCCCGGCTCGACGATGAAGGTCGTCACGTCGTCGTTGCTCCTGGAGAAGAAGCTCGCGGGAGTGGACAAGAAACATCCCTGCCCGAAGTACGTGACGTACGGCGGCTGGAAGTTCCAGAACGACGACAAGTTCCAGATCAAGGACGGCACGTTCCGCGCGAGCTTCGCCCGGTCCTGCAACACGGCCTTCATCAGCCAGGCCAAGAAGCTGCAGGACGACTCCCTGACCAAGCAGGCGCAGGAGGTCTTCGGCCTCGGCCGCGACAACTGGTCGATCGGCGTCCCGAGCTTCGACGGGGCGATCCCCGTCCAGAGCGACGCGCAGATGGGCGCGTCGCTGATCGGTCAGGGCGGCGTCCGCATGAACCCGCTGAACATGGCGTCGGTGGCGGCCACGGTGAAGTCGGGCGAGTTCAAGCAGCCGTACCTGGTCTCCCCGGACATCGACAAGCGCACCCTCGCGACGGCCCCACGCAAGATGTCGGGCGCGACGGCATCGGCCCTGCGCGACCTGATGCACTACACGGCTGTCGCCGGGACCGCGGTGAAACCCATGTCCGGCCTCGGCTCCGACATGGGCGCGAAGACCGGCTCCGCGGAGGTCGACAACCAGAAGAAGCCCAACGGCTGGTTCACGGCGTACCGCGGTGACCTGGCTGCGGGCGCGGTGGTGCAGGAGGGCGGCCACGGCGGCGACTCGGCGGGGCCGCTGGTACGGGCGATGTTCCTGGCGGCGAAGTAGGTCGCTGCCGCTGTGGGCAGGCGTTCCGCAGGGCGGAACGGGTGGGCACAGCCCACGGCCGCCGGGTGCCGATGAACAAGACGCCCAGACCGACATCCGGAACTCGTTCGCATGCCCCGTACACGGACCGCTAGCGTGCGGCGCATGACGGCAACAGAATCCCACGCCAGCCCCCGTTTCGCCGAGGCCCTGCACCAGCTGGGCCTCGGCGAGCTGATCGCAGAGGTCCGCCGCTTCCCGGAGGCGACGCGCACCGCCCAGGAGGCCGCGGCGGCCATCGGCTGCGAGCTGAGCCAGATCTGCAAGTCCCTGATCTTCGCGGCGGACGGCGTCCCGGTCCTGGTCCTGATGGACGGCGCCTCGCGGGTGGATCTGGAGCGCGTGCGGTGGGAGTTGTGCGCGGCGAAGGTGACGCGCGCGAAGGCGGACGTCGTCCGCGAGACCACGGGCTACGCGATCGGCGGGGTACCGCCCTTCGGCCACGCGACCAAGACACGGGTCCTCGCGGACCGCTCGCTCCTGAACCACGACGTGGTGTGGGCGGCGGCGGGCACTCCGTACGCGGTGTTCCCCATGGCGCCCGCGACACTGATCTCCCACGCGAACGGCACCCTGGTGGACGTGCGCGAGACCGCCAAGTGACGCCGCTGGTCGCGTCGGCGGTGCTGCTTGCCGCCGTCACGCACGCGAGCTGGAACGCGATCGCGCACCACATCACGGACAAGCTGGTCGGCTTTACGTTGATATCCGGTGGTGGGCTGCTGATAGGCGTACTCATCACCCCGTTCGCGGCGATACCGGCGGCGGGTGCGTGGCCGTACCTGGTGCTGTCCGCGGTGATCCACGTCGGCTACTACGCCCTGCTGATGAAGTCGTTCAAGCTCGGCGACTTCGGCCAGGCGTACCCGATCGCCCGGGGCACGGCGCCGCTGGTGGTGACGGTCCTCGCCGCGATCTTCGCGGGCGAGATCCCGGACGGCTGGCAGGCGGCGGGAGTCGCGGTCTCCTGCGCGGGCCTGACGGGGCTGGCGCTCTGGGGCATACGCGGCTCGGGCCGGCGCCCCGACTGGGCGGCGATCGGCGCGGCGCTCGCCACGGGCGTCTCGATCGCGGCGTACACGGTGGTGGACGGCCTGGGCGTCCGCGCCTCCGGCTCGTCCATGGGCTACATCGCGTGGCTGATGATCCTGGAGGGCCTCGCGATCCCGCTGTACGCGGCATACCGCTGGCGGGGCGAACTGGTCCCCCGCCTACGCCCGTTCGCAAAGGTGGGCCTACTGGGCGCGGCCCTCTCCGTGGCAGCGTACGGCCTGGTCCTGTGGGCCCAGACAAAGGCAGAACTGGCCCCCATCTCGGCACTCCGCGAGTCCTCGATCATCGTGGGCGCGGCAATAGGGGCGATCTTCTTCAAGGAGAGGTTCGGGGCGCCGAGGCTGGTGGCGGCGGGTTTGATGGTGGCGGGGATCGGATTGATGCTGCACGCGGGGTGAGACAGGTGAGGCGGCTTCAGCCCTGCGTCGCGTACGAGAGGCAACTCACCTCGCGATGAAGTCCGCTATCGCGGCAGCGACAGCCTCGGGCTGCTCGTCGGGGATGAAGTGGCCTGCGTCGGGCACGACGATTCGGGTGGTGTCGTCGGCCCACGGGCTGATGGAAGCGGCCATGTCCGGAATGGAGCCGTGGCTGCTGGAGATGCCGAGGATCGGCACAGCCAGGTGTCGCCGCGCGAGCGACTCGCGGTTCTTACGCGCCGACTCCGCGGCGTCTCGGTAGTACGCGAGGGAAGCGCGCAGGCCGCCGTCGGCGGCGACGGCCGCCGCGTAGTGGCCGATCTCGGCGTCGTCGAACGTGTCGGGAGACAGGGCCTTCATCTTCAGGAACCAGCCGACGTACTCGCGTTCGCGGCCGGCGAGCAGCGTCTCGGGCAGGTCGGGCACGGTGTGGAACGCGAAATGCCAGGTTTTCCACGCTCGTTCCGGGTCGGTGGGAATCGTCTCCGGGAGAGTGATGCCGGGAATCCCGGCGTCGAGCAGGGCGACCCCGCGCAGGTGGCTCTCGAAGTTGAGGGCGAGGGAAAAAGCGACCCAGGCGCCGATGTCGTGGGCGACCAGGGAGTAGGTCGACTCTCCCAGAGCCTTCACGGCGGAGTGGACGTGCGCGGCGACCGTGTGCGTGTCGTAGCCGCGCTCCGGACGCTCGGAGTGCCCCTGACCCGGCAGGTCGATCGCGATGACGCGGAACCGCTGGGCGAGGCCGGGCATCACCTTTCGCCAGGCCCACCAGGTCTGCGGGAATCCGGCGAGCAGGACGACGGCCGGGCCGCTCGGCCGTCCGCCGTCGACGGCATGAAGGCGGACGCCGTCCGCGTCGACCCAGCGGTGAGTGAATCCGGCCAGATGCTGCAGGGGCAGGTCGGGGATGAGGCTGCTTTCGGAAAGGTCCACGCTGGGAGGCTACACATCTTGAACTGATTAGTTCAAGATAGAATGGTGCGCAACACCGTCCCGACCATCGACGCATCGGCGAGGAAGTGCCGCGTGGCAGGCAAGAAGCAGTTCGACATGGATACGGCGCTCGATGCCGCGATGGTCCAGTTCTGGCGCGAGGGCTACGCCGACACCTCATTGGACGATTTGTCCCGGGCAACCGGCCTGAACCGCAGTTCCATCTACTCCTCACTCGGCTCCAAGGACACGCTCTTCCTGCGCTGCCTGGATCTCTACGCCGCGCGCTACGGCGAGAAGTACGACGCCGCCCTGTCGTGTGCGGCGTCGGACCCCGTTGCCGCCGTTCGTGCGTTCTTCGACGTCACCCTCGAGCGCATCGCCGATCCCGACGTGCCTGATGGATGCCTGGTTGCCCAGTCGGCCATGGCGATCCCGGTGCTGAGTCCGGGCGCCGGAGCGCACGCCGAGCAGGTGCTCGGCTTCCAGCTCGTGCGCCTGCGCACCGCGCTGAAGGCCGGAGGACTGACCGACCAGAAGGCCGACGCCTTCGCTGTACACGCGGCGGCTGTGAACCAGTCGCTCGCCGTCATGAGCAGGGCCGGGGCGAGCCCGGCGCAGCTCCTGGCCGTCGTGGGCGTGACCGTGGACGCACTGTCGCAGGCGTTGCGCGCCCCGCACCAGCCGTACTAGGTGGGGCTCCTACAACAGCTTCCGCAGGGCCCGCACCAGCCCCTGAGCCCGCGGATCCGCCGTAACCCCCTTGTTCATGCCGTTCGTCACGTACCCGAAGCCCACCCCCGACTCCGGATCCGCGAAGCCCAGCGCGCCACCCCGCCCGGGGTGTCCGAACGATCCGGCACCCAGCAGCGGCGACGCACCGCCATGCAACATGTAGCCGAGGCCGAAGCGGGTATTCACGATCAGGACGCGGTCGGGACCCGATGACGCCTCCGCGCGGGCCAGTTCGACCATCTCCGGCGTGAAGAGGCGCCCGCTGCCGTCCACTTCACCGATGAGCGAGGCGTAGAAGCGGGCCAGACCGTCAGCGGTGGCGACACCGTTGGACGCGGGAAGGGAAGCCGCCCGGTAAGCGGGGTCGTTCTCGTCGGGCTCCGGAGTCATCGCGGCGAACGCTCGCCGCGTGAGCGAGGCGGGATCCGCGTAAGCCTCCGCCACGTCCCGCTTGGGCCGCACCCTGAGACCCCCCGGAGCCGAGGCCGCCTCGATCCGTCCCAGCCGCCCCACGCGCCCCGCCTCCGCCGACGGAAGCCCCACCCACAGCCCAAGGCCCAGGGGCCCGGCGACCTCCGTGGACACGAACTCCCCGAGAGACCGCCCCGTCACCCGCCGCACCAACTCCCCGGCGAGCCAGCCGTAGGTGTGCGCGTGATAGCCGTGCCCCTCCCCCGGCTCCCAGAACGGCGCCTGCGCCGCGACCGCCGCAGCGGCGAGATCGGGATCGAACGCCTCCGCGGGCGTCAACGGCCGGTCGAGCGCGGGGACACCCGCCCGGTGCGCGAGGACATGCCGGACCAGGACCCCTTCCTTGCCCCGCGCCTTGAACTCGGGCCAGTAGGACCCGACCGGGGCGTCCAGGTCGAGCTCGCCGCGCTGATGCAGAAGGAGCAGAGCAGCGGCAGCCACACCCTTGGTCGCCGAACGGACGATCTGCGCGGTGCCACGCTCCCAGGCCCCGCCGCCCCCGTCGACGTCCTTCGTGCCGCCCCACAGATCCACGACCGGCCGCCCGTCGCGGTACACCACGACCGCAGCGCCCCGCTCGCCGAGCTCTGTGAAGTTCCGTACGAAGGCGTCCTTCACCGGCTCGAAGCCCGGGGCCACCGACCCGTGCACATCAACATCCATGCCACACCCAACAGCCGCCCGCAGCCGTGGATTCCCTACCTGTTCGCCTGCGCCGTCTTCGGATCGAAGCCGAACGGCAGCTCAAGCCGGTGCGCACCCATCAAGTCCTCGTCGGCGAGGAGCTCCCCCGTCGGGCCGTCCGCGGCGATCACGCCCTCGCTCAGGATCAGGGCCCGGGGGCACAGTTCGAGGGCGTACGGCAGGTCGTGCGTGACCATCAGGACCGTCACGTCCAACGAGCGGAGGATGTCGGCCAGTTCGCGGCGCGAGGCGGGGTCCAGGTTCGATGACGGCTCGTCCAGGACCAGGATCTCCGGCTCCATCGCGAGGACCGTCGCCACCGCGACCCGCCTGCGCTGGCCGAAGGAGAGGTGGTGCGGCGGGCGGTCCGCGAACTCCGCCATGCCGACCTGGCCAAGGGCTTTCCGCACCCTGGCCTCCAGCTCCGGGCCGCGCATCCCCGCCGCCGCCGGGCCGAACGCCACGTCCTCCCGCACCGTCGGCATGAACAGCTGGTCGTCCGGGTCCTGGAAGACGATGCCGACCCGGCGCCTGATCTCGGCCATGTGCTTCTTGCCGACGGGAAGTCCCGCGACGGTGACCGTGCCCGCGCCGCCCGTCAGGATGCCGTTCAGGTGCAGGACGAGCGTCGTCTTGCCCGCGCCGTTCGGGCCGAGCAGCGCGACCCGCTCGCCCCGGCCGATCCGCATGTCGACGCCGAAGAGCGCCTGGTGCCCGTCGGGGTAGGCGAAGGCCAGTCCGGCCACTTCCAGGGAGGGTGCAGTAGTCACAGGGTCCATCCCAGCAGGCAGACGACAAGAGCGGCGCCCGGGAGGGCGAAGGCGTACGTCCATTGGGCGCGCGAGGCCGTCACCTCGTCGATCACCGGCATCGAACCGGCGTACCCCCGGCTGACCATGGCCAGGTGCACCCGCTCGCCCCTCTCGTACGAGCGGATGAAGAGCGCCCCGGCGGACTTCGCGAGGACACCCCACTGCTTCACGCCTCGCGCCTCGAAGCCGCGCGACTCGCGTGCGATCTTCATGCGGCGCATCTCGTCCGTGATCACGTCTCCGTACCGGATCATGAACGAGGCGATCTGGACGAGCAGCGGCGGCAGCTTCAGGCGCTGCAGGCCCAGGAGCAGCGAGCGCAGTTCGGTGGTGGAGGCGAGCAGCACGGATGCCGCGACGCCGAGCGTGCCCTTGGCCAGGACGTTCCAGGCGCCCCAGAGGCCGTTCACGCTCAGGGACATGCCGAGCACCTCGACCCGCTCCCCCTCGGCCACGAACGGCATGAGCACCGCGAACGCCACGAACGGGACCTCGATGAGCAGCCGCTTCAGGAGGAAGGGGAGCGGGACGCGGGACGCGTACGCCACTGCGGCAAGCAGGAGCGCGTACAGACCGAACGCCCACATCGCCTCGCGCGGTGTGGAGACCACCACGACCACGAAGCAGAAGACCGCCGCCAGTTTGGTGTGCGGGGGCAGGGCGTGGACGGGTGAGTGGCCGTGCCGGTAGAGCCGGTGGGCGTGGCCCGCTCCCATGTCAGGCGTTCTCGGAGGTCTCGGAAGAGGAAGTGACGGATGCCGTGGACGCCGGGTCCGTGTCCGTCGTACGGCGGCGCCGCAGCGCCCAGAAGACCGCCGAGCCCGCCACGACGGTGACGCCGACACCGATCACGCCGGCGAGGCCGCCGGAGAGGCGGGTGTCGGTGATGTCCTCGACGCCGTAGTCGGCGAGCGGGGAGTCCGAGGTGGCGTGCTCCTCGACCTTCTTGTCGATGCCCTTGTCGGCCGCGACCTTCTCCAGGCCGTCGGGGTTCGCGGAGGCGTAGAAGCTGACGAAACCGGCGAGGACGAGGGAGGTGACCAGGCCGGCGATCCACACCTTGCGGTGCGAGCGTGCGGCGACGGGGACGGGCTTTTCGGCGGCGGCATCCGGGGCGTCGACGAGCTCACCGCCGACCCGGAGCTTGAGCTTCTGGGTCAGGCCGCGGGCGCCGTACACGAGGTCGGGGCGTACGGCGATGACGGCGCCGACGGTGAGCGCGGTGATGGCGGCCTCGCCGATGCCGATCAGGACGTGCACGCCGACCATGGCCGTGGCGACCTTGCCGATGGAGACGTCGGTGGTGCCGCCGAGCGCGTAGAGGAAGGTGAAGGCGATCGCGGCGGCGGGCACCGAGATCAGCGCGGCGACGAAGGAGGAGGCGGTGAGGGAGCGGCGGGTGCGCGGCAGCACCTTCACCAGGCCGCGGAAGGTGAGATAGGCCACGACGGTCGTGACGATGGCCATGTCGGTGATGTTCACGCCGAGCGCGGTGAGGCCGCCGTCGGCGAAGAGGACGCCCTGCATGAGGAGGACGACGGACACGCACAGGACGCCCGTATAGGGGCCGACGAGTATCGCGGCGAGCGCGCCGCCGAGCAGATGTCCGCTGGTCCCGGCGGCGACGGGGAAGTTCAGCATCTGCACGGCGAAGATGAACGCGGCCACGAGTCCGGCGAGCGGCGCCGTCCGCTCGTCCAGTTCACGCCGCGCTCCGCGGAGGCTGACGGCGATCGCTCCGGCGGCGATGACCCCGGTGGCGGCGGAGACGGGGGCGTTGATGAATCCGTCGGGGACATGCATGCGCGCGCTCCTGGGCAGGACAGGAAGAGGAAGGCAGAGCGGATCGCTCGTGAACCGTTCAATGATAGTGCCCTGTTGCGAACGGTTTGCAAGAGCGGTGACTACCCAGTTATCCCGGTCACACCTGGAGCAGGAATCGGAATATATGGGACATTAGAGGGCAGAAAGCGCGTGACGGCGTGCGCGATGGTGAGGAGTTCGGCGATGTCCGCAGTAGAGCAGTTCGCACGTGCCCACGTCGTCACGGACTCCCCTGACGACCAGCTCGCCGTCCCCGCCGTCCTGCGGTACGACGCGGAGGCCGACCCGCTCTCGGTGCGGATCGGCCTCCCTGGTTCACCCGAGGGTTCTCACGAGTGGACCTTCGCCAGGCAGCTGCTCGAACAGGGCCTGCGGGCCCCGGCCACCAGCGGCGACGTACACATCTGGCCCTGTGGGCGGGTGCAGACCGTGATGGAGTTCCACTCGGCGCACGGGGTGGCGGTCGTGCAGTTCGACGCAGCGGCACTGATCCGCTTCCTGCGCCGCACGTACGCGGCCGCCCCCGTGCCCCACTGACGCGTCAGACGCGCTCCAGCTCCCGGCCGTCACCACTGCGCCCGGCGGCCGCCTCATCGGCGTCCCGCAGGGCCTCGCCCTCGACGTCCACGTTCGGCAGCGCCCGGTCGAGCCACCGCGGCAGCCACCACGCCTTCTTGCCGAGCAGCGCGAGCACTGCCGGGACCAGCGCCATGCGCACGATGAACGCGTCGAAGAAGACGGCGATCGCGAGGCCGAAGCCGATCATCTTCACCATCTGCTCGGACGAGCCGATGAATCCCGCGAAGACCGCGATCATGATCACGGCAGCTGCCGAGACCACCCTCGCCCCGTGCCGGAAGCCGGTCACGATGGCCTGGCCCGGCCGCTCCCCGTGGACGTACGCCTCACGCATGCGCGTCACGAGGAACACCTCGTAGTCCATCGCGAGGCCGAAGACGACGCCCACCATGAAGATCGGCATCATCGACATGATCGGGCCGGTCTGCTCCACGCCGAAGAGCGAGCCGAGCCAGCCCCACTGGAAGACCGCGACGACCGCGCCCAGGGCCGCGAGGACCGAGAGCAGGAAGCCGAGGGCCGCCTTGAGCGGGACCAGGATGGAGCGGAAGACGACGATCAGGAGGAGGAAGGCGAGGCCGACGACCAGTGCCAGGTAGGGCAGCAGCGCGTCGTTCAGCTTCTGGGAGACGTCGATGTTCATGGCCGTCGTGCCGGTGACCATGACGCTCGCACCGGTGTCGGACTTGATGTCGGCGCCCGCGTCACGGATGGCGTGCACGAGGTTCTCGGTCTCGATGCCGCTGGGCTTCGAGGACGGGACGACGCTGATGATCGCCGTGTCGCCCGCCTTGTTGATCATCGGCGGGGCGACCGAGAGGACGTCGTCGAGCTTGGAGATCGTCTTCTGGATCTCCCCGGCCGCGGCCTTCGGGTCGTCGGAACCCTTGAGGTCGGCGACCGTCATCAGCGGGCCGTTGAAGCCGGGGCCGAATCCGTCGGAGACCAGGTCGTACGCCTTGCGCTGGGTCGTGGACGTCGGCTGCGCGCCGTCGTCCGGCAGGCCCAGTTCGAGGGAGGACACGGGCAGCGCGGCGGCACCGAGGCCGATGACGCCGACGAGCAGGACGGTCAGCGGGCGGCGCACGACGAAGCGCGCCCAGCGCGTGCCGAGGTTGTCCTTCTTCTCCGTGACGGCCTCGGTGGCCGCCGCCTTCTTTCCGCCGCCGAGCAGCTTGCTCTTCTCACCCGTGGGCTTGACCTTCTTGCCCGCGTAGCCGAGCAGCGCCGGGATCAGGGTGAGCGCGATGAGCACGGCGATGACCACCGTGCCGGCCGCCGCGAAGCCCATCTTGGTGAGCATCGGGATGTTCACCACGGCGAGGCCGACCAGCGCGATGACCACGGTGAGCCCGGCGAAGACCACGGCCGAACCGGCGGTCCCGACAGCGCGGCCCGCGGCCTCCTCACGGTCACGCCCGTCGGCGAGTTCGCCGCGGTAGCGGGAGACGATGAAGAGCGCGTAGTCGATGCCGACCGCGAGGCCGATCATCATGGCGAGCGTGGAGGTGGTCGTCCCCAGGTCGAGCGCGCTGGCGAGCGCGGTGATCGAGGAGACCCCGATGCCCACACCGATCAGCGCGGTCAGCAGCGGCAGACCCGCCGCGATCAGCGAGCCGAAGGTGATGACGAGGACGACGGCCGCGACCGCGATGCCGATGATCTCGGTGGCCCCGGTCTCGGGCATCGCCTGCAGCGCGTCACCGCCGACCTCGACCGTGAGCCCGGACTCGCGAGCCTGCTCGGTCGTCTTCTCCAGGGCCTCACGGCTGTCCTCGGTCAGCTCCATCGAGGTGACCTTGTAGGAGACCGACGCGTACGCCGTGGAGCCGTCCTTGCTGACCGTCTTGGTCCGGAAGGGGCTGTCGGCCCTCGCGACCTCGTCCGAACCGGACTTGAGGGCGGCGACGGTCTTCTCGATCTCGGCCTTGTTGCCCGCGTCGGTGACCTTCTCGCCGTCCGGCGCCTTGAACACGACCCGGGCGCTCGCCCCGTCGGCACTGGCTTCGGGCACGCGCTCTTCGAGCAGGTCGAAGGCCTTCTGGGCCTCCGTACCGGGAATGGAGAAGGAGCTGGAGGCGGCGGTGGGCGCGGACGCGGCGCCGACTCCGGCGAGCGTCAGGAGCGCCACCCATATCAGGGCGACGAAGTGCCGTCGCCTGAAGGCGAGTCGGCCCAGTTTGTACAGGAAAGTGGCCACGGGGGCGTACTCCCGGTCAGGTCGTGGTGTCTACAGGGCAGGGGGGATCAGCCCGACGACGTGAGCGGTCGCGTCAGGTGGAGGTGTCCGGTGAGGGAGCTGGGTCAGACGCCGAGAGCGGGGAGGATCACGGCGTCGATGTAGGAACGGAGGAACTCACGGTCGACCGTGCGCTCCTCGATCAGGTCACGGGCGACGAAACCGCCGACCATCATGTGGATGACGAAGCCCAGCGCGGGGTTGTCCGGGGACACTTCGCCGCGTTCCACGGCCCTGCGCAGCAGTGCGTTCAAGCCGGTGATCTCCGGCTCGATGAGCACCTGCCGCAGCGCGTGGTGGAGTTCGGGATTTCCGTGGATGACGTGGAACAGGCTCCGCATCAGCGCGGCGTCCCGCTCCATCTGGCAGTCGTCCGAACGCTCGACGGTCTCCAGGAGGTCGCCGCGCAGGGAACCGGTGTCGATGTCCTCGATGGACACCGGCTTGTTGTGCCGCAGCGCCCTCGCGATCAGCTCGGGCTTGCTCCCCCACTGGCGGTAGAGGGTGGCCTTGCTGGATTTCGTGCGGGCCGCGATGGCGTCCATGGTGAGCGCCTCGTACCCGACTTCGCGGAGCAGGTCGAGCGCGGCCGCGTAGAGCTCCGCCTCGCGCTCGGGTGTGATCCGACTGCGCCGCACCGTTGCCGCCTCAGCCATGATCCCTCCGCCCGTCGTCGCAACCCTTGCGTGCCGTTCCGTACGCCATGACTGTACCCGCGGGCTTAACGAAACGAAACCGTTTCGTACGTGTGCTGCGTCACGCGTCGCCCGGACCGCGTCGCGCGCCCCTTTTCACCCCACGTACGAGTTGCCGGGCCCTGCGCACCGGAAAAGCATGGTGAAGTGACCGACGCGCGCGATGAAGCCCATGCTGACCACGCCTACCTGCGATTTCCGCACCTCAGCGGCGACCGTCTCTGCTTCGCGGCCGAGGACGATCTCTGGGTGGCGCCGCTGAGCCCGGACGGCGCGCCCGCGGGCCGGGCCTGGCGGGTGACCGTCGACCGGACCAAGGTGAGCCATCCGCGCTTCTCGCCGGACGGCCGCCACATCGCGTTCACGACCTGGCGCAGTCTCGACCCGGAGATCCATCTGGCCCCGGTCGACGGCGGCCCGGCCCGGCGCCTCACCTACTGGGGGAGCACGGACACCCGGGTCTGCGGCTGGTCCCCCGACGGAGACATCCTCGCCGTCTCCTCGCACAATCAGCCCTTCTCGTACTTCTGCTGGGCCTACAGCGTGCCGACCGACGGATCACCCGGCGGCAAGCTGCCCTGGGGTCCGGTGTACGACATCGCGGTCAACGACATCGAGGGCGAGCGCAAGACCCTCCTCCTGACCGGGAAGCCGCCGCACGAGCCCGCCGCCTGGAAGCGCTACCGGGGCGGCGCGACGGGCCGCCTGTGGCTGCACGGCGACCAGCTCCTGCCCGACCTCGACGGGCATCTGGACTCCCCGATGTTCGTGGACGGCAGGATCGCCTTCCTCTCCGACCACGAGGGCGTCGGCAACCTCTACTCCTGCCTGCCCGACGGCTCCGACCTGCGCCGGCACACCGATCACGACGCGTTCTACGCCCGGCACGCCTCCAGCGACGGCGCCCGCGTCGTCTACCAGTGCGCGGGCGACGTCTGGCTGGTGGACGACCTGTCCGCCGGTTCCGTGCCGCGCCGGCTCGACGTACGCCTGGGCGGGCCGCGCGCCGGGCGGCGGATCTATCAGGTGCCCGCCGCGCAGCACGTCGACTCGCTCTCCGTGGACATGACGGGCCGGGCCAGCGCCGTCGTCGTACGCGGCAGCCTGTACTGGCTCACGCACCGCGATGGGCCCGCCCGCACGATCACCGACACCCCGGGCGTGCGCGTCCGGCTCCCGGAGATGCTCGGCAAGGGCGGGCAGGTCGCCTACGTCACCGACGCGGAGGGCGAGGACGCCGTCGAGATCGCCTATCTGCCGCGCGCCAGCGGCGACCGCGCGCCGCGCAGGCTCGCGCAGGGCAAGCTCGGCCGGGTCCTCGAAATGATCTCCGACCCCGAGGGCGAACGGCTCGCGATCGCCTCGAACGACGGGCGGCTCCTCCTGATCGACGCCTCCGAGAAATCCGAGGGCGAGGATTCGGAGGGCGGGGAGTCCGAGGGCGAGGCATCCGAGGGCGAGGTGACGGAGCTGATCCGCTCCGACAACGGTCCGGTGCGCGACCTGGCCTTCTCCCCGGACGGGGCCTGGCTGACCTGGTCGCATCCGGGCGTCGGCCGCTCGCTGCGGCAGATCAAGATGGCCCGTATCGAGGGCCCCGGCTGCCGCATCATCGTCGACGTCACCAATGGCCGCTTCGAGGACGAGAACCCGGTCTTCACCAGCGACGGCCGCTATCTGGCCTTCCTGTCCTGGCGCGGCTTCGACCCGGTCTACGACGTGCACACCGGCGACCTGTCCTTCCCCCTCGGCTGCCGCCCCTATCTGGTCCCCCTGTCGTCGGCGACCCCCTCGCCCTTCGCCCTCTCCCCCGACGGCCGCCCGGCGGCGGGCGGACTCGACCCGGCCGACGGCCTCTCGCCCGCCGGTTCCGCCATCGTGGAGGTGGAGGGTCTGGAGAGCAGGGTCACGCCCTTCCCCGTCTCGGCGTCGAAGTACTCGGCGCTCTCCCCCGTCAGCGGCGGCGGCCTGGTCTGGATGCGCTGGCCGATCTCGGGCGCGCTCGGCGAGACCTTCGCCAACCCGTCGGACACCTCCGGGCGCCCCACCCTGGAGTACTTCAACATCACCAAGGGCAAGAAGTCCGAACTGGTCGACCATCTCGACTGGTTCGCGCTCAGCGGCGACGGCTCGCGGCTCGTGGTGGTCGACGAGGGCGAACTGCGCGCGGCCCCCTCGACGGAGACCGGCGACAGCGACACGACCGTCTGGATCGACCTGCGCCGCATCCTGCACGAGGTCGACCCGGCGGCCGAGTGGCGCCAGTCCTACGACGAGGCGGGCCGCCTCATCCGGGCCTACTTCTGGGAGCCGCACATGTGCGGCATCGACTGGACCGCGATTCTGGACCAGTACCGTCCCCTCGTGGAACGGGTCGCGTCCCCCGACGAGTTCGCGGACCTGCTCCGCGAGGTCCTCGGCGAGCTCGGCACATCGCACGCGTACGTCTCGGCCGCGCGCCGCAACGAAGGCCCGCCGCACTACCAGCGGGCGATGGGCCTGCTCGGCGCCAACCTGGTGTGCCGCGACGGCAGTTGGATGATCAAGCGCATCCTGCCCGGCGACTCGTCCGACTCCAAGGCGCGCTCCCCGCTGGCGGGCGCGGGCATCCGCGAGGGCGCGGTCCTGACGCACATCGACGGCCGCCCGGTGGACCCGGTGACGGGCCCCTTCCCGCTGCTCGCGGCCGCGGGCGGCACGACGGTGGAGCTGACGTTCCGGCCGGCGGAGGGAGAGGGCAGGTCGAGGAGGGTGGCGATCGTCCCCCTCATCAACGAACGCCCCCTGCGCTACCAGGACTGGGTGGCCAAACGCCGTGACGTCGTACGGGAGTTGAGCGGAGGCAAGTGCGGCTACCTACACATCCCCGACATGGGCGGCTCCGGATGGGCCCAGTTCAACCGCGACCTGCGCCTGGAGGTCTCCCGCCCGGCCCTGCTCGTGGACGTACGCGGCAACGCGGGCGGGCACATCAGCGAGCTGGTGGTGGAGAAGCTGACGCGCAAGATCCTGGGCTGGGACCTGACACGCAACGCCCAGCCGGTCTCGTACGCGTCCAACGCGCCCCGCGGCCCCGTGGTGGCCCTGGCGGACGAGGCGACGTCGTCCGACGGCGACATGATCACGGCGGCCTTCAAGCTGCTCGGCCTCGGGCCCGTGGTGGGCCAGCGCACGTGGGGCGGCGTCGTCGGGATGACCGGGCGGCACGTGCTCGGTGACGGGACGGTCATCACGGTGCCGATGAACGCGGGGTGGTTCGACGAGTACGGCTGGTCCGTGGAGAACCACGGCGTGGCCCCCGACCTGGAGGTGCTCCGTACGCCGCTCGACTGGGCGGAGGGGCGGCACGCGCAGCTGGACGACGCGGTGCAGGTCGCTCTCGACCTCCTGGAACGGCAGCCCGCGGTGACGCCGCCGAGCCTCGACGACGTACCGGACCGACGGCGTCCGAAGCTTCCGCCGCGCGGCTGAGGGGACGCTTCCGGGGCCCGCGATCACTGCCCGTCATTGATCGAAATGCGGTGAATGTCCCCCCATGTAAGTCTGGTCGAGGCCCCTCCCACCTCACCCTCTAGGAGTGAACAAGCATGGGCATCAAGGACCAGTTCCAGGACAAGGCCAACGACCTCGCCGGCAAGGCGAAGGGCGCGATGGGCGACCGCAAGGACGAGGCGAGCGAGCGGGCTTCGCAGGGCAGGGACGAGGCGAGCGAGCGCACCTCGCAGGGCCAGGACGAGGCCCAGGACGCCGCGCAGGAGCAGCGGGACAAGTTCGACCGCTGACACGCCTGGTGCTGCACCGAGCTTGACGAGATGAGGCCCTCCGGGACGCCGGAGGGCCTCATCGTCGCGACGTCAACTACTTGCTGGTACGCGCCTGTTCGTCGGCGGAACCGCCCGCTCCGACGAGGCCCGTGGACACCGACGAGAGCCGCGGCTCGAAGCGCCGCATCTCGCGCTGCCCGACCGTGCCGATGAGCGCCGGCAGGTAACCCCGGATGCCCTGCATCCCCCGCAGCCACCACTGCGCGTACACATGGCTCGACCGCCGCTCGATCCCGGCGACGATCCGGTCGACGGCCGGACCCAGCGGGTACGTCTTGTTGGACGGCCACGGCAGGCGCTGCCGCAGCTCCCGCATGACGTCGTTCTCGTCCGCGCCCCGCACCATGTCCGTGTCCGTCCAGGACAGGTAACCGACGCCCACCTTCACGCCCTTGTAGCCGACCTCGGCCCGCAGACAGTGCGCGTACGCCTCGACGCCCGACTTCGACGCGCAGTACGCCGTCATCATCGGCGCCGGCGTGATCGCCGCGAGCGAGGCGATCTGCAGGAGATAGCCGCGGCTCTCCATCAGGACCGGCAGGAACGCCCGCCCCGTCACCGCGCTGCCGATGAGGTTGACCTCGATCACCCGGCGCCATGCCTCGGGGTCGGACTCGACGAAGGGGCCGCCGTTGGCGACGCCCGCGTTGGCGACGACGATGTCGACCTTGCCGAACCGCTCCTTGACCTCCTGGGCGACCCGGGCCATCGCGGCATGGTCCGTGACGTCCGCGTGCCAGGCCTCGGCCTCGGTGTGCAGCCGCCCCGCCACCTGCTTCAACTCGTCCGGCTCCAGGCCGACGAGCGCGATCTTCGCCCCCCGCGCCGACAGCTTGCGCGCGAGCAGCTCTCCCACGCCGCGCGCCGCCCCGGTGACGACCGCGACCTGACCCTCAAGGCTGACCTTGCTCATGCGCTGCTCCCTTCGAGCCCCTGAACCTGTCCCTGAACCTGCTGACCGGCCACCTCCACGTACCTCCGCACGAGGTCCCTGATCCCCGCCGTGACCGCTTCCGGAGCCTCCACCGGGGTCATGTGTCCGATCCCCGGCAGCTCGGTGAGACCGAGGGAGTCCGGCAGCATCCCGGCCAGGCGCCGCGCGTGCGTGACGGGGGTCATCCGGTCGGCCGTGCCCGCGATGACCGCGGTCGGCACGGTCAGCTCCAGGACCCCGGCGTCGAGTGCGATCTCGTCCAGTACGTGCGACCAGCGGTAGCGCACCACCCGCGGGCAGCCGTGCACGATCCGGGCGCACACCTCGACCCGCTCCGGCGCCGAACCCGGCCCCATCGTCGCGTACTTGAGGATCTTGCGGGCCATCGGCGTCACGGGCCCCAGCGGCGCCTTCGCCCCCAGGACCGACCGCGTCAGCCGCGTCCGCAGCCACCCGGCCCGCAGCGGCACCACCAGCGACTCGGCGACGAGGCTCGCGCTGCCCGTGCTGCACAGCAGGACCGCCGCCGCGTGCTCCCGGAACCCGGGGCGCGTGCTCGCGGCCATGATCGTCATGCCGCCCATGGAGTGCCCGGCGACCACGGCCTGCTCCCCGGGCTCCAGCGTCGCCGCGAGCACCGCCTCGAGATCGTCGGCGAGGGCGTCCGTGCTGTACCCCTCCACCCCGTCCGGCGCGACACTGCGGCCGTGCCCCCGCTGGTCGTACGCGATCACCCGGTGGTCGACCGCGAGGTCACGTATCTGCGCCGCCCAGAAGGCCGTCGAGCAGGTCCATCCGTGCGCGAGCACCACCGCGGGCGCGCCGTCGGGGCCGTGCACCTCGGCGTGCAGCCGCGCGCCGTCCGCCGACACGACGGTCAGTTCCCGCGCGGCGGCAGGCGGCGCGAACGGCCCACTCGTCACATGCGTCAGCCTGCTCATGCCCCTGCCTCGACCTTCTTCGCCTTGCCGGACTTCGGCGCCGCCACCACCGCACTCACCTCGGGCGGCCGCACCACCTCGTACTCGGCGAGATCGACCCGCCGCGTCGCGGCGCGGAACTCGCTCGTCGTGCCCGGCCAGATCGTCGTGTTCACGCCGTTCTCGTCGAGGTACCAGCTGTTGCAGCCGCCGGTGTTCCACACGGTGCGCTTCATGCGCTCCTGCACCTTGCCGTTCCACGCGTCCACCGCGCTGGTGCGCGCGGCGAGCGCGGCCCGGCCGCCCAGCACGTCCAACTGCCGCATGTAGTCAGCGAGATAGTTCAGCTGCGACTCGATCATCAGGATCATCGAGGAGTTGCCGAGGCCGGTGTTCGGGCCGATGACCGTCATGAAGTTCGGGAAGCCCGCGGCGGTCGCGCCGCGCAGGGACTTCATGCCGTCCTTCCAGGACTCCATCATCGTCCCGCCGTCGGCGCCCACCACGCGGTCGGCGATCGGCATGTCCGTGACGTGGAATCCCGTGCCGAAGATGATCGCGTCGACCTCGGTCTCGGTGCCGTCCGCGGCGACGACGGTGTTCCCGCGCACCTCGCTGAGCCCGCTGGCGACGACGTCGACATTGGGCTGCGCGAGCGCCGGGTAGTAGGTGTTGGACAGCAGGATGCGCTTGCAGCCGATGCGGTACGACGGTGTCAGCTTGGCCCGCAGGTCCCGGTCCTTGATGGCGCGGGCGATGTTCCGCTTGGCCAGCTGCTCGACCGCGCCCAGCTCGTTCGGCCGCTTGGTGAACGCCTGGACCTGCAACTCCCGTATGCCCCACAGGATTCCGCGCCGGGCCTGCGTGGTGAACGGCAGCTGCCGGTGCACCCAGCGCTCGGCCCTGCTGATGGCGCGGTCCATGCGCGGCATCACCCAGGGCGGGGTGCGCTGGAAGAGGGTCAGCCTGCCGACCTCGGGCTGAATCGCCGGCACGATCTGGATGGCGGAGGCGCCGGTGCCGATCATCGCTACGCGCTTGCCGCGCAGGTCGTAGTCGTGGTCCCAGCGCGCGGAGTGGAAGACCTTGCCCTCGAAGGTGTCGAGGCCGGGGATGTCCGGGAGCTTGGGGTCGGAGAGCGGCCCGGTGGCGGAGACGACGACATCGGCGGTGAGCGTGCCGTTGCTCGTCTCGACCTCCCACCACAGCTGCTCGGCGTCCCAGCGCAACTGCGTGACCTCGGTGCGGAGGCGGATGTGCGGGCGCAGCCGGAAGGTGTCGGCGACCCGCTCCAGGTACTCCTGGATCTTCTCCTGGCCGGAGAAGGTGCGCGGCCAGTCGGGGTTGGGCGCGAAGGAGAACGAGTACAGGTGCGAGGGCACGTCGCACGCGCAGCCCGGATAGCTGTTGTCCCGCCAGGTGCCGCCGACGGCGCTCGCCCGCTCCAGGACCACGAAGTCGGTGATGCCCTCGCGGCGCAGCCGGACCGCGGCCCCGAGCCCGCCGAATCCGGTCCCGATCACCGCCACCCGCACGTGTTCGCGTTCGCGCTCCTGCTGGCGCTCGTCCTCGGCCATGCCGCCGCCTCCCGAACTGCTTCACGACTCTGCCAGTGACCACTGGCGCAATGGGGAGCGTAGAACACCTGCCTACTGATGGGTAGGGGTCTGGCGTACCGAGTTACCGCCGGTAGATCGCGACCGAACGCACGCACGATCCACGCGCGATCCGGCAGCACATAGGCTGCTGCCGTGGCAGAGACACGCGAGTACCGCATGGAGGAGCTGGCCAAGGCGGCCGGCATCACGGTGCGCACCGTGCGCTTCTACCGGGAGCGGGGCCTGATCCCGCCGCCCCGCCGCGAGGGCCGCATCGCCTGGTACGACGACCACCACCTGGCCAGGCTCCGGACCATCGCCGCACTCCTGGACCGCGGCCACACCCTGAGCGGCATCGCGGAACTCGCGGAGGCCTTCGAGAACGGCCGGGACGTCGGCGAGCTCCTCGGCATCGGCGAACCCACCGAGGAGACCCCGGTCCGCCTCACCCCCGAAGAACTGGCCGACCACTTCGCGGGCGAGGTCACCCCCGAGAACCTCGCCGCCGCCCTCGACCTCGGCTATCTCGGCACGGACGGCGAGGAGATCGTCCACGTGAGCCGCCGCCTCCTGGACGTCTCCTCGACGCTGGTCCGCGAGGGCATCCCGCTGGCCGCGGTCCTGGAGGCGGGCCAGCGCGTACGCGAACACGCCGACGCGCTGGCCGAGTTGTTCATCACGATCATCCGCACGCACACGCCGCCCGAGGCGGGCGACGTCAGCATCGAACGCCTGCGCCCGCTGGCGAAGAGCGTGGTGGAGGCGGAACTCTCGATGGCGCTGGACCGCCGCATGGCATCGGAGAAGCCGGAAAGCTTGTAGCCCGGCCGGCGTTTGAGGCCATCTTTTCGGGGGTCCAGGGGGCGGAGCCCTCTGGTTTCGGGAAAGGGCGGGATTGGGGAAAGCCCCGCAGGGCCGCCCTCACCTCGGCAGGAACCACCGAGCCTTGTAGATCCCGCCGTTGACCAGCTTGTACTCACCGGCAGGCCGATGGACACTCACCTTCGTCGTCCACCAGGTCTCCTCGAGCCCACCCTCCGGCACGGTGGAGATGACCTGCCCCGTCCGCGGATCGTCGCCGACACCCTTCACCGACTTCCGGGCGATCTCCTCGGCCCCCGCGAAGTCCTGCACGAACGCCTCGCCCCGGATGTCGTACTGGAAGACGGACGCGTTCGTCGTCACCCACAGCCGCCCGGAGCGCCCGGCCACGGGGAAGAGGTCGTGCCCGCCGGGCGTCCTGCCCGGCGTCCCGACCGGCAGCCCGACCGAGGACCGGCGCCGCAGCGTGGGCCTGGCCCGCGTGCCGCCCACCTCGTACGTGACCAGCTCGTCGTCACCGATGGCCCACAGCACCTCGCGCGCACCGTCCCAGTGCAGCCCGTGCGCGCCCTTCAGCTCCGCCTCGGCGAACCGCGATGCACGCGGCCCCTGCGACGCCGCGTACAGCCTGACCAGCGCACCCGTGCTGCACGCCACCGCGACGTTGCCGTCCGGCAGGATCTCCGCGCTGTGCGGATTGAAGAGGTCGTCGCCCGGTCCGATCGCCGCACCCCAGTAGCGCTTGCCGGAGGGGTAGTCGACGACGGCGACGAAGCCGAAGGACGCGGTGGTCAGGACGTACGTACGCTTCTTGTGCCTGCGCACCTTCGACTCGCTCGGATACACGAAGCTGTCGTCGGGCCGCAGATCCTCGTACCCCTCGCGCTCCCGCGGCGAGAACGCCCACCGCACGACGGAAGGATTCTGCTCCGGGTCCCAGACCCGGCGCCGCGGATCGAGCACCAGGATCTGCTGGGTCGCCTGCTCGGTGAGGAGCACCGGCGGCGTCCGCCGGGGAACCCCTCCGGCACCTCCACCGTCACCGGCCACGGCGGGCGACGCGGCCGCCAACGGCAGCCCCGCCCCGATCCCCGCACCCAGAGCCCCGAGCAGCACACCCCGACGAGACGGTCTCGACATACCGGACATGAAGTTACCCCCACACGGCTGACAGTTGAGACATTGTCAGGTACGCGCTCGCAACATGCCATGGCGCCGCGCGGCATCACATGTCGTAGACCACCGTGACGGGCGCATGGTCCGACCACCGCTGCTCGTGCGTGGCCGCCCGCTCCACGAAACCCTTGACCGCGCGCTCCGCGAGACCCGGCGTCGCCACGTGGTAATCGATCCGCCAGCCCGTGTCGTTGTCAAAGGCGCGCCCCCGGTAGGACCACCAGGAATACGGGCCTTCGACATCGGGATGCAGCGCCCGCACGACGTCGACGTACCCGGCGTCCCCCTCGAAGACCTCGCTCAGCCAGGCACGCTCCTCGGGCAGGAAGCCCGAGTTCTTCTTGTTGCCCTTCCAGTTCTTGAGGTCGGCCTCCTGGTGCGCGATGTTCCAGTCACCGCAGACCACGACCTGCCGCCCCTCGGCAGCCGCCCGCACCTTGAGACCCTTCAGATAGGTGAGGAACTCCCCCATGAAGCGGACCTTCTCGTCCTGCCGCTCCGTGCCGACCTCGCCCGAGGGCAGATACAGGCTCGCGACCGTGACGCCGGGCAGATCGGCCTCGACGTAGCGCCCGCTGCCGTCGAACTCCTGCGACCCGAATCCGATCTGCACGCGGTCCGGCTCACGGCGCGTGTAGAGGGAGACACCCGCGCGCCCCTTGGCGGCGGCCGGCGCGTGGACCACATGCCAGCCCTCGGGCTCCCGCACCTCGGCCGGCAGCTGCTGGGGCTCGGCCCGCACCTCCTGGAGGCAGAGCACGTCGGACGAGGTCTCGGCGAGCCACTCGACGAAGCCCTTCTTGGCGGCGGCGCGCAGCCCGTTCACATTCACACTGGTCACTTGGAGCATCCCGGCACGATACCGGCACACTTGATGGACACCAGCACACGTCCACGGACACCCACACACCACAGATCGACTCCCACACCCCACCGCATAGAAGTACGATGTTTCGCATGAGTATTCAGTCACCGTCGCAGCGGGCCGCCGTAGAGCTGCGCCCCACCCCCTTCGACCACCCCGACGCGGTCAGACTCAACGACCGCGTCCAGCTCGAGTACGCGGAGCGGTACGGAGATGAGGGCGACGTCACACCCCTCGACCCCGCCATGTTCACCGCCCCGCGCGGTCTGTATCTCCTCGCGTACGACGAGAGCGGCACCCCGGTGGCCACCGGCGGCTGGCGCGGCCACGAGGAGAACGACGAGGGGTACGCGCACGGCGACGCCGAGATCAAGCGCATGTACGTCACCCCGGAGGCCCGCGGCCTGGGCCTGGCCCGGCTCATCCTGGCGGCCCTGGAGGACGACGCGAGGGCGGCGGGCCGTACGCGCATGGTCCTGGAGACGGGCACGAAGCAGCCGGAGGCCATAGCCCTCTACACGTCGACCGGCTACACCCCGGCCCCCTCGAAGTTCGGCCACTACCGCTTCGAGGACCTGAGCCGCTGCTTCGCGAAGCCGCTGTAGGCGGCGCGCGCGGGGCGCACGCAAAGATCCCGCCCGGTTCGAGGAACCGGACGGGATCTCATGTGCAGTGGACCTGTGGGGATTTGAACCCCAGACCCCCTCGATGCGAACGAGGTGCGCTACCAGACTGCGCCACAGGCCCTTGCAACGAGTGAAACTCTAGCATCCCGATCCGGGTGCTTGGAAATCCGTTCCTGCCCGACCCCTCGCTGGTCAGGCATCACTCGTTGGCGGCCCGCGGCCGCTCCCCGTCGTCGTACTGATCGAAGAGGGGCGTGCGTCCGCGCTCGCGGGCCCTGCGCGCGGACGCGGCCCGGCGTGCGTCGCTGCGGCCACCGCCGCCGTCCGCGCCGTCGGCGCCTTCCGCGGGCTCGGCGTGATCGGCGTACTCGCCCTCGGCTGCCTCGCCCCGCGCCTCGTCCGCGCTGGGCCCCACGGCGCTGGACCGCGCCGAGCTCCACGCGTCGGGTGCGCCCAAGTCGACGTCACCGGTGGCCCGCGGGGCGACCGGCGCGGTCACGTACGTCGGCAGGGGCACCGGCACCGGGTCCCAGCTGTCGCCGTGGCCGGGGCGGCGCTGGCGCTCACGCTGCTGGTCCACCCACTCCGCGTGGTCGGTCTGCTCGACCAGGGCGCGGCGGTCGGCGGCGAGCGCGGAGAGACCGGTCTCCGTCTCGGGGCCCGGTCCTTCCTCCGGTTCGTCGACGGCCGCGTCCGCGCCGCCGCCCGGAGCGCGCCTGCGCGGCTGGCGCTCGCGCAGCCGCTGCGCGGCGACCTCGGCCCGGCGCCGGTCCATGGTGTAGGTGTAGCGGCGCCGCTCCTGGCCCCGCAGGTACACGATGTACGCGCTCAGGAGCGCGGCCGGTGCCGCGGGCGCCCAGAGGAACGCGAGCCCTCCGACGGCGGCGACGACCGTGCCGGCCGTGAAGGCGATGAACAGCATCACCGTCGTACGCCGTCGGCGCGCGAGCACCTTCGTGCGCCGGGCGCGCGCGGCGGCTTCCGCCGACGCGGCCCGCCTGGCGGCCGACTGCTGGGACCGGGGTCCTGTCGGGGCCGGGGTGGGGGCCGGGGTCGGAACCGGGGCCGGGGTCGGGACCGGGGCCTTCACGGAGGGCTTGGCCGGGGGTTTCGCCGCGGGCCGTTCCTCCTGGGCGCCCTGCCGATGCGGGGGCGCGACGAAGGCCCGGACGTCCACCGCGCCGGTGGCGTTGTCCGGGTCGCGCGACTCCTCCTCTTCAGGCGAGCGCGCTTGCAGGTCCTTGGCGTACCGGCGCTCCATCCCCGCACGTCCGGACAGGAGCCGGATGGCGGTGCTGAAGCGTTCCGTCGGACGGGCTTCATTGAGCTCGTCCTGCCTACGGAGCCACATCGGCACCAAGTAGGCGGCCCAGGCCCCGACGATGACTGCGTAGATGAGGCCGCTGCTGCTCACGCCTCACACGGTAGAGGGGTTTGCTGGAGGCCATCTGCCAATTGAGCCGGTGTGTCGCACGATCTGGCTGATATCTCGAACTTTTTTTGTGACTGATGCGATCAACAGGCCACCGAGACCGTGAAATTAATGCCTCAGAGGGACCAAGTCGGGCCCCAGACGGTCGATCACGGATTTATTTCAAACACTTATTCTATTTACGCGGTGTTCCGAGGTCGTGCCTGGTGCCAGCGCCGCAGCAACCCTTCCGGTACCTCTTCCGCGGTGAGCGCGAAGACAAGATGGTCGCGCCAGGCGCCGTCGATGTGGAGATAGCGTGGACGAAGTCCCTCCTCGCGGAATCCGAGTTTCTCCACGACCCTGCGGCTCGGCCCGTTCTCGGGGCGAATACAGACCTCGATACGGTGCAGCCCGACCGAGCGGAAGCAGTGATCGACTGCGAGCGCAACGGCGGTCGGCATCACACCGCGCCCCGCGACCGACTGGTCGACCCAGTAGCCGACATGGCCCGAGCACATCGATCCCCAGGTGATCCCGGCGACCGTCAACTGCCCCACGAGCCGCCCCTGGTACTCGATCACGAAGGGCAGCATGCGCCCGGCGTGCGCCTCGGCGCGCAGGTGACGGACCATCTGACGGTACGTCGGCCGGTGCACGATCGGGCCGCTCGGCGTGGGCGGCGGAATGGTCGCCTCCCAGGGGCGCAGCCAGTCCCGGTTGCGCCGGTTGACCTCACGCCAGGGCCGCTGGTCGCGCATCTTTATCGGACGGAGGGCGACGTCGCCGTCCGTCAGCTCGACGGGCCAGGAAGGGCTGTTCAGCTCGCACCACCCGGGGGTCTGGGATGGTCGCCGCCCCGCAGCTGCTCGACGGCGTGCGTCAGCAGGGGCTCGAGGACGGCGATGCCGTCCCGCACGCCGCCGGTGGAGCCCGGCAGGTTCACGATGAGGGTGCGACCCGCGACCCCGGCCAGACCACGGGAGAGCACGGCCGTGGGGATCTTCTCCCTGCCGTACGCCCGGATCGCCTCCGGGATGCCGGGCACCTCGTGGTCGATGACGGCGCGGGTGGCCTCGGGGGTGCGGTCGGTGGGCGAGATGCCGGTGCCGCCTGTGGTGAGGATCACGTCGAAGCCGGCCTCGGCTCCGGCGCGCAGGGCCTGCTCGACGGGGTCACCGTCCGGGACGACCTGCGGACCTTCGACCTCGAAGCCGAGAGCGGTCAGCGCCTCGGCGATGATCGGCCCGCCCCGGTCGGCGTAGACCCCGGCGGCCGCGCGGTTGGAGGCCGTGACGACCAGTGCGCGGTAGGCGGTCATGCTCCGGCTCCTTCGCGGCTCCAGTCCCCGGACTTGCCGCCGGTCTTCTCCTCGACGCGCACATCCGTGATGACCGCGCCCTTGTCGACGGCCTTGACCATGTCGATGACCGTGAGGGCGGCGACGGTCACCGCGGTGAGCGCCTCCATCTCGACGCCCGTACGGTCGGTCGTCTTGACCGTGGCCAGGATCTCCACGGCGTCGTCCGCCACGGAGAGGTCCAGCTTCACCCCGGAGACGGCCAGCGGATGGCAGAGCGGGATCAGGTCGGGCGTGCGCTTGGCGCCCATGATGCCCGCGATCCGCGCGGTGGCCAGGGCGTCGCCCTTGGGCACGCCCTCGCCGCGCAGCAGCTCGATCACGCGGGGCGAGACAAGGACGCGGCCACTGGCCCGGGCGGTGCGCGCCGTCACGTCCTTCGCGGATACGTCGACCATGCGGGCGGCGCCCGCTTCGTCGATGTGCGTCAGTCGCTGCTCGGTACTCATGTGCTGTCGCGCTCCCGGTCCGGGCCCTCCGGCGGTGCGGCGCAAGGGGGCCTATGTGCGCGACACCGTACCGCGCGGACGCGCCCTTCAGCCGAGCAGGACCACTTCGACGTCCGTACCCGGCTCCACCGAAGTGATGTCCTCCGGGACGACGATCAGCGCGTTCGCGTGCGCGAGGGCCGCGACGAGGTGGGAGCCCGCGCCGCCCACGGGGCGCACCTCGCCCGCCTCGGCGTCGTACTGCCCGCGCAGGAACTGACGCTTGCCCGCGGGTGAGGTCAGCGCCTTGTCGGCGGTGAGCGCCGCGCGCGCCGTGGCCCGGTGGACGTCCGGCAGGCCCATCAGGGCACGCACCGCGGGACGCACGAAGATCTCGAAGGAGACGTACGACGACACCGGGTTGCCCGGCAGGGCGAGCAGCGGGGTGTGGTCGGGGCCGATGGAGCCGAAGCCCTGCGGTTTGCCCGGCTGCATGGCGAGCTTGCGGAACTCGATGCCGCTGCCGTCCTCGTCCTCGTCCCCCACGGAGGAGAGGGCTTCCTTCACGACGTCGTACGCCCCGACGCTGACGCCGCCCGTGGTCACGATGAGGTCGGCGCGGATCAGCTGGTCCTCGATGGTGGAGCGCAGCGTCTCCGCGTCGTCGGCGACCGCGCCCACGCGGTAGGCGATCGCTCCGGCCTCCCGGGCCGCCGCGGTCAGGGCGAAGCTGTTGGAGTCGTAGATCTGGCCCTTGGCCAACTCCTCGCCGGGCTGGATCAGTTCGCTGCCGGTGGACATGACGACCACGCGGGGGCGGGGGCGCACCTTCACCGTGCCCCGGCCGATCGCGGCGAGCAGGGCGATCTGCGGGGCGCCGAGGACCGTGCCCGCGGTCAGCGCGCGGTCGCCGGCGCGGACGTCGCTGCCCTGCGCCCGCACGTGCGCGCGTGCCTGTGCGGGACGGTGCACGCGGACCTCGCCGGAGGCTCCTTCGGGGGCGCCGCTGTGGGCGCGCATCCCGGAGACGGGGCCTTCGCCGAGGCCTCCGTCGGTCCACTCCACGGGGACGACGGCCTCGGCGCCGGGCGGCAGCGGGGCGCCGGTCATGATGCGGGCGGCCTGGCCCGCGCCGACCTCCGGCTGCTCGCCCTGACCCGCGGCCACGTCACCGATGACCGTCAGGACGGCGGGGAACTCCTCGCTGGCGCCCGTGATGTCGGCGACCCGGACCGCGTACCCGTCCATGGAGCTGTTGTCGAAGGGCGGCAGCGAGACGGGCACCGTGACGTCCTCGACGAGGACGCAGCCCTGGGCGTCGAGGAGTTGGAGCTCGATGGGCTCCAGGGGGCGGACGGATCCGAGGATGTCGTCCAGGTGCTCGCTCACCGACCAGACGTGTTCCTGGCCGGTGACTTCGGTCGTCGCGCTGCTGCTCAAAGTGCTACATCTCCTCGGACACGTAACTGCGAAGCCAGGCCTGGAAGTCCGGGCCCAGGTCTTCACGTTCGCACGCGAGTCTGACAATGGCACGCAGATAGTCGCCCCGGTCGCCGGTGTCATAGCGGCGGCCCTTGAAGACGACGCCGTGCACGGGGCCGCCGACCTTCTCGTCGGCGGCGAGCTGCTGCAGGGCGTCGGTGAGCTGGATCTCGCCGCCGCGGCCCGGCTCGGTCTTGCGCAGTATGTCGAAGACATGGGGGTCGAGGACATAACGGCCGATGATGGCGTAGTTGCTGGGGGCGTCCGCCGGGTCGGGCTTCTCGACCAGGCCCGTCACCTTCACGACGTCGCCCTCGTCTGTGGCGTCCACGGCAGCGCAGCCGTAGAGGTGGATCTGCTCCGGGGCCACCTCCATGAGGGCGACGACGCTGCCGCCGTGCCGCTCCTGGACCTCGACCATGCGGGCGAGGAGCGGGTCGCGCGGGTCGATCAGGTCGTCGCCGAGGAGCACCGCGAAGGGTTCGTTGCCCACGTGCGGGGCGGCGCACAGGACGGCGTGACCGAGTCCCTTGGGGTCGCCCTGGCGTACGTAGTGCATCGTGGCGAGGTCGCTGGACTCCTGGACCTTCGCCAGCCTCGCCTCGTCGCCCTTCTTCAGGAGGGCCGACTCCAGCTCGTAGTTGCGGTCGAAGTGGTCCTCGAGCGGGCGCTTGTTGCGGCCCGTGATCATGAGGACGTCGTCGAGGCCGGCGGAGGCGGCCTCCTCGACCACGTACTGGATCGCCGGCTTGTCGACGACCGGCAGCATCTCCTTGGGAGTGGCCTTGGTCGCCGGCAGGAACCGGGTTCCGAGACCTGCTGCGGGAATGACAGCCTTGCTGATCCGCGGGGGGTGAGACTCAGTCATGTCCGTAACCATAACCGGTGAGTATGTGCGGAATCTGTGGCTCAGGACATTTTGTTCTCATATGAGCGCACCTGGAAGGATTTGTGAGCGCACCATGCAAGAAACCGGCCCCGCCGAGCCAACCAAGCGCACATTGCGCGGAGAAATCCTCGCGGTGAGAAGCCGGTTGACTAGGGATGACGCACAGAAGGCCGCCGCGGTTCTCGCCGACCGCGCATTGGAGTCACCGGAGCTCTCCGGGGCGCGCACGGTCGCCGCGTACGTCTCCGTGGGGAGCGAACCGGGGACGCGGGCCCTCCTCGACGCCCTGCACGCGCGCGGGACACGGGTCCTGCTGCCGGTGCTCCTGGACGACAACGACCTGGACTGGGCGGCCTATGAGGGCGCGGACTCGCTGGCCCCCGTGCAACACCCGGGAAAGATCCGGCTCTTGGAACCCTCGGGACCACGCCTTGGGCCCGACGCGGTCGTGGCGGCCGACGTCGTGCTGCTGCCGGGCCTGGCCGTGGACGCGCGCGGGATGCGCCTCGGGCGTGGCGGCGGCTCGTACGACCGGGTGCTGGCCCGGCTCGGACGGGCCGGGGCCGATCCGGCCCTCGTGGTGCTCCTGTACGACACCGAAGTCGTCGCGCACGTCCCCCAAGAGCCGCACGACAAGCCGGTGCACGCCGTCGTCACCCCGTCGGGAGTCCGCCACTTCCGCTGAGGCCCCCGACGACGGAAAGGGCCCTCCACGCGCGCGTGGAGGGCCCTTTCACTGCTGCGTGCGGCGGTTCAGGGCCGCAGCACCAGGGTGTCGTTCGTGCTCTTCTTGACGGCGTCGCCCGAGTAGGACCACGGCAGCAGCTCGCCCTTGACCCACTTGCTGGTCTGGTCGGTGTAGTGCGCGCTGTAGGCGTGGCCCGAAGCACCGGTGAGGTTGATCCACTTCGACTTGTCGAAGTCGTCGAGGTTCACCACCATGCGCATCGAGGGCACCCACTGCACCCCGTAGCCGCCCGCCGCGTTCCAGCCGGTCGCGTTGACCGCCGCCTCGCCGCCGCCCAGCTTGAACGGGCCGCGGTTGAGCATGAACTGGAGCCAGCCGGGGCCTTCGACGCCCAGGGTCTGGTTCTTCAGGGTCAGCCGGTGCAGGCGGCCCCAGCTCCAGGTGTCGACGTCCTTGCCGAGCTTGGCCGTCAGGTCCCAGCGCGCGTCCTCCATGGCCCGGCCGAACAGCTGGTCGCGGGTCTTGGTCTCGGCGTCCGTGCGGGTCTTCGGCGACTTCCACCAGTCGTTGTCCTGGTCGTCCATGATCGACCGGATCACTTCGTAGTAGCGGTCGCCGCCATCGGGCTGCGCGGATTCGGCATCACGCTGGCCGCACTCGCGCACCGGCTCGGCCTCGTCGGCGGGGCCGGTGTTCCCGGCCGGCTCGACGTTCAGGCACTGGCCCTTGACCCGCAGCTCCTTGGGCAGCTTGTTGCCGATGGAGAGCTTCAGGATATTGCGCCAGACCGAGTTGAAGTACGCGGCAGCCGCCGAATCGGGGTCCTGGGTGTAGTCCCAGCCCTCGAGCAGCTTCTGCGCCTCACGGACGTAGCTGTCCTTGACGTCGATCTTGAGCAGCTTGGGCACCAGCAGCTTGGCGATCTCGCTGCTGTTGTCCATCTGCATCGTGCGCATGTCCTCGGTGGAGACCTTCCCACCGTCCTTGATCTTCGACTGGATCAGGTCGGTGATGCGCTGGCTGCGCGCCCCGTAGCCCCAGTCCGACGTGAGCTTGTACGGGTAGTCGGACTTCTCGTCGTCGATGACGGCCTGGTTGGCGGTCACGATGTAGCCGCGCTTGGGGTCGTACTCGTAGGGCAGCGCGGCCTGCGGGATGTAGCCGGTCCAGCGGTAGTCCGAGTCCCAGCCGGGCGCGGGAAGCGCGCCGTCACCCTTGCCGCGGACCGGGATCTTGCCCGGCGCCTGGTAGCCGATGTGGCCCTTGGTGTCCGCGTAGATCAGGTTCTGCGAGGGCACTTCAAAAGAAGCGGCTGCCTTGCGGAAGCCCGCGAAGTCCTTCGCCTTGTTGAGCTCGAAGACGGCGTCCATCGACTTGCCCGGCTTGAGCGCGGTCCAACGCAGCGAGACTCCGTAGCCGTCGCCCCGGTCGGGGGCTGCGCTGTCGACGGTGGCCTTCTTGCCGACCTTCACCAGTTCGTCGTCGCGGTCGGACAGCAGGGGGCCGTTGCCGGTCTCCCGGACGGTGATCTTCTTGGGACTGCCGCCGGCGACCTTGATGGTCTCCGTGCGCGTCTTGAAGGGCAGCACCTTGTTGTCGTACTCGTAGCCGTCGCCCTCGAACTTCTCGAGGTAGAGGTCGGTGACGTCGGCGCCCAGGTTCGTCATGCCCCAGGCGATGTCCTGGTTGTGGCCGATGACCACACCGGGCATGCCCGCGAAGGTGTAGCCCGAGACGTCGTACTGGCAGTCCTTGGAGACCGTCCGGCAGTGCAGGCCCATCTGGTACCAGACGGACGGCAGCTGCGGCGACAGGTGCGGGTCGTTGGCGAGCAGCGGCTTCCCGGTGATCGTGTGGTCGCCGGAGACCACCCAGGAGTTGGAGCCGATGCCGTTGCCGTTCGGGCCGAGGCCCGCGTCCGGGACGCTGTCCAGGATGTCGGAGAGGCCCGACAGCTGGGACTGCAGGCCGTCGGGGGCCTGGGTGTTGCCCGCCAGGCCCGTGCCCGCGGCGCCGCCGGTCTGCGACTGGCTGCCCGTGCTGCCGGCCTTGCCGTCGTACTCCTTGGTGACGCTGTTGAAGGCGCCCTCCTGGACGATCGGCTTGTTCCGCGCGTACGGGTACTCCGGGTACAGCGCCTTGATCTGCGACGGGCCGAGACGGCTGGTCATCAGGGAGCGGTCGATCTCGTCCTGCATGTTGCCGCGCAGGTCCCAGGCCATGGCCTTGAGCCACGCCACGGAGTCGACGGGGGTCCACTCCTGGGGCTCGTAGTCGTTGGTGAAGCCGAGGGCGGCGTACTCCAGGGAGATGTCCTTGCCGCTCTTGTCCTTCAGGTAGGCGTTGACTCCCTTGGAGTACGCCTGGAGGTACTTCTTCGTCGCGGGCGAGAGCTTGGTGTCGTACTCCTTCTGCGCCACGCGGTGCCAACCGAGCGTCCGCAGGAACTCATCGGTCTTTACTTGGCCCTTGCCGAACATCTCGGAGAGGCGACCGGAGGTCATATGGCGGCGGACGTCCATCTCCCAGAACCGGTCCTGCGCCTGGACGAAGCCCTGGGCCATGAACAGGTCGGCGTCGGACTCGGCGTAGATCTGCGGGATGCCGTTGCCGTCGCGCTTCACGTCGACGGGCCCGGCGAGGCCGTCGAGTTTGATCGTCCCCTTGGTCTGCGGGAAGGAGGCACGCACCGTACTGACGCTCCAGTACGCCCCGTAGCCGATGCCCGCCACGATGGCCAGGACCAGGACGACGACGAGGAGGCGGGCTCGGCGCCCCTTCTTCTTGCCGGACTTATGACCGGAAGAGGCGGTGGTATTCGAGGGCATCGCTGTCCTTGCTGTCCTTACGCGAGCGGCAGGGCTGGCTGGGCGGTGGTGGGAGCGCTGGAGCAACTGTAGGCGCAGGGCACTGCGGCCTCGGACGCGGAGTCAGGAACCTACATGGCGACGTGCCGTACACGAGTTCGATGGCGTCAAGGAAGCGTTAACAATTAGGTAAGGTAACGAAGTACTTGGCTCGCGCGGAGAGGAACGGCCCCTGACTGTCCACGACCTCAACCAGCTTCTGCTCATCTGCTCGCTCGTCCTGCTCGTCGCTGTCGCGGCGGTCCGCATCTCGTCGCGCAGTGGGCTCCCCAGCCTGCTCCTCTACCTCGGCATCGGCATTGCCATGGGCCAGGACGGCATCGGCAACGTCACCTTCAACAATGCCGAGTTGACGCAGGTCATCGGCTATGCGGCGCTCGTCGTGATCCTGGCCGAGGGCGGCCTCGGCACGAAGTGGAAAGAGATCAAACCCGCGTTGCCCGCGGCCGCCGTCCTGTCGATCGTCGGCATCGCGGTGAGCGTCGGCGTGACAGCCGCCGGCGCCCACTACCTGGTCGGCCTCGAGTGGCGGCAGGCGCTCATCATCGGCGCGGTGGTCTCCTCGACGGACGCGGCGGCGGTCTTCTCCGTGCTGCGGAAGGTGCCGCTCCCCTCTCGCGTGACGGGCATCCTGGAAGCGGAGTCGGGGTTCAACGACGCCCCTGTGGTGATCCTGGTCGTGGCCTTCTCCGCCGCGGGTCCCGTGGAGCACTGGTACGTCCTGATCGGCGAGATCGCCCTGGAGCTCGCGATCGGTGCCGCGATCGGCATCGCGGTGGGCTGGCTCGGCTCGTACGGCCTGCGGCACGTGGCACTGCCCGCGTCCGGCCTCTACCCCATCGCCGTGATGGCCATCGCTGTCGCCGCCTACGCGGCCGGAGCCATGGCGCACGGCAGTGGATTCCTCGCCGTCTACCTCGCCTCGATGGTCCTGGGCAACGCGAAACTTCCGCACTGGCCGGCGACCCGCGGCTTCGCCGAGGGGCTCGGCTGGATCGCGCAGATCGGCATGTTCGTCCTGCTCGGCCTCCTGGTCACCCCGCACGACCTGCTCGACGACACCTGGCCGGCGATCATCATCGGCTTGATTCTGACCATGGTGGCCCGGCCCCTAGGGGTCATCGCCAGCCTCCTGCCGTTCCGCATGCCCTGGCAGGAGAAGGCCCTGATGTCCTGGGCGGGCCTGCGCGGAGCCGTGCCCATCATCCTGGCGACGATCCCGATGGTGAACGGCGTCGACGACAGCCAGCGCATCTTCAACATCGTCTTCGTCCTGGTCGTCGTCTACACCCTCATCCAGGGTCCTACGCTGCCGTGGCTGGCCAGGAAGCTGCGCCTTGGCGACTCCTCGGGCGCCGCCGACCTGGGCATCGAGTCGGCGCCCCTGGAGCGCCTTCGCGGGCACCTGCTCTCGGTGGCAATCCCGAAGGGGTCGCGGATGCACGGCGTCGAGGTGGGCGAACTGCGGATGCCCGCGGGCGCCGCGGTCACGCTCGTCGTTCGCAACGGCGAATCCTTCGTGCCCCAGCCCACGACCGTGCTGCAGCGCGGGGACGAGCTCCTGGTGGTCGCGACCGACCCGGTGCGCGACTCGGCGGAGCGGCGGCTGCGGGCCGTCGGCCAGGGCGGAAAGCTGGCCGGATGGCTGGGAACCGCTGGTCAGGACGCAGATGACCGGGGGAATCGCAGGTGACAGGCGCCTCATTCTCGGTATTCACAGGCCCCATCGGCCCCAACCCCTGTACGATGAAGGCACACTTCTTCTGTAACAACTGATCGAACCAACTCTGTCTGAAGCAGAGCTGGCGCCGACCGTATGGCGGCCGCGTGCCCTCGCAGTGGGCAACCCGGCATCTACCGCAGTTCCGCGCAAGAGGACAGCTCTCGGCGCCGCCACCCTGAACAAGGGGGCCGCGCTACCAGGCGGCAGAAAGGCACGGGCCGTGGCATCCACGGTCACCTCCCGCCCCGGATACGGACAGCTGCTGCGCACCCGCGGCGCCTGGACGTTCCTCCTGCCCGGCTTCGCGGCGCGCCAGCCCTTCGCGATGCTGACCATCTCCATCGTGCTGCTCGTGCAGCACACCACCGGCTCGTACGGCGTCGCCGGCGCCGTCTCGGCCGTCACCGGCGTCTCCATGGCGGTGTTCGCCCCCTTCGGCGGCAAGCTCGCCGACCGGTTCGGCCAGCGGGCCGTCCTGGTGCCAGGCGTCCTCATCCACACCGTCTCGGTGCTCTCCCTGACGGTGCTCGCGCTCTCCGACGCCCCCTTGTGGGCCCTCTTCGCCGCCGCGGTGCCCACCGGCGCCTCGCAGCCGCAGATCAGCCCCATGGTGCGGGCCCGCTGGGGCGTCAAGCTCCAGGACTCCCCGCTCGCGGGCACGGCGGCCGCCTTCGAGTCGGTCACCGACGAGCTGACGTTCGTGCTCGGCCCGCTCTTCGCGACCGCGCTGTGCACGACCATCGACCCGGCGGCCGGACTCTTCACGGAGGCCGGACTCACCCTGGTGGGCGGCCTGCTGTTCGCCGCGCAGAAGAGCACCCAGCCCAAGCCCGCCTCCCGCGAGGAGCACGCGCGCGTGGAGCACACCTCCGCGCTGCGCATCCCCGGTGTGCGGGTGCTGATCGTGACCTTCCTGGGCATCGGCGCCGTCTTCGGCGGCATGCAGGTCTCGCTCGCCGCCTTCACCGAGTCCATCGGGGAACCCGGCCTGAACGGCGTCCTGTACGGCACGTTCGCGGCCGGCAACATGCTCTCCGGGCTCGTCTGCGGTGCCATCGCCTGGAAGATCGCCCCGCAGCGGCGCCTCCTCGTCGGGTACGCGGCGCTGACCCTGATGGCCTCCGGCCTCTGGGCCGCGCACTCCGTGGTGCTCCTCGCCGGGCTCGGCCTTCTGGTCGGCGTCTGCATCGCGCCCGCGCTGATCACCGGCTACACCCTGGTCGACCGCCTCGTGGACCCCTCCGGGCGCACCGAGGCGTTCACCTGGCTCACCGGCGCCGTCGCGCTCGGCCAGGCCGCGGCCGTCACCGTCGCGGGACAGCTGGAGGACCGCTTCTGGGACGGCGCCGGATTCCTGGTGCCGCTGGGCGGTACGGCACTGGCCCTCGTCGTGCTCGTGACCCTGCGCTCGCGGCTCGTCCCGCGCTCGGTCGGACGCACCGTGGCACGTGGCGTGGGTCACCGCGAGCCGGTCACGGTGGACTGATCTCGCGGAATACGTCACTATGGACCGTCGTTAGCACTCATCGAGTGAGAGTGCCAGGAGGAAGCAAGTGCCGACGTACCAGTACCAGTGCACCGAATGCGGCGAGGGCCTCGAGGCGGTGCAGAAGTTCACGGATGACGCTTTGACCGTGTGCCCCAGCTGCGACGGACGCCTCAAGAAGGTGTTCTCGGCCGTCGGCATCGTCTTCAAGGGCTCCGGCTTCTACCGCAACGACAGCCGTGGCTCGTCGTCGAGCAGCACGCCGTCGACGGCGACCGCGTCGAAGTCCTCGGACTCCAAGTCGTCGGACTCCAAGTCCTCCGCGAGCGCTTCGTCGTCCTCGGCGTCCTCTTCGTCGTCGGACTCGAAGTCGTCCGGCTCCTCCTCGGGGTCGTCGGCGGGTTCGTCGAGCTCGTCGGCCGCCTAGTCCTCGGGCTTCTCGGGCAGACCGCCCCGGGCACGTCTTTCTTCCAGGTCCCCGCTGTCCTCCGACAGCGGGGCTCTCGGCGTTTTCGGGCCCGGCTACTGTGCTCGGCATGGTGAATACGGCGAACGCGAGCACACCGGAAGCGATGCGGGCCGAGATCGGTGTCATCGGCGGCTCCGGCTTCTACTCCTTCCTCGACAACGTGACCGAACTCCAGGTCGACACCCCCTACGGAGCGCCCAGCGACTCCCTGTTCGTGGGGGACCTCGCGGGGCGGCGGGTCGCGTTCCTGCCCCGGCACGGCCGCGGACACCATCTGCCGCCGCATCGCATCAACTACCGCGCCAACCTGTGGGCGTTGCGCTCCGTGGGGGTGCGGCAGGTGCTCGGCCCGTGTGCGGTGGGCGGGCTGCGGCCCGAGTTCGGGCCGGGGACGCTGCTCGTGCCCGATCAGCTCGTGGACCGCACCAAGTCGCGTACGCAGACGTATTTCGACGGGGTGCCGCTGCCCGACGGGAGCATTCCGAACGTCGTGCACGTGTCGCTCGCCGACCCGTACTGCCCCACCGGGCGCAGCGCCGCGCTGAAGGCGGCCCGTGGGCGGGAGTGGGAGCCGGTGGACGGCGGGACGCTCGTGGTGATCGAGGGGCCGCGGTTCTCGACCCGGGCCGAATCGATCTGGCACGCCGCGCAGGGCTGGTCGGTGGTGGGCATGACCGGGCACCCCGAGGCCGTGCTCGCCCGTGAACTGGAGCTCTGCTACACGTCGTTGACGCTGGTCACGGACCTGGACGCGGGCGCGGAGAGCGGCGAGGGCGTCTCGCACGAAGAGGTGCTGCAGGTGTTCGCGGCGAATGTGGACCGGCTGCGGACGGTGCTGTTCGACGCGGTGGCCGCGCTGCCCGCCGAGGGTGAGCGGGACTGCCTGTGCGCGGGGGCGCTGGGCGGGATGGAGCCGGGGATTCAGCTGCCGTGAGCGGTCCGCATCACCTGTCTTGGGCCGGAGCTTTTGCTGGGCCGGCCCGAGGGCGGAACTTCGCCTTCGGGTGAGCGAGTTGTCCACAACCGGTGAGTAGTGCACGGGGCTCAGCGGGATTCGGCGCGGGCCTGCATCGTGAGAGCGCAGGGCAAGATCCGCAGCTCTCCCGAGCTCCCGAACTCTCCGCAGGTGGTGGCCGACATGCCGCAGGTTTCCTCAGACATCTCCTCTCCTTCGCCTCCCCCGCCGTGCCCGGTCCCGCACTTCGCTCCCGTACGGGTGCGGGGCGGGCGCCCGCTCCTGCGAAGGCTGCTGCGGCACAGGCGGCGGGCCATGGCCGCGGGTCTCGCGGTGACCGCTGCCGCGCTCGTGGCCGCCGGGCCGCGTGATGCCGAACGGGCGCGGGCGCAGGGGCCTCCGGCCGCTTCCACCCCGGCCGCTGACGCCGCAGCGCCTTCGCGGGCCTCGAAGCCGCGGGCCGCCGCCATGGTGACGGCACCCGTGCGGATCGCGGACGCGGAGACGGTGCGTCTGCTGCACCGCGGGGACCGGGTCGACGTCGTGGCATCGGACGGATCGACGTCGCGGGTGGTGGCGGCCGGGGCGAGGGTGACCGAGGTGCCAGGGGCTCAGGCGGGTGCTGCCGAAAGCGCCGCCGAGGCAGGGGCGTTGCTCGTGCTCTCCGTGCCACGGGCGACGGCGGCGCGGCTCGCCGGAGCGGGTGCGGGCATGCGACTGGCGGTGACGCTGTGCTGACTCACGATGTGTGCGACTGCACTGATTTCCTGTCAAGCCGCTCGTTCGGGTTACCCAATTGGACAGTCCTACCAGGCCCTGACGTAGTTTGCGAAGCTGTCTGTTTCACGAACTGCATGTGCAACGAAAGGCCTCGTGGTGAGCGAGAAGAACGAGCCGAGTCTCTGGGAGGGCTTCAAGGCCTTCCTCATGCGCGGCAATGTCGTCGACCTGGCGGTCGCGGTGGTCATCGGAGCCGCGTTCACGAACATCGTGAACTCCGTGGTGAAGGGTGTCATCAACCCGCTGGTCGGCGCCTTCGGTACGAAGGACCTCGACCACTACAGCTCCTGTCTCCAGTCGCCGTGCGTCGTGAAGGCGGACGGCACGGTCGAGAGCGGCATCCCGATCATGTGGGGCTCGGTCCTCAGCGCCACCCTCAGCTTTGTGATCACCGCGGCCGTCGTCTACTTCCTGATGGTGCTGCCCATGGCCAAGTATCTGGCGCGGCAGGCCGCGCGGAAGGCCGAGAAGGAGGGCACGCAGGAGGTCATCGAGATCTCGGAGCTGGAGGTCCTCAAGGAGATCCGCGACGCCCTGGTGGCGCAGCGCGGCACTGGGCACGACGAGCGCTAGCGCGGGCTCAGAAGTGGTGGGGCGGCTTCTCGTCGAGGAAGCGCGCCAGGTCGGCGGCGCTGTCGCCGCCGGCCGAAGGCCGCTCGCCCCACCCGCGGTCCGTGTCGTCCGAGGACTGCTGCGACAGGGGGTCGTCGAAGACCAGGGCGCTCTTGGGCTTCTTCGGTGCCGCGGAGCCCTTCGGGGTTTCCGATTCCTTCGGGGCCTCCGAGGTCTCCGGGTCCTTCGGATCGCGCGGTTCGGGGGCGGGGGCGGTGCTCATGCGTCCAGGGTACGTCGGTGCGGCACCGCAGGGTCCTTCAGACGGCCGTGAGCCCCTGAGCTGCGAAGATCTCCCTGGCGGCGGCTACCTGCCCGGGGGGCGGCGAGGGGGTGGCGCGCAGGGTGAAGTCCTTGCCGAGGGCGTCCCACTTCGCCTCGCCCAGCTTGTGGAAGGGCAGCACGTCGACGCGCGAGACGTTGCCGAGCGAGGCGGCGAAGCGGGCGACGCCCTCGATGTTCTCCGGGTCGTCGGTCAGGCCGGGGACGAGGACGAAGCGCACCCAGACGTCCTTGCCGAGGTCCGCGAGACGTCGGGCGAAGTCGAGGGTGGGGCGCAGCGGCCGCCCGGTGACCTTCTTGTACGTGTCGCGGTCCCAGGACTTGATGTCCAGGAGCACGAGGTCGACGTCACGCAGCAGGGCGTCGGTGGCGCGCACGCCGAGGAAACCGGACGTGTCCAGGGCGGTGTGCAGGCCCAGTTCGTGCTTGAGGCGGTGCAGCAGTTCGCCGGTGAAGACGGGCTGCAGGAGGGGTTCACCGCCGCTGACGGTGGCTCCGCCGCCCGCCGCAGCGATGAACCCGGTGTACTTCGCGGCCTCCTTGATCACGTCGTCGACGGTGGTCCGCTTGCCGTCGCGCATCCGCCAGGTGTCCGGGTTGTGGCAGTACAGGCAGGCCAGCGGGCAGCCCGAGAGGAACGTGACGAAGCGGGAGCCGGGCCCGTCCACGCCGGTGGACAGGTCCCAGGAGTGGAGGGACCCGGTGACGGGCCGCCGGGTGACCGCGGCCGCGGGGGTCGCCGAGCCGAGCGACGAGCCCGTTTCGATCAGGACAGCCATGGCGTGACTCCCGGACTGCTCAGGGGCTCAGAGGGAGCCGTGGAAGGTGCGGTTGATGACGTCGAGCTGCTGGTCGCGGGTCAGGCGGACGAAGTTCACCGCGTAGCCGGAGACCCGGATGGTCAGCTGCGGGTAGTTCTCCGGGTGCTCCATGGCGTCCTGGAGCGTCGCCCTGTCGAGCACGTTGACGTTCATGTGGAAGCCGTCGCTGGCCATGTAGCCGTCGAGGACTCCGGAGAGGTTCTGGACCCGCTCCTCAGGGGTGCGGCCCAGGGCGTCCGGCGTGATGGTGTTGGTGAGCGAGATGCCGTCCTCGGCGTCGTCGTAGTCGAGCTTGGCGACCGACAGCGCGGAGGCGATGTAGCCGTGCTGGTCACGGCCGTTCATCGGGTTGGCGCCAGGGGCGAACGGCTCGCCCGCGCGACGGCCGTCGGGGGTGTTGCCGGTCTTCTTGCCGTAGACGACGTTCGAGGTGATCGTCAGGACGGACTGCGTGTGCACCGCGTTCCGGTAGGTCGGGTGCTGCCGGATCTTGCCCATGAAGTCCGAGACGATGCGCCGGGCGATGTGGTCGGCCCGCTCGTCGTTGTTGCCGTAGGCGGGGTAGTCGCCCTCGATCGCGTAGTCGACCGCGAGGCCCGTCTCGTCACGGATGACCCTGACCTTGGCGTGCTTGATGGCGGACAGCGAGTCGGTGGCGACGGACAGGCCCGCGATGCCGCACGCCATCGTGCGCAGGATCTCCCGGTCGTGCAGCGCCATCTCGATGCGCTCGTAGGCGTACTTGTCGTGCATGTAGTGGATGACGTTCAGCGCGTGGACGTACGTCTTGCCGAGCCAGCCGAGCATGGCGTCGTAGCGCTCGACGACGGTGTCGTAGTCCAGGTAGTCGCCCTCGATGGGCTCGAAGCCCTCGACGACGCGCTTGCCGGTCTTCTCGTCACGGCCACCGTTGATCGCGTAGAGCAGGGCCTTGGCGACGTTGACGCGGGCTCCGAAGAACTGCATCTGCTTGCCGACGGCCATCGCCGAGACACAGCAGGCGATGGCGGTGTCGTCGCCGTACTTGGGGCGCATCAGGTCGTCGGACTCGAACTGGATGGCCGAGGTGTCGATGGCGACCTGGGCGGCGAAGTCCTTGAAGCCCCGGGGAAGTTCGCGGGCCCAGAAGACCGTCAGGTTCGGCTCGGGGGCGGGGCCCAGGTTGTAGAGGGTCTGCAGGGCACGGAACGTGGTGCGGGAGACGAGCGGACGGCCGTCCTCACCGATGCCGGCCATGGACCAGGTGACCCAGGTCGGGTCGCCGGAGAAGCCCTCGTTGTACTCGGGGGTGCGCAGGAAGCGGACGATGCGGAGCTTGATGACGAAGTCGTCGATGAACTCCTGGGCCTCGGACTCGGTGATGCGGCCGGCCTCGATGTCGCGCTGGAGGTAGATGTCGAGGAAGTTGTCGATGCGGCCGATCGACATGGCCGCGCCGTTCTGCTCCTTCACGGCGGCCAGGTAGGCGAAGTACAGCCACTGGACGGCTTCGCGGCCGGTGGTGGCGGGCCCGGAGATGTCGTACCCGTAGGACATCGCCATGGACTTCAGCTCGCCAAGCGCCTTGATCTGCTCGGAGGTCTCCTCGCGGGCCCGGATGACGTCCTCGGTGGCCCATTCCTCGGCGAGGAGGTCCCGGTCGGCTTCCTTTGCGGCGATGAGGCGGTCGACCCCGTAGAGCGCGACGCGGCGGTAGTCGCCGATGATGCGGCCTCGGCCGTAGGCGTCGGGCAGGCCGGTGATGATGCCGGAGGAGCGGCAGGCGCGGATCTCGGGCGTGTAGGCGTCGAAGACACCTTCGTTGTGGGTCTTGCGGAGGTGGGTGTAGATGTCCTTGACCTCGGGGTCGGCCTCGTGGCCGTAGGCGTTGAGCGCGCCCTCGACCATCCGCCAGCCGCCGTTGGGCATGATGGCGCGCTTGAGCGGGGCGTCGGTCTGGAGGCCGACGATCAGATCGCGGTCGGCGTCGACGTAGCCGGGCCTGAAGGCGTCGATGCGGGACGGGGTCTTCACGTCCACGTCGTGGATGCCGCGCTCGATCTCCGCGGGGAACATCGCCAGGAGCTTCTGCCAGACCTGGGTGGTGCGTTCGGTCGCGCCGGTCAGGAAGGAGCCGTCACCCTCGTACGGGGTGTAGTTCTGCTGCACGAAGTCGCGGACGTCGACGGCGTCCCGCCACAGGCCGCCCTTGAATCCGTCCCAGGCCTGGCCGTGCACGGTCGTTTCCGCGGGAGTAGCAGTCATCGTCGACACCTTCCGAATCGCTTTTTCGCTCTGCCTCCATTGCACTCCGGTCCGGCCGGTCAAGGGCTCCGCGATGGTCCCCACTTCAGGGCCGGAGGTCCCCTCTCGTCGCTCCCAGGCGCAGGGAGACCCTCACTGACCTGGTGTTTCGCTCAGGACTTTGGACCCAAGTCCACTTGTGAAAGCATTCACAAGAATTTCGTCCGGGCATGCCGGTGGGCCGGGTGCTCCCACACCCGGCCCACCGTTCCGACGCCGCTCGGGGCGTCAGCTCGGGGACTCCGCGCCCTTGCGGGCGTAGAACCACCAGCAGACCGCGATACAGCTCGCGTAGAAGGCCACAAAGCCCCACATCGCGCTGGTGACCGCGAAGTTGGCGAACATCGCCGGGATGAAGAAGAAGCCGTAGGCCGCGATGGCGGAGGTGAATCCGGTGACGGCACCGGCCTCCATCTCGGACTGCTTGAGCGCCTTCGTGTAGGCGGGGGTGCCCTCCGTCAGGCCCTTCAGGTGCTGGGCCCGGAAGATCACCGGGATCTGGCGGAACGTCGAGCCGTTGCCTATGCCCGAGAAGAAGAACGCGCACAGGAAGCAGACGAAGAAGCCCCAGAAGTTGCCGTCGCTGCCGCCGGAGGGCAGGAAGTTGATGACGCCGATGATCGAGAGCGCCATGCCGACGAACGAGATGATGGTGACCCTCGCGCCGCCGATCTTGTCAGCGATCCAGCCGCCGGCCCAGCGGGCGAGCGCGCCCACGGCCGGGCCCATCCAGGCGTACGTGGCCGCGGAGTAGGCCGCGTCGATGGGCGTGAACGTGGTCTTGATGAGCATCGGCAGAGCCGCCGCGAAGCCGATGAAGGACCCGAACGTGCCGACGTAGAGCCAGGTCATCAGCCAGTTGTGCTTGCGCTTGAAGATGATCTTCTGCTGGCTGAAGGGGGTGGAGGCGACCTTCAGGTCGTTCTGGCCGAACCACGCGACGGCGGCCAGGATCACCAGGACGGGCACCCACAGGAACGCGGCGTTCTGCAGCCACACGGGCGTGCCGTCCGCCTTGTGCTGGGCCGAGCCGACCGCGAGCACCGAGCTGGTGATGACGATGGGGGTGACCAGCTGAACGACGGAGACACCGAGGTTGCCGAGGCCGCCGTTGATGCCGGTGGCGTTGCCCTTGTCGCGCTTGGGGAAGAAGAAGCCGATGTTGGCGAGCGACGAGGCGAAGTTGGCGCCGCCGACACCGCAGAGGGCGGCGATGGCGATCATCACGCCGTACGACGTGTTCGGGTCCTGCACCGCGATGCCGAGCCAGATCAGCGGGATGACCAGGACGACCGTGGAGAGCGCGGTGAAGCGGCGCTGGCCGATCATCGGGCCGAGGAAGGTGTAGAGGACGCGCGCCGTGCCGCCGGTGATGCCGGGGACGGCCGTCAGCCAGAACAGCTGCGAGGTGGAGAAACCGAAGCCGACGTCCTTGAGGTTGGTCGCCGTGACCGACCACACCTGCCAGACGACGAACGCGACAAGGAGCGCGGGGACGGCGATCCACAGGTTGCGGGCGGCGACCTTCTTGCCGATGGACTTCCAGAAGAGCTCGTTCTCCGGCTCCCAGTCGGTGATGGTCTTGCCGGGGCGGTACTGCGCGGGGTCGTACGTACTGCCCGATGGCGCGGTCCGCGTTTCTTGGGCGGCAGGCGATGTCATGTTGGTTCCCAGTTCGCTACGGGTCCCGACCTTGCTCCGGGGCCTGACATATCCACCGTCGCGTGCGCGGTTCTTCTAGAGCAGAGGCGTAGGACACGCGTCGACCGGCCCAAAGACACGAAGTACAGAGGGCCTTCGGACGTTCGGACCTCGAGGGCTCCCCCGCGTGATACGCAAGGCGGCATGGCTTCCTCGAACCCCTCCACCAGGCCCCGCACCCACTCCCTCTCCGATGTCGCCGGGCTTCGCGTGGGCCATGCCACCCGCGTCGCGCCCACCCACGTCGGCCACCTCACCGGCACCACGGTCGTGCTCGCCCCGGAGGGCGGCGCCGTCGCGGCCGTGGATGTGCGCGGCGGCGGCCCCGGCACCCGCGAGACGGACGCCCTCGACCCCCGCAACCTGGTCCAGCGCGTCGAGGCCGTCGTGCTGACCGGCGGCAGCGCGTACGGCCTGGACTCCGCGACCGGCGTGATGGCGTGGCTGGAGGAGCGGGGCCGGGGCGTGCGGGTCGGCCCCGATCCCTCCCACGTCGTCCCCGTGGTCCCGGCCGCCTGTGTCTTCGACCTCGGCCGGGGCGGCGACTTCACGGCACGCCCCGACGCCACGACGGGCCGCGCCGCGGTGGAGGCGGCCGCGGGCAGCGAGCCGTTCACGCCCGTCGAGGAAGGGAACGTGGGCGCGGGCACCGGCGCCGTGGTCGGGAAGGTCAAGGGCGGGGTCGGCAGCGCGAGCGTTCTGCTGGAGTCGGGCATCACCGTGGCCGCCCTGGTCGTGGCGAACGCGGCGGGCTCGGGGGTCGACGCGGGGACGGGCGCGCTGTACGGGCGGTTCTTCGAGGGGCGGCGGGTGGCCTACCCCGCCCCCGAGGTGCACGAGGAGGCCACGCGCCGGCTCGCCGAAGCCGCCGCCGAGGGCGGGCCTCCCCCGCTGAACACCACCCTCGCCGTGGTCGCGACGGACGCCGAACTCACCAAGGCCCAGGCGCAGAAGCTCGCGGGCACGTCGCACGACGGCATGGCGCGCGCCGTGCGCCCCGTCCATCTCCTCAACGACGGGGACACCGTCTTCGCCCTCGCGACCGGCGAGCACCCCCTGGCCGCCGACCGGCCCCTCGCCCTGAACGAAATCCTCGCGGCGGGCGCGGACATGGTGACGGCGGCGATCGTCAGGGCGCTCCTGGCCGCGGAGTCCGTCGAGACACCGGGCGGCAACTTCCCCTCGTACCGGGACCTTTACGGCGGACTCGACAGCGGCCTCGACGGCGAGCGGACCGAGTAACTGCCGAATGACCTCAGCGCACGGCCCGTTGGACCGCCGAGCGGCCATGTCCATGTGCCCGCCCTCACATCAAGCGGAAGGAACCTCTCCGCCCGTAGGCCGCTCTTAAGCCTTACTGGATCAGAACGCGCACTTCGCACAAAGATGGAGCAGCCCGTGACAACGTCGCACATAGCCAAGCCCCGGCGGCGCACCCTTCTGGCGGCCACCGCGCTCGCCGCGGTCGGTGCGCTCGCCCTTACGGCCTGTGGCGGCGACTCGGACGCCGACGGCGACAGCGACGGCAAGAACGGCAAGGCCAAGAACCAGGGCGCCGACATCACCATCTCGGCGAAGGACGGCTCGACCGGGGCCTCCATCAACGCCACCGGCGTCAAGGTCGAGGGCGGCAAGCTGACCGAGGTGAAGATGACCCTGGTCTCCACCGGGGCGGCGGTCGACGGCACGCTCTCCGCCGACGGCACCAGCTGGAAGCCCAAGGCCCAGCTGGAGCGCGGCATGAAGTACAAGATCGAGGCCAACGCCAAGGACACCAAGGGCAAGGAGGCGACGGAGAACGCGATCTTCACCACCGTCTCCAAGGCCAACAGCTTCATCGGCAGTTACACCCCCGACGGCGGCACGAAGGTCGGCGTCGGCATGCCGGTCTCCTTCAACTTCGACAAGGCGATCACCGAGAAGCAGTCCGTCAAGGCGCACATCAAGGTCACCACCGACAGCGGCCAGAAGGTCGTGGGCCACTGGTTCGGCGACCAGCGCCTGGACTTCAGGCCCGAGGAGTACTGGAAGGCCGGCTCCAAGGTCACCATGAAGATCGACCTGGAGGGCGTGAAGGGCGCGGACGGCGCCACCGGCGTACAGAACAAGACGGTCAGCTTCACCGTGGGCCGCGCGCAGGTCTCCACGGTCGACGTGAAGACCAAGAAGATGACGGTCGAGCGCGACGGCAAGGTCATCAAGACCATCCCGATCTCCGCGGGCAGCCCCTCGAACCCGACGTACAACGGGAAGATGGTGATCTCCGAGAAGTTCACCCAGACCCGTATGAACGGCGACACGGTCGGCTTCGGCGGTGAGTACGACATCAAGGACGTCCCGCACGCGATGCGCCTGTCGTCGTCCGGCACCTTCATCCACGGCAACTACTGGGGCTCGCCCTCGATCTTCGGCAGCGCCAACACCAGCCACGGCTGCGTCGGACTGCAGGACGCGCAGGGCGCCGGCGACTCCAGCACGCCGGGCGCGTGGTTCTACGAGAACTCCCTCATCGGGGACATCGTGACGGTCAAGGGATCGCCGGACGAGACCATCGCCCCGGACAACGGCCTGAACGGCTGGAACATGTCCTGGAGCGAGTGGACGGCGGGCAGCGCGGGCTGATCCCGGCCCCCGCTCCCACTCCTCCCACCAGCCCCTCTCACCAGCCCCAACACCGCGAGCCGCACGGGAACTTGCCGTGCGGCTCGTACGTTTTCCAGTTCCCGGACATGATGTCCGATCCAGGGGCTACGGTATGCACTCACAAGGTGACATGCAGCAACGCCGGGAGAGACCTTGAGCGTTCCGTACGAGTACGAGACGGCGTACGAGCCCCAGTCTGCCGAGCAGAATTCTCCGCACTCCCCGCAGGAGCATCTCGAGCGGCTTCTGCGCCGCGCCATGAACTCCTTCGACCTGCCGGACGACACGATAGGGCGCCTGGACTCGGCCCTGGCGTACGACAGTTCGCTGCACTCCGCGCATCACAGCGCGGGCCTGCACCGCGAGACCTACCGCCACACGTGGCTGCTCGCCGACGCGGGCGCGCTCACCCTCTGGGAGCTCGTGCACAACACGGGCCCCGGCAGCCACGCCCAGTACGAGCTGTACGCGGACGAGGAGGAGGCCGGGGTCGCCACCTCGCGTCTGCCGCTCCCGCCCGACACGCCCTCCACGGCCTGTGAGCAGCCCGTCGTGCTCCAGCTCCCGGTCACCGACGAACCCCGTCATACGTACGTGCCGGACGACTCCGCGGATCACGGCCGCCGGCTGCTGCGCCGCGCGGAGAACTCGGTGAGCGAGGGGCGCCCCGGCGAGGACCTGGAGCGTTTACTGCGCTCGGCGTTCGCGCACCAGATCACGCAGGCCTTCGGCCGCCCCTGCCTGGTCGGCGAGGCACGCCTCTGCTTCTCGCTCTACGAGCACGCGTTCCTGCTCTTCGACGGCAGCGAGCTCAGCCTCTGGGAGGTCGAGCACACGGTCACCCCCGACAAGCGGCACCGCTGCGAGGTGTACGCCTCCGAGGAAGCGGCCCGCGCGGCGATGGAGCAGCGCGCCAGGAACATCCCGCAGCAGCGTACGAAGTAGGGGCCGCCCGCGCACCGGGCGAGGCTCAGGGGCGGCCGTCGCCGAACTGCCGTACCAGGCCCGCGAAGGCGGCGCGCTCGTCCGCCGTCAGCTCGACCGTCTCGGCGCGCGGCGGGCCCGCCTGCGCGGGCAGCGCACTCAGCGCCCGGGACGTACGCCAGACGTCCACGTCGGCCTGGTCGCGCCGCATCACCCGCACCAGGCCCACGGCCCAGACGACGGTCGCCGCGGCCAGGACGGCCACGCCTGTCTGCTGGAGGATCGAGACATTCTGGAACATGCCGCACAGTAGACAGCACGATCCAGGGCTTACGACAGGGGGTTGTGGGACTTACGTCCTGAAGTGACGCATGTCGCACAACCCCCCGCATAGGGGCCGAACCTTTCGGGACCGCGTGCCGGCCGGGCTCAGACGGCCGCCGGCACCCGCTTCTCCGTCGCCGCGTCCTCGCCCGTGCCACCGCTCTCCGAAGGTGCCGTCTTCCGGCCGCCCTTGAGCAGGATGACCGCCACGGTCGAGACGCCGACCCCGGCGGCGATCGCCACCAGGTACAGCAGCGGCTGCCCGATGAGCGGCACCACGAAGATGCCGCCGTGCGGGGCCCGCAGCGTGCAGCCGAAGGCCATCGACAGGGCGCCGGTGACCGCGCCGCCCGCCATCGACGCCGGGATCACCCGCAGCGGGTCGGCAGCGGCGAACGGGATCGCGCCCTCCGTGATGAAGGAGGCACCGAGGAACCAGGCCGCCTTGCCGTTCTCGCGCTCGGTCTTGGTGAAGAGGCGTCCGCGGACCGTCGTGGCCAGGGCCATGGCGAGCGGCGGGACCATGCCGGCCGCCATCACCGCGGCCATGACCTTGAGGCTGCCCTCGGTCGGATTGGCGAGGCCGCCGACGGCGAAGGCGTACGCGACCTTGTTCAGCGGGCCGCCGAGGTCGAAGCACATCATCAGGCCGAGGATGACGCCGAGGATGATGGCGTTGGCGCCGGACAGGCCCTCCAGCCAGTCCGTGAGCGCACTCTGCAGCTCGGCGATGGGCTTCCCGATGACGAGGAACATCAGGAAGCCGACGACCGCGGACGAGATCAGCGGGATCACGACCACAGGCATGATCCCGCGCAGGACGGACGGGATCCGCACACGCTGGATGCCCATGACGACCGCACCCGCGATCAGGCCCGCCGCCAGGCCGCCCAGGAAGCCCGCATTGATCGTGACGGCGACGGAACCGCCGACGAAGCCGGGGACGAGTCCTGGCCGGTCGGCCATTCCGTACGCGATGTAACCCGCGAGGACCGGCACCAGGAAGGCGAAGGCGAGCCCGCCGATCTGAAAGAGGAGCGCGGCCCAGCTGGTGGTGTCCGTCCACACGAAGTGCTCGGCGACGGACGGCGCCTTGTCGATCTTCCAGCCGCCGATGGCGAAGCCGAGTGCGATGAGGAGGCCGCCGGCCGCGACGAACGGGACCATGTAACTGACGCCGGACATCAGCCACTTGCGCAGCTTGGTGCCGTAACCGTCACCGCTGTCACCGGCGTTGTCGACGGGGCTCGCTCCGACGTCCGCGGTGATCTCGCCGCGGGCCGCCTTCGCCCGCACCTCGGCGATGAGCTCGGCGGGCCTGCTGATGCCTGCCTTCACCCCGACGTCGACGGTGGGCTTCCCGCCGAACCGGTCCTTGTCCCGTACGGGGACGTCGTGCGCGAAGATCACCGCGTCCGCGGCGGCGACGACGGCCGGGTCGAGGCGGGTGAAGCCTGCTGAGCCCTGGGTCTCGACCGTGAGCTCCACGCCTGCCTCGCGGGCGGCGTTCTCGAGGGACTCCGCTGCCATGTACGTGTGTGCGATGCCCGTCGGGCAGGAGGTGACGGCGACGATGCGGAACGGCTCCGCCGGGGGTGAGTCGTTCTCCGGCCGCGGGTCGGTGGCTTCTGCCGCCGCGCTGCGCGCGGTTTCTTCCCCGCCCACTCGCCCATGACCCCGAATCAAGTCGGTCGCCGTTTGCGCGTCCGCGGCGGCCCGCAGCGCGCCCGTGAACTCCTCGTCCATCAACTGCCGTGCCAGCGAGGAGAGAATCGTCAGGTGGGCGTCGTCCGCGCCCGCAGGGGCCGCGATCAGGAAGATCAGGTCGGCGGGGCCGTCCGGCGCCCCGAAGTCGATGCCTTCGGCCGAGCGGCCGAAGGCCAGCGTCGGCTCGGTGACGTGGGCGCTGCGGCAGTGCGGGATGCCGATGCCGCCGTCGAGGCCGGTCGGCATCTGCGCCTCGCGGGCCGCCACGTCGGCGAGGAACCCGTCCAGATCGGTCACCCGGCCCAGGGCCACCATGCGCTCGGCGAGGGCACGGGCCGCCGCTTCCTTGGTTGTGGCGGACCGGTCGATTTCGAGGTCGACCAGTTCCGCGGTGATCATCTCGCTCATCGCGGGCTCCTTCGCACGCGTATCGCCCGGAGGGCGGGGGTGGGGACGGGGGTGCTGCGGGTGGGGACGGGGATGCTGCGGGGGGTTCGGGACGTCATGACGCCGGCTCCGTCAGTACGTGGTCCAGGGGGACCTCCGACGTGACGGTGACGGCGTCGGGCGCGAGGTCGGCGGGGGTCGGCATCGCGCTGCCGGGGAGCTGGACCGCCGCCGCACCGTGCGCCACGGCCGAGGCGAGGGCGGTGACGCCGGTGCCGCCCGCGACGAGGAAACCGGCCAGGGACGAGTCACCGGCTCCGACGTTGCTGCGTACGGCGTCGACCGGCGCGGAGGCGAAGTACGCGCCCGAGTCGTCCACCAGGAGCTGGCCGTCCGCGCCGAGGCTGGCGAGCACGGCCCGCGCACCGAGCTGCCGCAGTTCCTCGGCCGCCTTGACCGCGTCGCCGACGGTCGCCAGGGGACAGCCCACGGCTTCGGCGAGCTCCTCCACGTTGGGCTTGACGACGTCGGGACGTTCGGCGAGGGCGGCGAGCAGGGCGGGGCCCGAGGTGTCGAGGGCGATGCGGGCACCGGCGGCGTGCGCGCGGGCCACCAGGTCGGCGTACCAGGAGGGGGCGAGGCCGCGGGGCAGGCTGCCGCAGCAGGCGATCCAGTCGGCGCCCACCGAACGCTCCCGCACGGTGGAGAGCAGCGACTCGGCCTCGGCCGCGCTCAGTTCGGGCCCGGCTGCGTTGATCTTGGTGAGGGTTCCGTCCGGTTCGGCCACCGCGATGTTGGAGCGGGTCTGGCCCGCGACCGGGACCGGCGCGACCTGAATGCCCTGCTCGTCGAGGAGTTGGGCCACGAGTGCGCCGGGCGCGCCGCCGAGCGGCAGGACCGCGAGCGTCACCGCGCCCGCCGCCGCGACCGCCCTCGACACGTTGACGCCCTTGCCGCCCGGGTCCATGCGGTCACCGGTGGCCCGGATGACCTCGCCGCGGTCCAGCGAGGGGACCTCGTAGGTGCGGTCGAGGGAGGGGTTGGGGGTGACGGTGAGGATCATGCGCGTACGTACCGTTTCGTTGCTGACCTGCGTGGTGTGGCTCGTGGGCGTGTCCGCGCCGCTCATGCCCGGATCACCTCCGTGCCGCCGCTCTCGATGGCCGCGGCGTCCTCGGGGCTGAGGCCGCTGTCGGTGATCAGCAGATCCACGTCCCCCAGATCGCCGAAGCGCGCGAAGTGCTCCTGCCCGTGCTTGGTGGAGTCCGCGAGGAGCACCACGCGGCGGGCCGCGCCGATCGCCGCCCGCTTGACGGCGGCTTCGGCGAGGTCGGGGGTGGTCAGGCCGGACTGCGCGGAGAAGCCGTTCGCGGCGACGAAGAGGACGTCGGCGCGGATCTCTCCGTACGCCCGCAGCGCCCACGCGTCGACGGCGGCGCGCGTACGGCTGCGGACGCGGCCCCCGATGAGGTGGAGCTGGATGCCGGGGTGGTCGGCGAGGCGGGCGGCCGTGGGGAGGCCGTGCGTGACGACGGTGAACGTCGCGTCCAGCGGCAGGGAGGCCGCGAGACGGGCGACGGTCGAACCGGCGTCGAGGATGACACTGCCTTCGGCGGGCAGCTCGGCGAGGGCGGCGTGGGCGATGCGGTCCTTCTCGTCGGCGGCCGTCCCCTCGCGCTCGGCGAGGTCGGGCTCGAAGTCGAGGCGTCCGGCCGGTATGGCACCGCCGTGCACGCGGCGGACGAGCCCGGCCCGGTCGAGGGCCTTCAGGTCGCGCCGGATGGTCTCGGCGGTGACCTGGAACTCCTCGGCGAGCGACAGGACGTCGACCCGGCCGCCGTCGCGTGCGAGCCGCAGGATCTCCTGCTGCCGCTCCGGTGCGTACATGTCCGTCTGCCTCCGCCGCATGCCCGAGTGTGTGGTTTCCCTTGCAGAGTACGACTGCTTCGCCGCAAAGTCCACAGGTTCGGACTCCGCACGGACACAAACGGACTTCTCGGGCCGCGAAAACGGCCCGGGTGGAGCTCGTCGCTCCACCGGGCCGCACCCCGTCGCTACCGCGCTCAGGAGGTCAACGCGGGCTCCCGCTCGCCGAGTTCGTCACCGGGGGCATCGAGTTCGTCACCGGAGGCATCGAGAACCGCGTCCTCGCCGCCGCCGTCATGGCCGACGTCGCCGCCCTCCACGTGCTGCCGCGGCTTCGACGGCAGGGCGAACATCAGCAGGAAGATGGCGACGAGTACGCCGACGACCCACCACAGCGAGTTCTGGAACGCGCCCACGATCTCCATGGGCATCTCGCTCCGCGCCGCCTTCTCGTTGATCACGCCGAAGAACACCACCGAGACCAGGCCGAGCCCCAGCGCCGTACCCATCTGCTGCACGGTGTTGAGCAGCCCGGATGCCGACCCGGAGTGCTCACGCGGCACGTCCGACAGGATGGCGTCGGTCAGCGGCGCCACGATGAATCCCATGCCCGCGCCCATCACGACCAGCGGCAGCGCCATCTGCCAGGACGCGATGCCCGCGCCGTACCGGTCCGCCTCCCAGATGTAGAGCAGCACTCCGGCGGCCATGACGAGCGCGCCGCCCTGCAGCACCTTGCGTCCGAAGCGCGGCACGAGCTTCTGCACGGACATGCCGGCCGCCACCGAGACGGCGATCGAGAACGGCACCCCGGTCGTGCCCGCCCGCAGGGCGCTCCAGCCGAGTCCCGTCTGCATGTAGACCGTCCAGACCAGGAAGAAGATGCCCATCGCGACACCGAACACGGTCTGCACCGCGATGCCCGCGGCGAAGCTCTTCACTCTGAACAGCGACAGCTCCACGAGCGGCGAACCGTCCTTGGCCGCCTTCGCCTTCTCGTACGCGATGAGCGCAACGAAGACGAGGAGTCCGCCGACCATCATGGCGTGGCCCCACAGCGGCCAGTCCAGCTCCTGCCCGCGGGTGAGCGGGTAGAGCACCATCAGCAGGCCGAGCGTGACGAGGACGACGCCGACGAGGTCGAGCTTGAGGGCCTTCGGCGCCTTGGACTCGGTGATGAACTTGCTGCCGAGGATCAGACCCGCGATGCCGACGGGCAGGTTGATGAGGAAGATCGGCCGCCATTCGAGACCGAACAGGTTCCACTGGGTCAGCAGCGCGCCGAGCAGCGGCCCCGATACGGCGCCGAGCCCCACGATCATCCCGAAGAGCCCGAAGACCTTGCCCCGCTCGTGCGCGGGGAACGTGGCGTGCACGATCGACAGGACCTGCGGCACCATCATCGCGGCCATGCCGCCCTGCAGGATGCGGGACGCGACCAGCATCTCCGGGTTCGCGGCGAACCCGCAGAGCGCGGAGGCGAGGGTGAAGCCGCCGATCCCTATCAGGAACATCCGCTTGCGCCCGTGGATGTCACCGAGCCGCCCGCCGGTGATGAGCCCGGCGGCGAACGCGAGCGCGTAGCCCGCGGTGATCCACTGGATCTGGCTGTACGAGGCGCCTGCCTCCTCCTGGATGGACGGGATCGCGATGTTGACGATGGTGACGTCGACGAGGTCCATGAAGGCCGCCGTCATCACGATGGCGAGGGCGAACCAGCGGCGCCGGTCGGCTGCGGCGGCGTCCGATCCGGGGGGTGTGGTGGCAGGGCTGCTGTAAGTCATGGGAGGAGACTAGAAGTCATATAGGCCATAGCTTGTCCTAGATGGGCGGCACCTTGAAAAACATGACACGAACTTCGGGTACGACCTCGGGTACGACTTCGGGTACGAGCTCGGGCACACCCTCGGACAAGTCCGACTCCGGCGCTGGGTCTGGCACCGGGTCCGGGGGTATGGACACTCCGGCTCGGCTGCTGCAGCTTCTCTCCCTCCTCCAGACCCCGCGCGAGTGGCCGGGCGGGGAGCTGTCGGAGCGGCTCGGCGTCAGCCGTCGTACGGTGCGGCGCGACATCGACCGGCTGCGGGACCTCGGCTATCCGGTGCAGGCCAGCCAGGGGGCGACCGGTGGCTACCGCCTCGTCGCAGGGAAGGCGATGCCGCCGCTCGTCCTGGACGACGAGGAGGCGGTGGCGATCGCGGTGGGGCTGCGGGCCGGGGCGGGGCATGCGGTGGAGGGGGTGGAGGAGGCGTCGGTCCGGGCCCTGGCGAAGCTGGAACAGGTCCTGCCGTCGCGCCTGCGCCACCGGGTCCAGACCCTCCAGATCGCGACGACCCCGCTGACCAGCGGCGACGGCGCGAGCATCGCGCCCGAGACGCTTACGGTCATGGCGTCCGCGGCGGCGGGCCAGGAGCGGCTGCGCTTCGCGTACCGCTCCGGTGACGGCACGGAGTCCCGCCGGCTGACGGAGCCGCACCGGCTGGTGTCGACGGGGCGCCGCTGGTACCTGGTCGCGTACGACATCGACCGGGACGACTGGCGTACGTTCCGGGTGGACCGGGTGTCGTCGCCCTTCGCGACCGGGGCGCGCTTCGTGCCGCGGGAGCTGCCCGCGGGGGACGCGGCGGAGTTCATCCGCCGGTCGATGTGGCGGAGTCAGCCTTCGTACGCGGTCGACGTGACGTTCGAGGCGTCCGCGGAGGCCGTCGCCGGGGCGTTCCCCTCGGCGCTGGGTACGCCGGAGCCCCTTTCGCCCACGAGGTGCCGGCTCCGCTCGGAGGTGACGGACTCCATCGAATGGCTCGCGGTGCGGCTGGCTACTGCGGGCTGCGATTTCGTGGCCCACGGCCCACCGGAACTGGTAACTACCCTCCGGGCCTTGGGCTCCCGCTTGACGCGAGCGTCGTCTCCCTGACCGGTCCCGATGCCGCCCACGGCCTTGGCCCATGCCCCAGGGCCGCCCCGCGGTCCAGCCTCACGGCCGCCTCGTGCCGGCGCCTGCAGACCGTGGGGGCCGATCCTGAGCCGCGCTCCGCGCGGATTTTTCCCACCCACCCACCCGATTGCCCGGGAGTAACGAGAGTGCGGGCGAAGACCCCCGGGTGATGGGTGGGCGGGCGGGAGATATCCGCGCGGAGCGCGGTTCAGGTTTGCGCGGAGCGCGGGGAGGCCGGTACGCCGAGCAGGCGCCCCGCCGCCCCCGGACAGGAGTGAGCCCCGGGACGGGGCGGGTGGCGCAGGGCGACGGACACCCCGGGGTGGCCGAGGAAGGCAACCGGGGTGATGGGTGGGCGGGTGGGGGGCATCCGCCCGGAGCGCGGGTCAGGTCTGCGCGGAGCTCGGGGAACCCGGTAAGCCGGGCATGCGGCCCGTCGCTTCCGCGCGGAGCGGGGAGGACCGTGCGCCGGGCAACGGGTTCGCCAGCCCGGGTAGGGGTGAGCCCCGGTGCCGGGGGGGATGGCGCCGGGGCTCAGTTAAGGGGCGGCCTTGCGCGCCGCTCAGGCGGCCGCGTCGAAGCCCGTGTCCCGAGCCAACTTCTTCAGCTCGAGCAACGCATGCTTCTCGATCTGGCGAATCCGCTCCCGCGTCAGACCATGCTGCTTGCCCACCTCCGTCAGCGTCCGCTCGCGACCGTCCTCGATGCCGTACCGCATCTTGATGATGGAGGCCGTGCGCTGGTCGAGGCGGCCGATCAGATCGTCCAGCTCCTCGCTGCGCAGCAGGGTCAGGACGGACTGCTCGGGCGAGACCGCGGAGGTGTCCTCGAGGAGGTCACCGAACTGCGTGTCCCCGTTGTCGTCCACGCCCATGTTGAGCGAGACCGGGTCACGGGCCCAGTCCAGGACGTCCGTGACACGCGCGGGCGTGGTGTCCAGCTCCGCCGCGACCTCTTCCGGCTCGGGATCGCGTCCGTTCTTGCGGTTGAACTCGCGCATGACCCGGCGGATGCGGCCGAGCTCCTCCACCAGGTGGACGGGCAGCCGGATCGTGCGGGACTGGTCGGCTATGGAGCGCGTGATTGCCTGGCGGATCCACCACGTGGCGTACGTGGAGAACTTGAAACCCTTGGCGTAGTCGAACTTCTCGACCGCGCGGACCAGGCCCGCGTTCCCCTCCTGGATCAGGTCGAGCAGCGGCAGACCACTGCGCGGATAGCGGCGAGCTACGGCGACGACCAGACGCAGGTTCGACCGGATGAAGACGTCCTTGGCCCGCTCGCCGTCGGCGACGAGCGCCTCGAGCTCCTCGCGGGACGCGGAGGCGCCGGGGACGGAGTCCTCGACGTCGCCGTCGAGTATCTTCCGGGCATACACACCGGCCTCGATGATCTGGGACAGCTCGACTTCCTTAGCGGCGTCGAGCAGCGGCGTACGCGCGATCTCGTCGAGGTACATGCCGACCAGGTCGCGGTCGGCGATCTCCCCGCCTACGGCGCGAACACTGCGTGCCGCGTCGGTCTCGCCGGAGGAGGCGGACTTACGACGGGCGACGGCACGGGTTGCCATGCGTGCTCCCTTGCGTGTGGAGGTCCTGGTCGGCCCTTTTCACGGGCCTCTGTGGTGGAAACCACACCCTCGCGGGTGCCCTGCTTCCGATGGAAACAACGACTGGAATCCGGACAGAATTCCCAAGCCGCGTAACTATTTTCCTGACGTTGCAGTACCCTGTGCCGCCACAAAGGGAGGCGGGATGTCGTCGGAGCGTGACGAGGTGCAGGTCAGGCCGGGCTCGGAGGCCGATCTGGAGGCCCTGACCGCCATCTACAACCACTACGTACGCGAGACGGCGATCACCTTCGACACGGCCGTCTTTCTGCCGGAAGAGCGCCGCCCTTGGCTGCTCTCCCACCCTGAAGACGGCCCCCACCGCCTCTTGGTTGCCCAGGAGCGGGATTCCGGCCTGATCCTCGGGTACGTCACGAGTTCTCCTTTCCGGGTCAAGCCCGCGTACGCCACCTCGGTGGAAGTGAGCGTGTACTGCGCGCCGGATGCCGCGGGCCGCGGCATCGGCACCCTGCTCTACAAGGCGCTCTTCGAGGCCCTCGAGGGCGAGGACCTGCATCGCGCCTACGCCGGGATCGCCCAGCCGAACGTCGCTTCCGGCCGCCTCCACGAACGTTTCGGCTTCCGGCACGTCGGCACGTACCGCGAGGTGGGCCGCAAGTTCGGCCGCTACTGGGACGTCGCCTGGTACGAGCGTCCCCTCGGCCCCCGGCACCGAAGCGGGTCCTAGGTCCCGACCCGGCCCGCCCTAAGCCCTGACCTAGGCCTGACCTAGGCCGCAAGGCCGTTACGCCCGCGCCCGGACCCGCCTACCGTGCCGCCATGGACGCCACCGCAGACAGCAGAGCCGACGCCGCAGCCGACACCACCGGCACCCTCGACGAGGCCCTGCAGCGCCTGCACGCCTCGGGCCCCGAGCGGCTCGGACGGCTCACCAACCACGCCCCGATGGCCGTCGAGGCGCTCGCCGCGCACGGCCACTCCGGTGCCGTCCACCGCTGGCTCGAGCTGTACGCGCCGAAGTTGGAGGAGTACCCGGGCTCGGTCGGAACAATCACCGCCGACAACTGGCGCGAGGCCCTCGGCGATCCGCGCCGGGCGGCGGACTGGATTGCGTACTTCGGCCGGCAGGTCGGTGAACGCCCGTGGCGCGAGGTGCTCGCCGCCTGGTGGCCGCGCCTGCTGCCGGGCCTGTACGGCGGTTCCACGCACCCGGTGATCCGCGTCGGCCACGCGGTGCGCACGCTCCTGTCCGGCGAGGAGACCGGACCCCGCGTCACCGAACTCGCGCACGGCCTCGGCTACTGGGCCGCCCGCCACCACCCCGTCACCGGCATCGCGCTCCTGCCGCCGGGCACCGGCACCGCGGCCGCCGCCCTGGACGCCGTAGAGCCGATCCCGGACAGGGACAGCGGCGGCTTCCCGGCAAGGCTGGGCCGGGTCGTGGGCCTGCCCGCGTGGGCGGCCACCGTGACGGATCCGGACGAGGCGCGCCGCGGGCTCACCGAGCTGGTGCGGGCGGCGACCCACCGGTACGCCACGCACGGCCACGGCGAGGCGACGATGCTGGTGCACGCGTCGACGGCGCCCAACGCCGTGCTGCGGGCGCTTCCCGCGCTGCCCCGCACCCTGTGGGCGCCGAGCCTGCACGCGGCCTGGACGGCGTCGGCGGCCGTGACCTCGATGTACGCCCCCGACGCCCCGGTCACGTACACCGCGCCCGGCACCTTCGCCCCCGAGGAGGTCTTCGAGCGGGCCCTGGCTCACGGCGACGAGCACGTCATCAAGTTCGCCGACACGGCGCTGGACGTGGGCGACGAGCTCGCCCTGACGGCGGCCCTGCGCGCCATCGAGATCAGCGAACCGCTCGCCTAGAGCGGTCAGCTGAAAGCGGTCAGCCGAACTGCACGGACCTCTTCGCGAGCCCCATCCAGAACCCGTCGATCACACTGCGCTGCCCGCCGAGGTCCCCCGCGGCCTCCGCGGCCCCCAGCGTCACGAACAGGGGCGCGAAGTGCTCCGTGCGCGGATGTGCGAGCTCGCCCGCCGGAGACTTGTGCCGGAAGTCGAGGAGAGCGTCGATGTCGCCCGCGTCGAGCGCCTCGTGCCCCCATGCGTCGAACTCCACGGACCACGACGGCACACCGCGGTCCAGTTGGCGCAGCGCGGCCAGATTGTGCGTGAAGAAGCCGCTGCCGACGATCAGCACGCCCTCGTCCCGCAGCGGCGCGAGCTTGCGGCCGATGTCGAGGAGGCGGCCCGGGTCGAGGGTCGGCAGGGAGATCTGGAGCACGGGGACGTCCGCGTCGGGATACATCTCGACGAGCGGGACATACGCTCCGTGGTCGAGCCCGCGATCCGGGATGTCCTGCACCGGCGTACCCGCCCCGCGCAGCAGTTTGCGTACGGAATCGGCCAGTTGGGGGGCGCCCGGGGCGGCGTACGTGACCTGGTAGTAGTGCTCGGGGAAGCCCCAGAAGTCGTAGACCAGCGGGGTCGTCCCGGTCGCGCCGAGCGCGAGCGGGGCCTCCTCCCAGTGGGCGGAGACCATGAGGATGGCCTTGGGGCGCGGCAGCCCCGCCGACCAGGCACGGAGCTGGTCCGGCCAGAGCGCGTCGTCGGCCAGCGGCGGCGCGCCGTGGCTGAGATACAGGGCGGGCATGCGCTCCTGGGTCGCGGTCATGGCGGCACCTCCGAGGACGTACGGGGAACGGTTCACTCACACACGGTGGCTTTTGCTTTAACTCTCAAGCTTTCTCGACGATGACCCTACTCCCCTATTGTTTAACTTTCAAGGAAGGGCTGCGTACAGTGGAGTACATGGACACGGCACCCACTTCTTCCCCCGACCTTCCCGACGGGGAACCGCGCTGGCTCGACGACGAGGAACAGCGCACCTGGCTCGCGTATCTGCAGGCCACCACGCTCCTGGAGGATCACCTCGACCGCCAGTTGCAGCGTGACGCCGGCATGCCGCACATCTACTACGGCCTCCTGGTCCAGCTCTCCGTCGCCCCGCGGCGCCGCATGCGCATGACGGAGCTGGCCAGGAACACCAAGATCACCCGGTCCCGTCTCTCGCACGCCGTCGCGCGCCTGGAGAAGAACGGCTGGGTGCGCCGCGAGGACTGCCCCTCCGACAAGCGCGGCCAGTTCGCGATCCTCACCGACGACGGGTACGAGGTCCTGCGCAGGACCGCGCCCGGCCATGTCACCGCGGTGCGCCAGGCACTCTTCGACCGGCTCACCCCGGAACAGCAGAAATCCCTCGGCGAGATCATGGTGATCGTCGCCGAGGGACTTCAGCCGAAGGAGGCGGGAGCGGACCTGCCCTGGCTCCGCTAGGCCGCCTCCCCCTGAGCCACCGGGGTCAGTGCGCGACCACCGGAATCCTGATCTCGTCCTCGACGCCCTCGCCGTCACCGGAGCCCGAGGCGGCCGGAGCGCCGCTCTGGGCGCCGGTGTTGATCAGGGCGAAGGCGATCGCCGCGGCGGCGGCCAGGATGCCGACGGCCCACCAGATCGCGCTGGTGTAGCCCTCGACCATGGCCTGCGCCTGGACCAGCTTCTGGGCCGCGGGAGTCGTCGCACCCGCCGCGTGGTCCGCGATGTACGCGGTCGTGGCGGAGGCGGCGATGGTGTTCAGGAGAGCGGTGCCGATGGCGCCGCCGACCTGCTGCGAGGTGTTGACCATCGCGGAGGCGACACCCGAGTCACGCGGCTCCACACCGTGCGTGGCCAGCGACATGGCGGGCATGAACGCCGTACCCATGCCGAGGCCGAGCAGCAGCTGCGCGGGCAGGATCAGACCGGCGTACGAGGTGCCGATCTCCAGCTGCGTCAGGAGCAGCATGCCGATCGCCGCGACCACGAAGCCCGGACCCATCAGGAGGCGCGGCGCGACGCGGGTCATCAGGCGGGCGCCGATCTGCGTGGAGCCCGTGATCATGCCGACGATCATCGGCAGGAACGCGAAGCCGGTCTTGACCGGCGAGAAGCCCTTGACGATCTGCAGGTAGTACGTGAGGAAGAGGAACAGGCCGAACATCGCGATGATCGCGAGGCCGAGCGAGAGGTAGACGCCACCGCGGTTGCGCTCGGTCAGGACGCGCAGCGGGAGCAGCGGCGACTTGACCTTCGCCTCGGTGAGGACGAACGCGGCGAGCAGGACGGCGGAGCCGACGAACATGCCGATCGTCAGGGAGTCCGACCAGCCGGCCGACTCGGCGCGCGTGAAGCCGTAGACGAGGGAGACCAGACCGAGGGTGGACAGGACCACACCCGGGATGTCGAGCGGCGAGCGGTTGCGGGCGCCGGCCGGCTCACGGATGACGAAGTAGGCACCGATCGCGGCGACGGCGGCGAACGGGATGTTCACGAAGAACGTCCAGCGCCAGTTCAGGTACTCGGTGAGGAAGCCGCCGAGGATCAGGCCCACGGCGCCACCACCACCGGCGATCGCACCGTAGATGCCGAACGCCTTGGCGCGCTCCTTGGCATCGGTGAACATCACGGCGAGCAGCGAGAGGGCGGCGGGCGCGAGCAGTGCGCCGAACACACCCTGCAGGGCGCGGGCGCCCAGCATCATGGCCTCGCCGGTGGCCGCGCCGCCGAGCGCGGAGGCCGCGGCGAAACCGATCAGGCCGGTCACGAAGGTGCGCTTGCGGCCCCAGAGGTCGGCTATGCGGCCACCGAAGAGCAGCAGACCACCGAAGGCCAGGGCGTAGGCCGTGATGACCCACTGGCGGTTGCCGTCCGAGATGCCCAGGTCCTGTTGGGCGGAGGGCAGCGCGATGTTCACGATGGTCGCGTCGAGGACGACCATCAGCTGCGCGAGCGCGATGAAGATCAGCGCTTTCCAGCGCCTGGGATCTGTTTCTGACATGGGAGTAGCCACCTAGCGGTACGTGTGGTGAAAAAGTGACGGAAAGCGATGCGTTCGAGCGGCCCGGGTCAGGCGGGCTCAGGACTGGCGGAGGTCCTCCAAGGTCGCCGCCTCACCGGGCAGCTCGGAGCGGGCCGGCGCCATCAGGCCGTCGAGGAACAGCTGCAGATGACGGTGGACGAAACGGTCCATGTTCGGGCACGCCGTGCCGGGCAGCGGCCTCGTGAGCTGGGAGAGGGCGACCATCAGGTCCCCGACGGCGATGTCGGTGCGCAGCTGCCCGGCCGCGCGCGCCCGTTGCATGAGCCCGTCGATCACGGCTTCGAGCCGCTCACGGGCATCGACCAGATCCGGGTGATCGGGGTCGAAGGCCGCCTGGAGGATCGGGCACAGGGCACCGATGCGCTCGTCGGCGGAGGCATGGACGAACCGGCGCAGGACGTCGAACGCGACACTCGGGTCGGCGTCCGCGGCCACGATGGCCGCCTCGGCGTGGGCCGAGACGCGGTCGGTGACCATCAGGACGACCTGGTGGACCAGTTCGGAACGGTCGGAGAAGTGCCGGTAGACCGTGGCGTTGCCGACGCCTGCGCGGCGCGCGACCTCGTCGAGCGGCACATCGGGGCCGAACTCGACGAACATCTCGCGTGCGGCGGCGACGATCCGCTCCCGGTTGCGCAGGGCGTCGGCCCGCGGGCGGGACGTGCGGCGCTGCGCGGCGGTGGCGGTTTCCACGACGACTCTCCTCAAGTCTGCGGTCGAGCCTCCGGACGGTGCCGGAGCCTCGGATGCGCGATGCGGGGAATCACTCCCCGTTTCGCTCGGACACAGGTCTAAACGGGGAGACAGTCCCCGGATATTTCCCGCTGCCCCACTTTCTTCACGTGACCCGCGTCACACCTGCGCGAAGAGCCGCATGAAGACCTAGATGAACAAGAAACCCACGATCGGTCGCACCCAACGAGCGCCCGCGCATCCACCGGCACAGGGTGATCGAAAGGGTGCAGCCAGGACCGGCGGCTGCCGCTAGGGGAAGGCCCACGCATGCAGCAGCCGACCTGGAAGCAGATATGCGGAGCGCGACGTGGCGCCGCACTCGCCACCTGCGCCGTCCTTGCTTTCACGGTCACCACGTCGGCGAGCACCGGGCGCCTGATGGAGGAGTCCCCCACGGCGGCGGGCCCCTCGTCCCTGGCCCGCGCGACCACCCTCAACCCGTGCATGATCAGCGGCACGATGGGCGTACAGATGTCGGAGGGCATGCCCACCCCCACCGGCTACTCCCGCTCCACCGGCACCGTCCGGGCCCTCAACCTCATGGTCGACTTCTCCGACGCCCCCGGCGACGGCCCCGCGCTCGACCGCCTCGCGGAGTTCTTCCCGCAGACGTCGGACTGGTTTCGCACCAGCTCCTACGGACGGCTCGACTACCGCCCCGAGTCCCCGGTCCCCGACTGGCTGCGGATGCCCAAGAGCTTCAAGGAGTACGGGATAGAGCGCGGCGCCCCCTTCGACCCCGGCTACCGCGAGCTGGTCACGGACATCGTGGCGGCGGCCGACCCGGACGTGGACTTCCGGGACTACGACCTGGTGAACATCCTCATCACGCCGAACGCGGGCCCTTCCGCCCTCGACACGGTCCTCTCGGTGACCTTCGCCGGCAACACCGAGGCCCCCGTCGCGGACGGCGTCCCCGTCTCGAACGCGTCCTTCGTCTACAGCAGGCAGGACGACGGCTCGGGCAGCTACCGCGAGACCGGCTACCGCGTGCTCCCCCACGAGAACGGCCACGTCTTCGGCCTGCCCGACCTCTACACGCAGGAGGGCGGCGGCGCGGTCGGCCACTGGGACATCATGAGCGAGGACTGGGGCGCCAACAACGACCTGGTGGCCTGGCACAAGTGGAAGCTCGGCTGGCTCGGCGACGACCAGGTCAGCTGCGCGTCGAACCCCGGCACCACCGAGCACACACTGAGCCCGCTGCCGACGGAGGGCGGCACCAAGCTCGCCTTCGTGCCCCTGAGCGAGCGGACGGGGTACGCCGTCGAGGTGCGCACCCGCGGCGGCAACGACGAGGCGATCTGCAAGCCGGGTGTCCTGATCTACCGGGTGGACGCGGAGATCGACACCGGCCACGGCCCGATCACGGTCGCCGACTCCACGAAGGACAGCGGCGGCTGCACGCGCCGGCCGAACGTCCACGCGGAGCTCTCCGACGCGACCTACGAGCCCGGACAGACCTTCACGGACAAGAAGACGGGCGTACGGATCACGGTGACGGACATCGACGAGCAGGGGCGCTACCGGGTGCACGTCACGCGCCCGTGAGGCCACGCCTCAGCCGCCGTTGACCTTGGCGGACCCGGCGCCGGGCACGGTCTGCTGCACCTGGCGCAGGAAGGCCACGTTGTCCGGGGTCTTGCGCAGGCGCTCGATCAGCGCCTCCAGGTTGCTCTGCGGGTCCCTGCCGTGCAGGGCCCGCCGCAGTCCGCGTACGGCGGTCAACTCGTCGGCGGGCACCAGGAGTTCGTCACGGCGTGTGCCGGAAGGGGTGACGTCGACGGCGGGGAAGACCCGGCGTTCGGCCATGCCCCGGTCGAGGCGGAGCTCCATGTTGCCGGTGCCCTTGAGCTCCTCGAAGTAGTAGTCGTCGGCGCGCGATCCGGTCTCCACGAGCACGGTGGCGAGCATGGTCAGGGACCCGCCCTCCTCCGCGCACCGCGCGGCACCGAAGAGGCGCTTGGGGCCCTGGATGGCGGCGGCGTCGACCCCTCCGGAGAGGGTGCGGCCACCACTGGACGCCGCGTTGTTGTACGCGCGGCAGAGCCGGGTGAGGGAGTCGAAGAGCATCACGACGTCCTTGCCCTCCTCGGTGAGGCGCTTGGCGCGCTCGACGGCGAGTTCGGCCAGGGCGATGTGCTGCTTGGCGGGCCGGTCGAAGGTCGAGGCGAGCACTTCACCCCGTACGGAACGCTTCATGTCCGTGACCTCTTCGGGCCGTTCGTCGAGCAGCACGACCATGAGGTGGGCCTCGGGGTGGTTCGCGCTGACGGCCGCCGCGATCTGCTGGAGCAGGACGGTCTTGCCGGTGCGGGGCGGCGCGACGATGAGGCCGCGCTGGCCCTTGCCGACGGGGGCGACGAGGTCGATGAGCCGGGTGGCGACACTGCCGCCGCCCGTGCCCGGCGTCTCCAGACGCAGCCGCTCGCGGGGATGCAGCGGGGTGAGGTCGCCGAACCGTGCGCGCCGGTGCAGCGCCTCGGCCGAGTGCCCGTTGACGCGCTCGACCGAGGTCAGCGTGCGGGCCCGTCCGCACTCGCCCTGCACCACATCGCCCGCACGCAGGCCGAGTCGGCGGATGAGGGCAGAGGGAACCTGCACGTCGTTCGGGGTGGGGAGGCAATCTCCGGTACGGAGATGGCCGTTGGCGTTGTGGCTCACGTCGAGGATGCCGGAGGCGGCGACGGCGGGAGCGTCGGTGGTACCCCTGTTCGGGGTGGTGTCCCTGTTCGGGGTGGTGGTCTTGTTCCGGGTGATGGTTGCGGTACTCATGATGGGGTCCTTTCGCGGACATGCGAATGAGGGGCCCGGCAGGACGGTGTGTGTTCACGTCCCGTACGTCGGGCGGAAGGAAGAATCGCGGCTAAGAGCTTCGGCGAAACGCGGGAGCATCAAAGCTGCGGGAGCCTCACAGAGGCGGAAGAAAAGAAGATCGGCACCGGCGCCGCAGAAGGCGGCGTACACACGTGCTGTTCGCAAGGTAGCACAGCTCGCGGCCCGCCGGACGTGACGTGGGTCACCGGGATCGTACCCGCACGGGCGCACCCATCCACATGACGCGCTCCCCGGTTATGTGGCCCCCACACATGGGAACCCCGCCCGCCGCACCCTTACGTTTCCGGCCATGACGAGCCCCACTCCCCGTGGTGACACCCCCGCCGGACCCGCCGGACCCGCCGGAACCGACCTCACCGGACGCACCGCCCTGGTCACCGGCGGCGCCAGCGGCATCGGGCGGGCCTGTGCCGTGGCCCTGGCCGAAGCGGGCGCCTTCGTGCACGTCGTGGACCGGCACGCCGACGCGGCCAAGAACGTCGCCGACCGGATCGACGGCGAGGCACACGCCGTGGACCTCGCCGACCCCGCCGCGGTGGACACCCTGCCCACGCACGTCGACATCCTCGTCAACAGCGCCGGGCTCCAGTACGTCGCCGCCATCGAGGAGTTCCCCCCGGAGCGGTTCGACCTGATCCAACGGGTCATGGTCACCGCGCCGTTCCTCCTGCTGCGCAGGACGCTGCCCCACATGTACGCCCGCGGCTGGGGCCGCGTCGTGAACATCTCCAGCGTGCACGGGCTGCGCGCCAGCGCCTTCAAGTCCGCCTACGTCACCGCCAAGCACGCCCTGGAGGGCCTGAGCAAGGTCACCGCCCTGGAAGGCGCGACGCACGGCGTCACCAGCAACTGCCTCTGCCCCGGCTACACCCGCACGCCCCTGGTCGAGGACCAGATCAGCGCCCAGGCCGCCGCTCACGGCATCGCGCCCGAGCAGGTCCTCACCGACGTACTTCTGCGGCGTTCCGCGGCCAAGCGGCTCATCGAGCCCGAGGAGATCGCCGCCGCCGCGCTCTGGCTCTGCGGCCCGCACAGCGGCTTCGTGACCGGCGCCTCGCTGCCCCTGGACGGCGGCTGGACCGCCGGCTGACACCCCACTCCCCGACGCCATTCCACGACACGTCCCCATCGAGAAACGGATCACGCCATGGCAGCCGCAACGCCGCGCGCCTCGGGCAAGAACCCCGGCAAGGCCCCGGGCACGCCGGGAATCGCCCGCATCATCAGCGCAAGCCTCATCGGCACCACCATCGAGTGGTACGACTTCTTCCTCTACGGCTCGGCCGCCGCGCTCGTCTTCAACACCCTCTTCTTCCCCGACAGCGACCCGCTGGTCGGCACCCTCCTGTCCTTCCTCACCTACGCCGTCGGCTTCGCCGCCCGGCCGCTCGGCGGCGTCGTCTTCGGCCACTACGGCGACAAGATCGGCCGCAAGAAGCTGCTCGTGCTCAGCCTGATGATGATGGGCGGCGCCACCTTCGCGATGGGCCTGCTGCCCACCCACGCGACGCTCGGCGTCGGCGCCCCGATCCTGCTCACGGTGCTGCGCCTGATCCAGGGCTTCGCGCTCGGCGGCGAGTGGGGCGGCGCCGTCCTGATCGTCTCCGAGCACGGCGACGACAAGAACCGCGGCTTCTGGGCCTCCTGGCCGCAGGCGGGCGCCCCCGGCGGCAACCTCCTGGCCACCGGCGTCCTCGCGCTCCTCGCCGCCGTCCAGTCCGACGAGGCGTTCCTCGCCTGGGGCTGGCGCATCCCGTTCCTGCTCTCCGGGGTGCTCGTGATCATCGGCCTGTGGATACGGGTGTCGGTCTCGGAGTCGCCGCTGTTCCTGGAGGCGCAGGCGAAGGCAGAGGCCGGCGCGGCCTCGGGGCAGGCCGCCGAGCAGGACGCACCGGTCGTCGAGGTCTTTCGGCACAACTGGCGCGGCGTCCTCACCGCGATCGGCACCCGGCTCGGCGAGAACGTCTCGTACTACATCCTCACGGCCTTCGTCCTCGTCTACGTCACCGTGCACCTGGAACTGCCCAAGAGCACCGCCCTGAACGCCGTCCTCATCGGCTCCGCCGTGCACTTCGTGACGATCCCGCTGTGGGGCGCGCTCTCGGACCGCATCGGCCGCAGGCCCGTCACCCTGATCGGCTCCATCGGCATGGCCCTCTGGGCGTTCGCGTTCTTCGCGCTCGTCGACAGCGAGTCGTTCGCCGTCATCACCCTTGCCGTCACGGTCGGGCTGCTCTTCCACGGCGCGATGTACGGGCCGCAGGCCGCCTTCATCTCCGAGATGTTCGACACGAAGGTGCGCTACTCCGGGGCCTCGATGGGCTCGCAGCTCGCGTCCATCATCGGCGGCGCGCTCGCGCCGATCATCGCGGTGGAACTCCTCAAGGACTTCGACTCGGCGGTGCCGGTCTCGCTCTACGTCTGCGTGACGGTGGTGATCACGACGCTCACGGTGCTCGTGGCGAAGGAGACCCGGGGCCGGTCGCTCTCCTCTCCGGCCGAGCAGCGTTCCGCCTCCGAGGGTGCGGCCGGCACGGCCTCGGCGACAATCGGAAGCCGCACCTGAACCGCGCCACGCGCACGCGCACCCCGCTCCCGGAGGCGACCCGTCGTATGACCAGCTCCCCAGACGCCGCCCACCGGGAGCAGGTGTGCGCCACCGCCCTGCGTGAACTGCTCGACCTGCTCGCCCAGGACGCGCCGGCCGAGCAGTTCGCCCGCCCTGCCGCCGCCGCCCGCGCCGCCGGGGCGAGCGGCGCCGAGCTCGCGGCGGTCGACGAGGCCACCCAGACCGCCCTGCGCGTACGCCGCACCCTCAACCAGCACCAGCGCAGAGAAGCCGAGCTGACCGCGCTGTTCGACACGGCGGGCGACCTCGCCGCACTGCGCGACCTGGACGCGGTGCTGCGCGCCATCGTGCACCGGGCCAAGCTGCTGCTCCGTACGGACGTCGCCTATCTCTCCCTCAACGACCCGGCGGCGGGCGACACCTACATGCGCGTGACGGACGGCTCGGTCTCCGCCGCGTTCCAGAACCTGCGCCTGGGCATGGGCGAGGGGCTCGGCGGCCTCGTCGCGCAGACCGCCCGCCCCTACGCCACCGGGGATTACGAGGTCGACCCCCGTTTCCAGCACACCGCGACCATCGACAGCGCCGTACTGGAAGAGGGCCTGCACGCCATCCTCGGCGTACCGCTGCGGCAGGGCACCCACATCATCGGGGTCCTCTACGCCGCCGACCGCACCGCCCGTGCCTTCACGCCGGACGAGGGCGCGCTGCTCTCCTCGCTCGCCGACCACGCGGCCATCGCCATCGACAGCGCGCGCCGCATGGAGGAGACCCGGGCGGCGCTCGTCGACCTGAACGCGGCTTCGCAGACCATCCGCGCGCACAGCGAGGCGCTGCGCAGGGCCGAGGACGCGCACGACCGCCTGACCGATCTCGTGCTGCGCGGCGGCGACTTCACCGAGGTCGCCACGGCCATCGGCGCCCTCCTGGACGGCGGCACGCTCATCCATGACGCGGACGGGACGGAACTCGCCCGGGTCGACGCCGATCCCCGTACGCCTCCCGCCGAGGCCGTCGCCGCCTCGCGGGCCAGCGGCCGGGCGGTGCCTCTCGACGGGACCTGGGTGTGCGCGGTCCTCGCGGGCCCCGAGCTCCTCGGCAGCATCGCCCTCACCGGCAGGCCCGACCTCGGCGAGGCCGACCGGCGCCTCTTCGAACGCGCCGGGGTCGTCACCGCGCTGCTTCTGCTGCTTCGCCGTTCGGCCGCCGAGGCCGAGGACCGCGTACGCGGTGAACTCCTCGGCGACCTGCTCTCCCTCTCCGGCACCCCGGGCCGCCTCACCGCGCGCGCCCGCCGCCTGGACGTCGATCTGGCCCTGCCCCACGCGGTGTTCGTCGCCCACAGCGAGGCAGCGTCCCGCCGGCTCCTGCTCTCGTCGGCCGCGCGCGCGGCCCGCGCCCACCGCGGCCTTTCCGGGCTGCACCACGACCACGTGGCCCTGGTGATCCCGGCCGACGACACCGGCTCCCGGGCCCGCGCGCTCGCCGCCGAGCTCACCCAGGCCACCGGTGCGCCGGTCACGGTCGGCGCCGCGGGCCCCGCGATCGGCCCCGAGGCCCTCTCGCTGGCGCACGCGGAGGCGTTGCGGTGCCTCTCCGCCCTGCGCGCCCTCGGCCACACCGGGCGGGGCGCGGACCTTCCCGACCTCGGCTTCCTCGGCGTACTCCTCGGCGAGGACACGAACCTCGACTCGTACGTACGCCGCACACTGGGCCCGGTCCTGGACTACGACACCCGGCGCGGCACGGAACTGATCCACACCCTGCGGGCGTACTTCGCCTGCGGCATGAGCCAGTCCAAGGCGAAGGACTCCCTCCACGTGCACGTGAACACCGTGGTCCAACGCCTGGACCGGATAGGCCACTTGCTCGGCGCGGACTGGCAGTCCCCGGAGCGGGCGCTGGAGATCCAGCTGGCGTTGCGCCTGCATGCGTACACGTCGGCGTCGACGTCCACCTCGGTTTAGAGGGCTCACGGCAACCAATCCGCCCGGTGGTGGCGACTGCCCTGCGCAACGCACACCCACGATCTTCAGGGCGGCTACCCCACATGAAGCACACGAGAGCGACGCAGCAGCGGCACCGCAGGCGGCGGCTGATCGGCATGCGACTCGGCATCCCGGTGGCCGTGGCGGCCGCGGCGGGTCTCACGTACGGCACGGCGTTCGGCATGTTCGGCGAGGAGGCCCAGCCGAGGGCGTCGGCGGCATCGGGCTCCGCATCGGGCTCCGCCCCCGCCTGGGCGGCGGACGTGGCCGACGGCTTCGCCTCGGTCAACGCGCTTGGCCAGAACGGCACATACGGCGGACGCGGCGGGAAGACGGTCACCGTCAAGACGCTCGCGGACCTGGAGAAGTACGCGACGGCCCCCGATCCGTACGTCATCGTGGTCGCCGCGACGATCACGATGAACCCCAAGGGCAAGGAGATCAAGGTCGCGTCCGACAAGACGATCCTGGGTTCCGGAACCTCGGGCCAGATCGTCGGGGGCGGCTTCTTCCTGGGCCAGGGCGTGCACAACGTGATCATCCGGAACCTCACGATCCGGGACTCGTACGCGGGCACGTGGAACGACAAGGAGCACGACTTCGACGCCGTGCAGATGGACGGCGCGCACCACGTCTGGATCGACCACAACGACCTGCGGCACATGGCCGACGGCCTGATAGACAGCCGCAAGGACACCACGTACCTGACGGTGTCCTGGAACAAGCTGAGCGACAACAACAAGACCTTCGGCATCGGCTGGACCGAGAACACGACGGCCGACATCACGATCCACCACAACTGGTTCCGCGAGACCGAGCAGCGCAATCCGTCCACGGACAACGTGGCCCACGCGCACCTCTACAACAACTACCTCCAGGACGTAGCAGGCACGGACATCAACTCCTCCTACGGGAACTACTCACGCGGCAAGACGAAGATGGTCCTGGAGAACAGCTACTTCGAGGGCCTCAACAACCCGGTGACGAAGGACAGCACGGCGTCGGTCGTGCAGCGCGGCAACGTCTTCGCGGGCACCAGCGGCCGCAACGAGAGCGGAGGAACAGCCTTCGACCCGAAGAGTTTCTACGCCTACACGCTCGACAAGGCGGCGGACGTCCCGGCGAAGCTGAAGGCGGGAGCGGGCCCGCGCGCGACGGTCGGTGTCACTTCGACGAAGGCCGCGGCGGCGAGCACCCTAACCGTCGCGAAGGACGGCAGCGGCCAGTACAAGACGGTCCAGGCGGCGGTGAACGCGGTCCCCGCGAACAACCCGTCGCGGGTCACGATCGCGATCAAGCCGGGCACGTACCGCGAGACGGTCAAGATCCCGGCGAACAAGCCGCACGTCACGCTGCAGGGCACGGGCGGCAGCCGCAAGGACACGGTCATCGTGTACGACAACGCGGCGGGCACGCCCAAGCCGGACGGTTCCGGCACCTACGGCACCTCGGGCAGCGCGACGGTGGCCGCGGAGGCGGACGACTTCCAGGCCAGGAACCTGACGATCTCCAACGACTTCAACGAGCAGGCGAACCAGAACATCGCGGGCCACCAGGCGGTGGCCCTGCGCACGGCGGCCGACAAGGCGTTCCTCGACACCGTGATCGTCGAGGGCGACCAGGACACACTGCTCCTGGACACGGCGTCCAAGGCGACACTGGGCCGCGCGTACATCAGGAACTCCTACATCATCGGCAACACGGACTTCATCTTCGGCCGGGCGACGGCCGTGGTGGACCGCTCGGTGATCACCCTCAAGAAGCGCTGGGACGGCTCCTCGCAGGGCTACGTCACCGCGCCCTCGACCGCCCCCGACCGCAAGGGCTTCCTGATCACCCGCACCACGGTCAACGGCGACGTGTCCGCGCGCAGCTTCTACCTGGGCCGGAACTGGCACGCGGGCGGCGACGCGACCCTGGACCCCCAGACGACGGTGCGTGACTCCTCCCTCAGCGCGGCGATCAGGCCCACCCCGTGGACGGACATGGGCGGCTTCTCCTGGAAGGACGACCGTTTCGCGGAGTACAAGAACACGGGCGCAGGCGCGGGCCCGGCCGGTGCCGACCGCCCCCACCTGACAGACACCCAGGCCACGACCCAGGAAACCGCCGACTGGCTGGGAGACTGGACCCCGAAGCCCTGAGCCCCCACCCCCGGCCACGCACCGCCACCCCACCCCCATCCGCTACCCTGTCTGGAACCGCCATCCGTGGCGGCGCCACCTTGCCTTCGTAGCTCAGGGGATAGAGCACCGCTCTCCTAAAGCGGGTGTCGCAGGTTCGAATCCTGCCGGGGGCACAAGGGGAAAGGCCCCGGACCGATCTTGGTCCGGGGCCTTTGACATACCACCAGCCTTAGCCTTCGGACACGGATCGGACATGTCAGGAACAGCGCGGTGAAGCACGAGGGCGGTCGACCGGCCTACCAGGTGGGCGATGTACTGAGAGTCAGTTGCTCGCCGGCGAGGGCGCGAGTCGCCGATGTTCGGGGATCCCACGTCTCTGTGGAGTGGCCCTGGGGGAAGATCGATCCGGACTCCCGGTTCCGATGGAACAGGCAGGTGGCCTTCCCTGTCGCCCCTGACTCGTGGGAGTGGTCGTACACGCTGTTTCGCACCGAGCCGAGCCCTGACTGCCTGAACCGTGGGGACTCGTGCAGCGTGAACATCCCCGAGACTCTTGTTCGTGTCGTCGACATCTTGCGGCACGATCCGCCTCTGGACCTGGGGCGACTTCCTCGGCCGCACACGAGGCTGGTCGTACGTCCCGTTGATGCTTCTCCTGACGTCCTACAGGAGAACGAAGGGGTCACGATCGAGATCGAGTCCGCCGCACCCATCGAGATTGAACTGGTGGAGCGGGCCTAGCGGATGGCGGACAGTACGCTGAATCCAGCGGGATCGGGCCCGCGACGCAGTGTCCGGGAGTGTTTTATGACGGCCGACATGGTGGCCCCCGCATGGATGCACGAGCAGATCACGGCGGAGGAATACGAGTCCTGGTCCGAGGAGCAGTGCGCCGGTATCGAGATCGTGGACGGGATGGTCGTCGTGAGTCCGAGCGCGTCCAAGCGGCACAACCGTCTGGCCCGCATTCTGGCCAACGCCCTGGATGCCGCCGCGGGCCCGGAGTGGAACGCCGACACGGACTTCGACGTCCGGCTGCAGGACGTCCCGCTGACCAATCGCCGCCCGGACGTCGTCGTGTACCGCGCGGACACGATCGACATCACCCCGACCCGCCCCGAGCACGTGCTGCTGGTCGCGGAGGTGGTGTCGCCGGGCTCTGAGACCACCGACCGGATCGTGAAGGTCGATCAGTACGCAAAGGCGGGCATCGGCTTCTACTGGCGGATCGAGCAGGCCGCGACGGGCGTTCCTCTCGTGTACACCTACGTTCTCGACCCCGCGACGACGACCTACCGGGTAGGAGACGTGTTCACCGGCATCCTCAAGGCAGTGGCCCCCTTCCCAGTGGAGATCGACCTCGGCCAGGTCTGACCCCCGCGAGGATGGGTGCCCGCCGCTGTGCCCGGAAGGCTCACGACGGGGGCAAGCTGTCTTCGTCGCTCACCCTTGTCCCGGTTTCGGGCTCATCCGCCGCGTACGGGTGGACGTAGCGGTCCTTGTTGAAGGGGGTGAACCAGTTGGTGATGGCCAGGGGGGTGATGCCCAGGGCCTCGCCTGCCTCGCTCTCGTCTATGCCGTCCATCGCGTCGTCGTAGAGCCACTCGTGGTCCATGTCCTCGTAGACCAGCTCGGCGAAGCATTCCAGTGCCGACGCGACGCCCTCGTCCAGGAGGCCGAAGGTGTCCAGCGTGACCTCGGCCTCGCGCAGCAGCAGTCTGAGCGCCAGCTCCTCGGCCACGCAGCTCAGCTGCCGGAAGCTGCCCTCGGTCAGGCGCGTCGTCAGGGCGATCGCCGTAACGAGGAAGCGGCGGGCGAAGCGGGCGTCGTACTGCAGGGCGTAGCGCGGGGGCAGCTCGTCCAGGAGCCACATGGGGCCGTCGCATTCGGCGACGTTCGTCGCCTCCCGGTCAAGGGCGTGCGCGTCCTGGAACAGCTCGTCCAGGAGGACATCCGTACCCCAGATCAGGGCTCCCGCGGCCAGCTCGGCTTCCTCCGTCGTGATGCCGGGGGCGGAGTCGGGGCGTGCGTTCTTCGATTTGGTGACGCCCTCCGTCTCTTCCTCCTCCGGCTCCGGTACGCCGAACATTCCCACCCCGAACGCCGCCAGCCTCGGGGCCATCGCCCTGATCTTGGAGCGGATCGCCTCGGTTTCCGCCGTCGTTCCTGCCGCGTGCGGGGACCCCGCCTCGCCGGCCAGCCCCATCAGGCGCGCGCGGCGGGACTCGACGTCGTTCGGCGGGGCGTCCGGGCCGTCGGCCGCGTCCAGGCTCTCCTTCGCCTGGTCCGGGTGCAGCTCCACCTGGCACCGTTCGACGGTCCAGTCCGCGAGCAACTCCGTACGCTCCAGGAGTTCCTCCACGAGTTCGCGGACGGTCTCCTCGGCGAGCTCGAGGGCCGGGGCGTCCACGAAGACCTTCAGGAGCGCTCCGCCGGGGTACACGCCCACAAATGTGTCGCGGAGCCTGACCTCCGTCCCGTCGGGTCCCGCGATCTCCTCCACGGACTCGAAGCCGTCCTCGAGGAGAGCGCCGGCGCCGATGCGCTGCAGCTCATCCATCTCCGGGGTACCGGCCGCTATCCGGGCGTCCACACTCACTGCATACGTCACGCACCACAGCCTCGCAGGCGAAACCACCCCTTGCGCCCGCAACGCCCGCATCCCACCCGTCCCGGGTCCGCCCCGTCCGCCTCACACCCTTCGCGCATTCAACCTGTGTCGTCCGGTCCGCCCTGGGAACACGCTAGGAGAAGCGGTGGCTTCGAGTCGTGGTGGGGCTTTTCGTGCCGTGCCGCAGCCGCAGCAGCCGTCGCTTTTGAGCTCCCACGGAGGTCGGCGCACTCCCGCGTCGCCGACCCCGTGGTGGAGGCGGGCCGGCCGTGGCCAAGGGGAGCCGCCGCGGCCGGGCCCCGCCACAGGCCGTCAGGGGGCGGTCAAGAGGTCGTCGAGAAGCCGTCGAGAAGCCGTCGAGAGGTCGTCGAGGGCTCTGTTACGTGCCCCTAATACGTACCCGGCCAACCCTCGCCCACGCCGCTCCCTCTCCCCCACCATGGGGACACACTCTCAGGGAAAGCCGGCGCGCAAGCCATGCCGTCGCCGTAGCCGTCGCCGTAGCCTCAGCCTCGGCCGCGATCTCGGCCGCAGCCGTCGCCGCCTCGTCGACTACCCCCGGCGCGGCAGACGCGGACCCTGGCGGTGGGTTCCCTCCTGGCGGCAAGTGCTTGGGGGGTTCGCGTTTCTTGTCGGCGGGCTCGGGTGTCTCTTCGGGCTCGTGTACGCCTCCGTCGACATTCCCGACGAGAACGCCGCCGCCCGGCGCGAGGCCAACGTCTACTACTGGGCCGACGGCACCCAGATGGTGAGCACCGGTGACGTGAACCGGCAGAACGTCCGGCTCTCGGAGATTCCCGACGCCGTCGAGAACGCCGTCATCGCCGCCGAGAACGACACCTTCTACAGCGACTCCGGAGTCTCCCCCAAGGGGCTCGTTCGCGCCGCCGTCAACATGGTCCGGGGGCAGGAGACCCAAGGTGGTTCCACCATCACTCAGCAGTACGTGAAGAACACCTACCTCTCCCAGGACCAGACGGTGACACGGAAGGTCAAGGAGTTCGTCATCGCGCTGAAGGTGGACCAGAAGAAGAGCAAGCAGGAGATCCTTCAGGGATATCTCAACACCAGTTGGTTCGGGCGTGGCGCCTACGGCATCGAAGCCGCCGCCCACGCCTATTACGGCATTCCTGCCCGCCAGTTGGACCCCAGCCAAGGCGCAGCCCTCGCCGCCCTGTTGAAAGGCGCCGAGCAGTACGACCCCTCCGCGAGCGCGGTCAACCACCACCGCTCCGAGGCCCGTTGGAAGTGGATCCTCGACCGGCAGGTCAAGGCGGGGCTGATGACAGCCGAGGTGCGCGGGAAGTTCACCGTCTACCCCGAACCTCAGAAAGAGTCCCGGACCACCAGTCTCGGCGGGCAGACCGGTTACCTCGTGGACGTCGCGAACAAATACATCAAGCAGCACACCTCCCTCACCGACAAGGACCTCGCGCGCGGCGGCTATCAGATCCACACCACCTTCGACCGGCACAAGGTGCGGCAGCTGAAGGGCGCGGTGGAGCGCGTACTCGACCGCGAGATCGACCCGAAGAAGCGCGCCGCCGACAAGGGCGTGCAGGTCGGCGCCGCCTCCGTGCGCCCTTCCGACGGCGCCATCGTCGCCCTCTACGGAGGGCCCGACGCCACCGAGCACTTCACCAACAACGCCGACACCTCCGGCGTCCCCGTCGGCTCCGCCTTCAAGCCCTTCGTGCTCGCCGCCGCCCTCGAACACGGCATCAGCACACGCTCGGGCGGGCGGGGTACGCCGTGGCAGGCCGTCTCCGCCGGCAGCTCCTACGACGACAGCGGGCGCCTGCGCGAATCCACCACGCCCACCCTCGCGAGCGGCGGCATCGGCAGCATGAACGGCACCGACAGCACCCGCCCCACCCTCCGCCAGGCCCTCGCGAAAGGCGGCAACGCCACCTACGTACGCCTCGGCAAGGACGTCGGGTGGGAGCGGGTGCGGCGCACCGCCGTCGCGGCCGGGCTGCTCGAAGGGAGCATGGCTCGCCTGGAGCGCACCTTCCCCATCGGTACGTCGACTCCCAGCGCGATCCGCATGGCCAACGCCTACGGCACCTTCGTCAGCCGCGGCCTGCGGCACGAGCCGTACTCGGTGACCAAGGTCGTCAAGAACGACGCCACCGACGAGAGCGTCGACGGGCTCACCAGGCCCGGCGTCCGGCGCGCGTTGGATCCCGACGTGGCGGACGAGACCGCCGGCGCGATGCGGGGCGTCGGCGTGGCTGCCGTCGGCCGGCCCGTCGTCGCCGGGCGCACCGGTGACCAGGACCGCCTCCGGTCGGCCTGGTTCGCCGCCACCACCGAGGAGCTCTCGACCGCCGTGACGATGTTCCGGACCAGTCCGGGCAAGCCGCAGTTGCTGCCCATGTCCGGTGTCGGCGGGGCGGGTTCACGGCACGGGAATGTCTTTCCCGTCCAGATCTGGCGCGATTACGTGAAGTCGGACACCGAGACCGCAGAGGCCGGCAGCGGCCGTCAGCCATAGTCCCGGTCCGGGGGCCAGCACCCTTCCCCCGACCCCCGCCCGGCTGTCATCGTGCCGATATGTATCCCTATGGGCCACCTCCCGGGCCGCCGCCCCGCATCGACGCGGGGCAACTGCGGCCCCGGCGGCGGTGGTTCGTCGCCGCGGCGGTGATCGCCGCGGTCTGCGTGGGCATCGGTGTCGCCAGCTTTCTGCTGACGCTGACCTCGACGGTGGACTCCGTCGACGACGACAAGGCGTTCACGAGCGGGCAGTCCGTCACGATCCGGATCGGACCCGACGACGCCGCCGCCATCTACGTACGCAGCCCCTTCGTCTCCCGCGCCCGCTGCGAGGTCGTCTCCGGCCCCTCCGGTTCCACGCCGCGCGTGACGACGCCCGAGAGCACCTTCACCGTCACCAAGGGCAGCGTCGAGTGGGAGCGGGTGTTCGTGCTGAAGGCCGACACGGCGGCGGACTACCGCGTGACGTGCGACGACCGGCGCGGCGCCCTCACCTTCGCCCCCGGCGACGACGCCGACCTCGCGTCGTTCGTCGGCGGCATCGTCGTGACCGTCGTCGTGCCACTCCTCGGCCTCCTCGCGGGCTCCGGCATCGCGATCATCGTCGGCGTACGGCGCGGCAGGCACCGCCGCTGGCTGGAGGCCCAGGCGTACTACGGCCACCGCTGACCCACACGGCCACCGTTGACCTTCCCCCTGGGGCAGAGCCCATCGTCGGCGTGCCGGGCCACCGGGCCCGGTGACGGAGGATGCCCCCATGGACGCGCACGCACAGGCAGACGTACCAGCAGGCGGAGACCCGGCAAGCGGAGACCCGGCAGGCGGCGAAACCCTGCTCACCATCGGTGAGTTCGCCGCCCGCGCCCGGCTCTCGCCCAAGGCCCTGCGCCTGTACGACCGCCTCGGGCTGCTGACCCCCGCGTACGTCGACGCCTCCACCGGCTACCGCCACTACCGCGCGGCGCAGGTGGAACACGCCCGCACCGTCGTGCTGCTGCGCCGTCTCGGCATGCCGCTCGCGGACATCACCGCGACGGTACGGCTCGACGGCGAAGGGGCGGGGCTTGCGGTCGCCGCGTACTGGGCGGGCGTGGAGGAGCGGCACGCGGAGCAGCGCACGCTCGTGGGGTACCTCCGTGGACGACTGTCCGGAAGAGGTTTTGAGATGTACGGGAAAGACTTCGAGGTCAGGACCCTCGACGTGCCCGAGCAGTACGTCATCAGCGAGAGCAGGCACCTGCTCTCCGAGGAGCTGCCCGTCTGGATCGACGCGTCGACGCGTCGCCTGGAGGAGGCGGCCGAGAGCGAGTGCGGCGGCATGGCGGGCTCGCCGTTCGTCGTCTACCACGCCGAGGTCACCCAGGACAGCGACGGCCCGGCGGAGGCCTGCGTCCCGGTCAGGGACGCGGCGGCGGCGCGGGCGTGGGCGGCGAAGGCGGGCCGGCAGCGGGGCACGACCTCCCGGGTGGAACCCGCCCACCGGATCGCCTACACCCGCATCACCAAGGCCCAGGTCTCCTATCCGCAGATCCTCGGCGCGTTCGAGGCGGTGGAGGCGTGGGTGGCCCGCGAAGGCCTGAAGGTCGCCGGAGCGTGCCGCGAGATCTACTTCGTGGAGTGGGACGCGGCCGGTCCCGAGGACCAGGTGTGCGACGTGGCGTTCCCGGTGACGACCGCGTAGGCGCCCCGCCGCGGGGCGGCGCCCCGCGGCGGAACGGTCAGCGCACGCTCTCCCGCAGCTCCTCGGGGCAGGCGGTGCCGCGCGGCAGCTGGTAGGGCGCGCCCAGGCGGTAGACACCGGGGCCGGGGGCGAGGAGTTCGGTCCACTTGTCGCCCTCGGCGTCCTCCTCGGCTTCCATCAGGCAGCCGTTGACGTTGTCGAACTGCTTGGGGCGGTCCTCGTCGTTCTCCCGCAGCCGCTTGGACTCCTCGGTCTCCTTGGGGCCCTCGACGCCCTTGCCGTCGGCGTCGACGATGCTGAGCCACGGCGAGTACGGCACCCGGATCAGGACGCGGCCCGCCTCCTTCACCTCGATCGTCATCCCGCCCGCCTCGGCACGGTCGACGACCGCGGGCGGGTCGGCGAGCGGGGTCGGGTCGGTGACCTCGTACAGCTGCCAGTTGGAGTCCACCCACACCTGCTTCAGATACGGCAGGCCCCGCTCGACAAGGGCGGCCTCGCGCTTGCCGCCGTCTCCGTCGGGCTCGCCCTTGGGCAGCACGACGAAGTGCACGGACCAGCGCTTGAGCCACTCGTGATAGTTCGCGGAGTTCAGGGTGTCGTCGTAGAAGAGGGGGTTGCGCTCCATGTCCGCCTGGCGGTTCCAGCCGCGGGCGAGGTTCACGTACGGCGAGAGCGCGGAGGCCTCGCGATGGCTGCGCGCGGGCACGACCTCGACGCGGCCCTTCTCGGCGCCGACCTCCTGCAGTTCGTTGACGAGCGGCGCGAGCTCACGCGTCCAGGACGCCTGGGGCGTCGTGTGCACTATGTCGTCGATCGCCTTGAAGCCGACCCAGCCGGTGAAGGCGACGAGGGCCAGGACGATCGTGTACCACTTGCGGGACTTCTTCACCGCGAACGGCAGCGCGGCAAGGAGCGCGACGCCGCCGAAGGACATCGCGAGGCGGGAGATGTTGGAGCCGATCTGCGAGCTGATCAGCCAGACACCGAGCACGAACGCCGCGTACACGGCGGTGGTGATCCGCACCGTCTTCCACTGCTTCGGCACGAGGAAGAAGACGAGGCCGGAGCAGATCAGGGGCAGTGACGCCGACCCGAAGGACATCGGCTGCGTGCCGGAGAACGGGAACAGCCACGCGGACAGGCCCACGACGATGGCGGGCGCCACCCCGAGTGCGTACGCGCCGGGGTAGCGCTTGCTGAGGAACAGCGCGACGGCGACCAGGCCCACGAAGAGGCCGGCCACCGGGGAGCCCATCGTCGCGAGCGCGGCGAACGGCGCGGCGACCAGCGCCTTCGCCCACCGCTTGTAGCGCCAGCGGTAGGGCCAGCAGAAGACGGCCGCGACCGCCATCAGCGCGAACATCTGGCCGAGGCCGTACGTCACGCGGCCGGACACCGCGTTGCAGAACAGCGCGAAGACACCCGCGAACGCGGGCCACAGCGGCTGCTTCACCGCGCGGCTGCGGACCAGGATCATCGTGAGGAGCGCCGCGGAGACCGTCCCGGCGATCATCATCGTCGTCCGGACGCCGAGCACCGACATCAGATACGGCGAGACGACGCTGTACGACACCGGGTGCATCCCGCCGTACCAGGCGAGGTTGTACGCGGAGTCGGGGTGCCGTCCGACGAACTCGGCCCAGGCGTCCTGCGCGGCGAGGTCACCACCGCTGTTGGCGAAGGTGAAGAACCACACGACGTGCAGGACGGCCGCGGTGACGGTCGTGACGGTCACCGGGTGCCGCAGGACCCGCTCCCACCGGGGAGCCCGTTCGGGTGTCACGGGGTGCGCTCCGCGCTGGGCGGGCAGCTGTATTCGCGCCCCGGTGCGGGTGCCGCCACCGGTGCCGGGCTCAGGATCGGCGTCGTCGGCTCGCGTCGGCTCCGCTGTGGCCACTTGCGGCACTCCCCGTGTCGTTCTGTCCGTCCGGGGGCCGCGCCAGGGGGTCCGTCCCGGAACACCCCGTCGCTCAGCCCCGGCGTACTGCTCCCCGAACTTGTGACGCTAGCACGCACGGCGCGCACGGAGCCCGGGGTGGGGGCTCCGTGCGCGAGAGGCCGGCCGGCTTCGGCCAAGGCGTGGGCAGGGGCGGCGCCTTGCGCCTGTTCCCCTGCCCGCTCCCCTCTGTACGTGGCGCTGTCCTTGCCTCTGTACGTTCCGCTGTCCCTGCCTCAGCCGACGCGCTGGAGCTTGGCTCCGAGGCCCGGCTCGGCAAGGTCCTTCTGGAGCGCGACGGGCACCTCGACGGCGCCTTCCTTGCCGTCGCCGACGCTCAGCACGCCCACCGTCGTACCGGCCTTCGCCGAGTGCGGGATGGTGACGCCTGCCTTCTCGCCGAGCTTCAGCTTGACCGTCAGGCCCGACCAGCCCGCGGCGGCGACGTCCTTGGTCGCGACGACCGGGGTGGTGCCGCCGAGCCCGTCGTCGACCTGGCCCACGACCTCGCCCTTCTTGACGATCGTCTTGGCCTCGAGCGCGCCCTGACCGGCCTCGATGAGCTTGCGGGTGACGCCGGTGACCTGGTCGATGTTGGCCACGCCGTTCTCCCCGTACTGACCGAGGGCGGCCCCGATGATCGTGCGGGTCTCGCCGCCGACCTTCTTCTCCGCGGCGAAGAGGATGTTGCCGCCCGCCGCGGTGGTGGTGCCGGTCTTGATGCCGATGGCGACGGTCGGGACGAGCCCGAAGAAGTTGTTCTGCTTGTCGCCGTTGAGGTCCTTGTAGCTGGGCTGGCGGGAGATCTCGTTGAAGACCGGGTCCTCCATCGCGGCCCGGCCCAGCTTCACGAGGTCCTCGGCGGTGGAGACCGTCGTCTTGTCGAGGCCGCTCGGGTCCGTGTAGTGGGTGTTCTTCATGCCGAGTTCCTTGGCCGTCTTGTTCATCTTCGCGACGAACTCGTCCTCGGAATCGCTCTTGGTGTCCCAGCGGGCGAGCAGCTTCGCCACGTTGTTCGCGGACGGCAGCATGACCGCCTGCAGCGCCTCGTACTGGGTGATCTTCTGGCCCTCGGTGACCTTGACGACCGACTCGTTGCCCGCCTTGCCGGTGGTGTAGTGCTTCTCCGCCGCGGCGTCGACCGGGATCTTCGGGCCGGGGTTGCCCTTCTTCAGCGGGTGGTCGCGCAGGACCAGGTAGACCGTCATGACCTTGGCGATGCTCGCGATCGGCACGGGCTTCTGGTCGCCGGACGTGCCGAACGTGCCGATGCCGTTCACGTCCATCGCCGCCTGGCCCTTGGCGGGCCACGGCATGGACGGCTTGCCGCCCTCGAAGGTGACGGTCTCCTTCGCGGTCAGCGCGAGGGTGGGGGTCGGGAGCGGACGCACGGCCTGTACGACTGCAAAGACGACGATCAGGAGCAGCACCAGCGGCGTCCAGATCTTGACCCTCCGCACGGCGGTGCGGACGGGGGTCTCCGGGGGCGGCGGAGTGTTGGTCAACTCGGCGAGAAGGTCGAGCGGCGGCCGCGGGGGCAACGGCTGCTGGGTGGTGCGCTCGGGCCCTACGTTGGCCTTCTCCGGCGCGGGCGCCTTGGCCGGGGGCTTCGGGGCGCCGGGGGCCGCGTCGTCGAGCGGCTTGAGCGCAACGAACTTGCTGGTGCGCTCAGCGTCCCCCTCGGGCTTCGCGGAGGGCTTTGCTTCGGACTTTGCTTCCGGCTTCTTGGCTTCGGGCTTGTGGTCGCCGAGCTTGAGCATGGTGGTCGGCTGATCGACCGGCTTCGGGGACAACGCCTTGAAGACGGCGGTGGCCTGGTCGACACCGCGGGTGGGGGCGTCACCGTCACCGGAGGGCTTCCCGTCGGCGTCGGCGTCATCTTGGGCGTCGGCCGAGGGCTTGGGGGTGCTGTCGGTGGGGGCGGGCTTGGGGGTGCTGTCGTTGGGGCCGCGCTTGGCGCCCGGCTTGGGGTCGGCGGGGTTGGCGTCCGCCTTCGGGGAGTCCGACGGCTTGGCGTCCGACTTCGGGGCGGCGGGCTCGGCGTCCGCCGGGGAGTCCGAGGGGGCGGGGGTGCCGGTGGTCTTGCCACTGCCCTTGCCGCCGGAGGGCTCGTCGCCTTCGGCGGCGCTGGAGGCTGCGGCGGCTGCGCCGGCTGCGGCAGCCGAGGGGGTGGTGTCGGCCTTGGGCTTGGCGTCAGCCGTGGGCTCGGGGGACTTGGCGTCCGGCCTGGGGTCGGCAGGCGCAGCGTCAGCTGCGGGCTCGCCGGGCTTGGCGTCGGTCGTGGTTCCGGCTGCCGCCGCGGGCTCGGCGCCGGCGTCGCGGGAGCCGGACACGTCGCCGTAGGGACCGTCCTCGCCCGCAGCCGCGTCGGCCGTCTCGGGTTCGGCGTCGTCGGCGTCACCGGAGCCGTCCGCAGCGCTTACGGAACCAGCCGCGCCCGAAGGCTCGGAGGCGCCGGCAGCTTCGGCGTCACGGGAGTCTTTCGCGTCGCCTTCCGCACCCGCGGGCTCATCGGCCACCTCGGGCTCGGCAGAGGCGGTGGCGTCGGCAGAATCGCCGCCGCTCGCCGCGTCACCTGCGGAATCGTCCGCCTCAGGCACGACGGGCCCGGCAGAAGCGGTGGCGTCACCGGAATCGTCGGCGTCACCCGCAGACTCAGCAGAGCCAGCGGCCTCGTCGGAAGAACCCGCGTCGCCCGCAGCGCCACCGGAGCCCGCCGCGTCCGAAGCCTCGGTCTCCCCCGCAGCCTCGTCGGCCGCGTCAGCCTCGTCAGAGCCAGCCGCCGCACCCCCAGCGTCACCGGAACCCCCCGCGCCCGCAGCCTTCGCCTCGGCGGCAGCCGAAGCCCCGCTCTCCCCGGCAGCCTTGGCCGGGGCAGCGGATCCCTCGGCGTCCGGCTCATCGTCCGCCGTGGCCACCCACGCCGCCACAGCGGCCCTCAGCCGTGCGTCGCCGGCCTCGGGGGCCTTCGCGCCCTTGGGCGTCTCCTCACGCTCCTGCGCGCCGGAGGTCACCGCCTTCGTCGAGAAGACCGCCGTCGCCTGGTCCTCGCGCGCCGCGGGGACCTCCCGGGCCACCGCCAGACGCGGGTCGCGTTCCTCCGGCGCCGGTGCCGGAACGGACGGTTCTGCCCCCGTCGGGTTCCCCGACGACTTCCGCTGCTTCGACCTGTCGGGGGTCTCGCCCGCCACCGATGCCTCCTCGTACGCCATGCCGCTCGCGTTGCCGTTGCGCCAAAACCACGGCCGGACCCGCTGTCCGAACCATGTACCAGTGTCCTGTGTGAGGGCTTAACCCCCGTGGTAGACGAGAACGACATACCTACTGGTTCCCGTACGTACCGGTCACGCACTCTCGACAGACCAATGTGAGAGGGGTCACCCTGTCATTCATCCACGCGGGGAGGCATGGATGGGCAGGAGCCGCAGAACAATTCCGGAGGAGCTTCTGCTGCTCGCTTTGGACCCGGCCACGGGTACCACAGCGCAGCCGCAGTCGCTCGACCTCGGTCTGGCCGGAGCACAGCTAGTGGAGCTGGCGCTGGCCGGACGGATAGCCCCAGACGGGGATCGTATCGCCGTGGTGATGCCACGGCCGACCGGAGATCCGACTCTGGACTCCGCACTGGAACTGCTGCGCAGGCGCGGCAGCCCGGTTCGGGCGGTCCACTGGATTGGCGGGCCCCGACTGGGGCTGCGCCAGATCTACCTCGCGCACCTGGAGCGGTGCGGCATGGTGCATGCCGTATCGGGCCAGATGTGCGGAGTACTGCCGACGACTCGCTACCAAGCGACGGACACGGCAATCAGCCGGGACATCAGGTCCCGACTGGACAGCGCGATCCGCACCGGCGTACCCCCGGACCCGCGGACCGCGGCGCTCGCCGCGCTCGCTCACGCAGTGGGACTCGGCAAGCACCTCTACCCCGGCAACGAGGGGCGTTCATCGCGCTCCCGTCTCCGGGACCTGATCAGGCACGACCCGATGGGCGGCCTCGTGGCACACGCCGTGATGGACGTCCAGAACGGTGTGGCCGCTCAGCCACGCCGCAGCCCGGCCCCAGCGGGACCGGGTGGACCGGGTGGACCAGGCGGTGGCCGACAGCCGGCCAGGACCGTGCCGGAGCCCGGCGGGGTTCCGATGCAGCCGCGCCGCGGATCCATGGCACGTGCCGTGGCCCACTGAGCCCGGTCAGAGATGTAGGGAAGCAAGGACTCACCCGTAACCCGCACCACCCGCAGTACCGGCAACAGCAACGCCGCACCGCAGTCCCCCAGACCCGGTTCGGGAGCCGCTGGGCCGCGCGGGGCACTGGCACCGGGGCCGTCCGGACGACGGCACCGGTGCCCGCGCCCCGCGCGGCCGCACAACTGGCACCGCGCGGCCGGGCCGCACCCTCGCACCAGTCCTCATGTCCGTCTTCGCGTCGCCTGCATGGCAATGCAACGCAATGCAATGCAGTTCGCTCTGCACATCGGCTGTTTCCCAGCGGTGCGCGACACGATGGTGGCACTCTGCTGAACAGCAGATACGCAAAGTAGAGGCATGTAGTCGGAGGTGCACGTCCGTGGCGTCCAATGTCAATCCCACCGTCAGGCGACGCCGGTTGGGCCAGGAGCTCCGCAGGCTCCGCGAGCTCAAGGGCATGACGGCCGAGGAGGTGGCCGAGCGCCTGCTGGTCTCGCAGTCGAAGATCAGCCGCCTCGAGAACGGCCGCCGTTCGATCAGTCAGCGCGATGTACGCGATCTCTGCGGGGTCTACGAGGTCGAGGACCACCGCATCGTCGACTCGCTCATGCAAATGGCCAAGGACTCGCGCCAGCAAGGCTGGTGGCACTCCTTCGGCGACATCCCGTACAGCGTCTACATCGGTCTGGAGACGGACGCCGCGTCCCTGCGCGTGTACGACCCGCAGGTCGTCCCCGGCCTGCTCCAGACCCGTGCGTACGCGGAGGCGCTCATCACCGGCGCACTGCCGGAGACCACGCCGACGGACATCGAGAAGCGGGTCCAGGTCCGCGTCCGCCGCCAGGAGCGCATCAACGCCCCGGAGAATCCTTTGCGCTTGTGGACCGTCCTCGACGAGTCCGCGCTGCGCCGCGTGGTCGGCTCCCGGCATCTGATGCGCGACCAGTTGGAACACCTCGTGGAGCAGTCACAGTTGCCGCATGTGACGGTCCAGGTGATTCCCTTCGAGATGGGCGCGCATCCCGGCCTGAATGGCCAGTACGCGATTCTCGAGTTCCCGGACGCGGCGGACTCCAGCGTCGTCTACATCGAGGGCGTCACCAGCGACCTCTATCTGGAGAAGGCCAACGACGTGCAGCAGTACAGCGTGATGTACGAGCATCTGCGGGCACAGGCCCTGAATGTGGATCAATCACGCCAACTCATCGCAGACATCGCGAAAGAGTATGCACGCTGAGGCATACGTCGCGTATGCGACCGCCTCATGAGGAAAAGCGCCGCACGGTACACCTACCACTCGGCGAGGCGGAAGACCCCAATGGAATATGCCATCCGGTCGAGTGAACGCTCCCTTCACTCAGCGATGTTGGCGAGTAGCGTCATTCACGCCATCAAGCAACATCTGTTGGCGCAGCCGCTGTCGGCGGTGACCGCAACTCAACAACTGGGCAAACCGGAGTAAACCATGGCGATTCATCAGGGCGCTACGAATACGTGGGTCAAGTCCTCGTATTCCACGGGAAACGGCGCGTGTGTCGAGGTCAAGTCCCCTCTTGCGACCGCGATTTCGGTCCGGGACTCAAAGGTCACCGAGGGCCCCGTCCTCGCCTTTCCCTCCGACTCATGGCGCGCGTTCGTCTCCGAGGTCGGCCGGGAGAAGTAACGAGAGATCCACAATTGCATAAGCAGCACCGATTGAGCCCTCTCGACTGGCCCGCCGTCCCGGCCGAGGGGGCTCGGCCTTTCTCCGAGCTGATCGGCTAGCGAAGCTGATCGACGTACGTATCCGTTCCCGGCACCGTGGGAATGAACGGAGCCACCAGTTCCACTTTTCCGAGCCCTGATTCCGCCACCGCGTCCGCGCGCCCGGCGAAATGCTCCTGCCAGCAGTCCCGCGGATCGGCCTGCAGGAACCAGAGCAGCGTGAGCCGCGTGTCGACTCCCTCCACCTGCTTCACGTACGTCATGCGGTCCCCCGGCAGCGGAGTCGGCCGGAAGATGGTCACCATCGCGGCCGGAGACCCGGCGAGCGCACGCGGCAGGTGCCTGGACCGCAGCCACTCCAGCAGCTCCGCCCGCTGCGCGCCCGACTCGGCGTCGACGACTTCGAGCACGAGGCCCTGGTAGGGGTGGTCGAGCGCGTGGAAGTCACGGGGTCCGGCCGCGCCGTCGCGGTAGACGGTGGCCTCGTGGTCCTGGAAGGCCGTGAACACGTGCGTGCGGTCCTGATAGACGCGGCCGTCGCGGTTGAGGCGCTTGTTGATGCCGACGGTCCACTTCATGTGCTCGTCGTAGCGGCCCTCGGTGACCCAGTACGTGGAGAGGTAGCAGCCGGCGGTCACGGGTTCGGCGATCGCTGACTTCTCGGGGTGGCGGAGGAGCTGGAGTTCGCGGGGAGCGACCCAGCGGCGGCCCGCGTACATCCAGGGCATGGCCATCGCGCCGGCGTAGTAGTGGTCGTCCTCGTACCAGCGGTTGTACGCGTACTCGTGGCCCGGGTGCGGCTCGACCATGGTGATCAGGGCGTGGCCCGGGTGCACGCCGTACGGGCCGACGGCGGCCAGTTCGCCGTAGACCTCGCTGCGGGTGTCCTCGCTCATGAGTCTTCCTTCCTCCGGTGGACGCCCATACTCTGACGCCCCGTCAGCAAAACTGCCAGAGCCTGGAGGGCCCCCATGCGCTCGCTCCTCGAAGGAAAGACCGTCGTCGTCTCGGGGGTCGGCGCGGGCCTGGGCCACCAGGTGGCGGCCGCCGTCGTACGGGACGGGGGCCGGGCAGTGCTGGGGGCGCGCACGGAGGCGAACCTCGCCAAGTCCGCCGGGGAGATCGACCCCGAGGGCACGCGGACGGCGTACCGCCCGACCGACATCACCGACGAGGCCCAGTGCGAGGCGCTCGCGGACCTGGCGCGCGAGCGGTTCGGCGGAATCGACGCGGTGGTCCATGTGGCCGCCTGGGACAGCTACTTCGGCGGAGTGCAGGACGCGGACTTCGCCACCTGGCAGCAGGTCATCGACGTCAATCTGCTCGGCACGCTGCGGATGACGCGGGCCTGCCTGCCCGCACTGAAGGAACAGGGCGGCTCGGTGGTGTTCATCGGCACGCAGTCGGCCGTCGCGGCACCCTCGCAGGTGCGGCAGGCGGCGTACGCGGCGTCGAAGGGGGCGCTGACGTCGGCGATGTACTCCCTGGCACACGAGGTGGGCCCTGACCGCGTCCGGGTGAACACCGTGCTGCCCGGCTGGATGTGGGGTCCGCCGGTCGAGGCGTACGTCCAGTTCACCGCGCACACCGAGGGGGTGCCGGAGACGGAGGTACGGGATCGCCTCGCGGCGCGGATGGTGCTCCCGGAACTGGCGACGGACGGGGACGTGGCGGACGCCGCGGTGTTCCTGGCGTCGGACATGGCGCGGGCGATCACGGGACAGTCACTGCTGGTGAACGCGGGTGAGCTGATGCGGTAGAGCGCTCGGCGGAACAGGCTACGGCGGTACGGGACTTGGGTCCCGTACCGCCGTTTTCGTGTGCTCAGGGTGCTCACAAACCCGCTGCCGAGACCCTCGCCTGCCAGTCAAGTATGTGAACGAAGGTCAGTAAACAGAACGATTTTACTCGCTCTTGACCTTCTTGCCGGTTGTCGGCAACGCACACCCGAACCCACGATGAGCGGGCACTTCAAGGCCGCCCAGGTCCGTATGTCACGAAACTGGCGAAGTGCACGGCATAACAGCACAGTTCACAAGGCGGACCCCTGGAGGGGGCACATGAACAGTCTCGACTGGGCCGTGCTCATCGGCTACTTCGGCATCATGGTCGCGATCGGCGTCTGGTCCCACAAACGCGTGGACAACGTGAGCGACTTCTTCACCGCGGGCGGCAAGATGCCCTGGTGGCTGTCCGGCATCTCGCACCACATGTCCGGCTACAGCGCCGTGATGTTCACCGGGTACGCGGGCATCGCGTACACCTACGGCGTCACGTCCTTCATCACCTGGTCGTTCCCGATCGCGCTCGGCATCGCCATCGGCTCCAAGCTCTTCGCGCCCCGCATCAACCGGCTGCGCGGACGCCTGCACGTGGCCTCGCCGCTCGAATATCTGAAGAACCGCTACAACCTGAAGACCCAGCAGGCCCTCGCCTGGTCCGGGATGCTCCTGAAGATCGTGGACGTGGCCGCCAAGTGGGCCGCCATCGCCACCCTGCTCTCCGTCTTCACCGGCATCTCGATCAACCAGGGCATCCTGATCACCGGCGTGATCACCGCCATCTACTGCACGATCGGCGGCCTGTGGGCGGACGCGCTCACCGAGCTCGGCCAGTTCATCATCCAGCTCCTGGCCGGTGTCGCGATGTTCGTGGCCGTGGTGTCGAAGCTGGGTCCGCACGGCGGCTTCTTCGGGGTCTGGGACGAGCCCGAACTCGCTGGCCACGGAAAGCCGTTGGTCGGCCCGTACGGCACGATCTTCCTGCTCGCGTTCCTCTTCATCAAGCTCTTCGAGTACAACGGCGGCATGCTCAACCAGGCCCAGCGCTACATGGCCACGTCGAGCCCCAAGGAGGCCGCGCGCTCGGCCCGGCTCTCGGCGGTGCTGTGGCTGGTGTGGCCGGTCATCCTCTTCTTCCCCATGTGGATGTCCCCGCTCCTGGTGGACGCGCAGAAGCCCGACGGCTCGGACTCGTACGCCCTGATGACCGAACAGCTGCTTCCGCACGGCCTGTTGGGCCTGGTCATCGTCGGCTTCTTCTCCCACACGATGGCCATGTGCTCCTCGGACGCCAACGCCATCGCCGCGGTCTTCACCCGGGACGTGGCACCGGTGATCTCCCGGCAGGCCAGGCTCTGGAACGAACGCTCGGGCCTGCTCGCCGCGCGTCTGACGACCGTCGTCTTCCTCGGCCTGTCCATGGCGGTGGCCACGCAGGTCAACTCGCCCGCGTTCAAGGACATCATCACGGTCGTCATCAAGTGGGTGGCGGGCCTGATGGGTCCGATCGCCATCCCGATGATGCTGGGTCTGCTGCGCACGTTCCGCAAGTCGGGTCCGACCGCGGCGCTCACCAGCTGGTCGATGGGTCTGCTCGCCTTCTGGCTGGTCAACTACCCGATCAACTGGAGCGTCGAGGGCGGGGTGCCTCTGGAGTACCAGGTCTCGATCCCGCTGGCGGTGTCGCTGATCCTCTACATCCTGGTCGGCTACCTGAAGCCGGAGGACACTCCGGAGCGGGACGCGATCATCGAGAAGATCAACACGGATGGCGATGGCTCCGCCGGTGCTGCAGTGATTCCGCCCCCGGCCGGGGAGGCTGACGACGTAGTCACCCCGCAGGGTCGGCTGCCGTAATTCACCGGCTTCGCCTAGTTCGTCCTCAAACGCCGGACGGGCTGGAAGACTCCCCGGGCAGGGTGTCTTCCGGCTCGTCCCTCGCGCGGGGAACCCCTCAAGCCCGCGGATACCGCGCAAGCCACCCCGGCGACGACACCGCGGGCCCGTGCAGCGCGGGCCCCTGCGTCATCTCCATCGCGAAGTCGTCCGCCAGCTCGAGGATCGTGGCCCGCCCCTCCAGCTCGGTGAGCCAGGCGGGCGGCAACGCCGTCTCGCCGTGCAGCGCGCCGAGCAGCGCCCCGCACAGGGCGCCCGCGGCGGCCGACGAACCGCTGTGGTTGACCGCGAGCCGCAGCCCGTGGCGGATGTCCTCGCCCACCAGGGCGCAGTACACCGCGGCGGCAAGGGCTCCCTCGGCCCCACCGTCCCCCATCAGCTCCTCCACCCGGGAGGGAGTGGGCATCCCCTGCCGCACGGCTCCCAGGGCGTGCTTCAGCGCGTCGGTCACGGGCTGGTGGCCCGGCCGGGCGGCGAGCAGGGCGAGCGCCCGCTGGATGGCTCCGTCCAGGGAGTCCCCGCGGGCGAGACCGTGGACCAGGATGGTGTGCGCGCCGGCGGCGAGATAGGCGGTGGGGTGCCCGTGCGTCTGGACGGCGCACTCCACGGCGAGCTGCAGCACCAGCTGTGGCTCCCAGCCGACCAGGAGCCCGAAGGGCGCGGACCGGGTGACGGCCTCGGCGCCCTGCTCGCCCGGGTTCTTGGGGGCTTCGAGCGTCCCCATGGTCTCGTCCCCGAACCCGATCAGGCAGGCGCGGGCGGGCGAGCGGCGCGAGTAGAGCCACTCCTCGCGGGCCAGCCAGCCGTCTTCCTTGCGCCGCTCGTCGGGCCCCCAGTCGCTCTGGGTGGCCGCCCAGCGGCGGTAGGCGCGGTGCAGGTCGGTGGGCGGATGCCAGGCGCCGGTGTCGCGCCGCACCTGGGCGCGTATGAGTCCGTCGACGGTGAAGAGGGTGAGCTGGGTGGCGGCGGTGACGGCGCCGCGTCTGCCGTGCGCGGGGGCGGGTTCGGTGAGGCCCTCGGCTCCGTGGGCCTCGCGTATCTCGTCCAGGCTCAGCGCGTCGACGGGCGCGCCGAGCGCGTCCCCGACGGCGGCTCCGAGGAGAGTGCCGCGCACCCGGCTGCGGAAGTCCTGCTGCTCGGCGCGCCCCCACACTCCGGTGGCTGCTGCGGTGCTCACGGCACCTCCTCCCCTGGCTCGCCCCCTGCACTTCCGCGCATGTTCTGCGCAGCACTGTAATCGACCGGGAACGGTCGGTTCAGGGTCGATGCGATTTCTAAGGAGACGCCCTTCAGGTCACTTTTGACCGGCCTTCACCTGGGCTTTCAGAGATCTCCGCAGGACGGCTGCGAGCTCCACCGCTCCCGGAACGCGTCCCTCGCCGCGCGCACCCCGGCCAGGCGCGGCGCCAGGTGGGACCGGTCCGCGCCGGGGGCGTCGTAAAGCTCCGTGAGGAGGTCGGTGAGTTCCGCCAGGTCTTCCCAGTCGACTTCCGGGGGCGGTGCGGCCAGGACGCGGTCCAGGCTCGCGTCGAGGGACGTCCAGTCGGCCACGGCCGCGGCGGACACCACGTCCACGCAGTCGTCGGATACGGAGAGCGGCGCCTCCCGCGGCTGCCAGAGGCGGGTCGCCTCCTGCCACAAGGGCAGGGCCGCGTCGCACCCCTTCGCGCCGCTCTCCGTCAGCGCCAGGACGAACGCCCCGGCCACCGCGTCGGCCTCGACGAGCGTCCGCGCCGCCTCCCGCGCACGGTCCCACTGCCCCGTCATGCGGTAGGCCTTGGCCAGCTCCTCGGAGTCGTCGGGGTCATCCGCGTCCAGCACCGCGAGCGCCCGCTCCGGAGCGCCCGTCCACATGTGGAGCTCGGCTCTCTTGCGGCGCGCCCAGTCGAGGTCCGCACCGATCTCCGCATAGTGCGCCAGATCGGCGAGAGCCTGCTCCCAGTGGCCGGAGGCCAGGGCGTTCTCCGCGCGGACGACGCGCGTCCAGCCGTCGTCCGGTTCCGCCTCGACCGCACGGTCGAGGTCCGCCGACGCCTCCGCGTAGCGGCCCAGTTTGCGCAGCGTGGAGCCGCGCAGGACCCGCGCAAGCTGGTACCCGGGGGCCATGTCGAGCACCCGGTCGAGAGCGGAGCAGGCTTCCTCGTGGCGCCGGAGATCGTGCAGGACCGCGCCGCGCAGGTACAGCAACCCCTCGCTGTCCGGCCGCAGCGCGCAGGCCCGGTCGACGTCGGCGAGCGCGCGCTCGTGATCGGCCAGGACCCGGTGCACGCCTGCCCGTTGGGTCAACGCCCAGGCGTTGCCGGGGTGCAGATCGAGGGCCCGGTTCAGGTCGGCGAGCGCCTCCTCGTGCCGCCCGAGGTCGTTCAGCGCGGCACCGCGGCTCGCGTACGCCGACGCGTACGCGTCGTTGAGCCCGATCGCCCGGTCGTACTCCGCGAGAGCCTCCTGCGACTTGTCCGCGGTACGCAGGGCGTCCCCCCGCTCGCACGCGACGAACGCCGACTGCGGGGACATCCGGGCCGCGCGGTCCAGGTCCGCCATCTGCTCCGTGCGCTGCCCGCGGTGGCCTCGTATCCGCGCACGGCGCGCCAGCGCCCAGGCGTACTCCGGGTCGAGTTCCACCGCCCGGTTCAGGTCCGCGAGGGCCTCGTCGTCCTGCTCGATGCTGTACTGGGCGGCGCCCCGGGACGCCCAGGCGTACGCGTCCGCCGGCTGGAACGCGATCGCCCGGCTCAGGTCCCTGATCGCCTCGCCCCAGTTGCCGAGCACCCGGTGGTACTCGCCCCGCAGCCGCAGGGCCCGGTGGTAGTCCGGGTCCACGGCGATGGCACGGTCGAGTTCCGTGATCGCGGCGGCGAAATCGCCCTGCTTGGCCCGGGTCGACCCCTTGCCGTAGTGCGCACGCGCCAACTCCGGTTCCAGGGCGAGAGCGCGGTCGTACTCGACCAGCGCTTGCTCGTACGCCCCGCTCTCCCGCAGGTCGCGCCCCCGCAGCATCCGCGCGACCGCCTGCCCCCGCACGTCGAGACCGGCCCGGTCGGCCAGCAGTCCCAGGGCGTCGGCGCACGCGTTCTCCGACAGCGCCGCCAGCAGATCCCGCCCCCACCGCCCGGCGGCCGCCGCGCCCGCGTCCTCCCCGGCGTCCACCAGGAGCTGCGCCCAGCGCCGGGCCACGACCTCGCCCACGTCGCAGGCGTCGACGACCTCCCGCAGGACGGCGGGCAGCGCTCCCCGCTCCCCCGCGCACAGCAAGTGGTACGACTCCGCGAGCCGCAGCTCACGCCACGTCTCCGACTCCCACAACTCCTCCGCTTCCACGCCCGCTTCGGCCTCCGTCCGCCATCCCGCGAACGTCTGCGCCAAGCGGCCGTGCGCCTCCGTCCACCCGCGCGGCGACCCCCTGCGCTGCGAGCGGAGCATCGGCGCCCGCACCACGTCGTGGTACTGCACCCGGTCGCCCCGGTCACTCACGAACGGCAGCCCCCGCAGCCAGCCGAAGAGGCCCGGCACCTCCGCCTGCGCGCAGATCCCCTCCGCCGCCGCCCGGAACACATCCGCGTCGAGGCGCCTTGGCAGCGCGCACGCCAGCGCCACCGCCCTGCGCACGGGGTCCCGCTCCCACTTCAGGAAGCGCTCCACCGCGGTGGCGCTCGGGTCACCCACGTCGTCCGGGGCCGCGGGCCTGCCTTCGGCGAGGGTGGAGACCAGGACGGGCAGGCCGCCGGAGAGCCGCAGGACCTCCTCCACCACCGGCTCCGCCACCACGCCCTTCCCGGCGAGCAGCCCCCGCGTCTCGAGCTCCGTGAAAGGGCCGAGCGGCACATCCATGACGAAGTCGCCGTAGCCGCCCCACCGGGCCGTGTCGAAGGGCTGCTGCCCGGCCGTCACCACGATCACGTCGGCGGGCAGCGCGCCGTGCCGGTCGGTGAGCATCACGTCGTGCAGCCAGCTGTCCAGGAACGGCGCCGTCCTCTCGTACGTGTCGAAGAAGAGCACGATCCACGGCGATTCCTTCGCCGCGTCGGCCAGTTCGGCCAGGAAGACCGGCGTGAGGACCCGCTCCGGGGACAGGACCAGCTGGACGTCGTCCTGATTGCCGAGCCGCGCGCTCAGGCCCGCGCGCAACCTGTCTGCTCCTTGGGCGAGTTGGGCCGGGTCCACCGCTCCAGCGAAGGCCCCCACCCCCGGCAGCAGGCCGAGCCCGACCAGGCTCGCGCGGGCGGCGGTCATGCTGCCGGTGGAGGGCGCGGGCCCTCCCGCGGGACCTGGCTCCTGGCCCGCGGCCTCGAACATCGCCGCCGCCGAAGCCGATTCCGCTTCGTGCCGGCGCTCGCGGTGGGTCGCAAGAAGCCGGTTGAGGTCCTTGCAGCGGCGGCCCCGCAGAGCGAACTGGGCGGCGATCGCCGCCATCGCCTCGGGCACACTGCCGACCGCCTCGTCGACGTACGCGGTCAAGGCACCCTGCTCGCGGGCGAGTTGCTCCCACTCCCGCACCAAGGACGTCTTTCCGACACCGCCGATCCCGTGGACGTGGAACAGGAAACGGTGCCGTTCGTCCGCGGGAGGGGTGTCGAAGTTGGCCCGGAACGCGTCGAGTTCGCCGCGGCGGCCGACGAACCCCGCCCGCCTGCGCCGACGAATCAGCTCCTGCATGGACGGTTGTTCCGCCCCCGCCGACGCCATCACCGGACCCACCCTTCCCCCGCGCTCCCGACTGCCCTGCGCCCAGTGTTCCACCCACCCCAGGACGGCGGGCCGAAACCGTGTGGCGGGAAACGGAGGGCAACGTCACGGGAATGTCCGGGCGTCGTAACAAGAAACCTGCGGGGTACAACCACTTCTCTGATGCGCCTGTCTTCCCTGGTGTCACAGCAGTTACCCCACAGGAGGACCAGTGCGTCGCTCACTCATAGCCGCCGTCGCGGTGACCGCGCTCGCGACCCCGCTCGCCGTCGTCGTCACGGCCGGTTCCGCCTCCGCGGCGCCCGCCGCGGCAGGCAAGTCCGTGACCGACTTCAACCATGACGGATACGCCGACCTCGCCGTCTCCGCGGGCGGCGGCGCCGTGGACGGCGTGGCCGGCGCGGGCTACGTCTCCATCGTGTACGGCTCGGCCTCGGGCCCCGACACCGCGCACGCCAAGCAGATCAACCGCACCACCCCCGGCATCCCCGGCGCCCCCGAGGAGGACGGCAGCTTCGGCGCGTCCACCGAGGCCGGTGACTTCGACGGCGACGGATACACCGACCTCACCGTGAGCAACGGCAAGACCGACGCGGTGGTCTGGGGTTCCGCGAACGGCCTGACCCAGGGCGCCGAGCTGCCGGGCGACTACGTGAACGAGCTGAAGGCCGGCGACTTCAACGGCGACGGCAAGACCGACCTCGTCGCCAACTCGCAGAGCACCCTGAAGGTGAACTACGGCCCGTTCACCCGCGACGGGAAGCCCGCCTCCACCTCGTCCGTCGAGAACGGCGACGACGGCCCGCAGAACCTCATGGTGGGCGACGTCACGGGTGACGGCGCCGACGACCTGGTGACCGGCCACGCCATGGAGGAGATGCAGCACTCCTCGCGCCTGTGGAAGGGCACCAAGGAAGGCCTGTCCAAGACGTCGACGCCGACCAAGAAGTTCACCACGAACGGCGTCATCGCCGACGTGGACAAGGACGGCTACGGCGACCTCGTGGCCCGCGAGGTCGACGAGGTGTCCGAGATGCAGGTCTACGACGCCGGCGCCGTCCGGGTCGTCTACGGCTCCGCGTCCGGCTTCTCCAACCGCACCGCGAAGATCACGCAGGACACGGCCGGCGTCCCCGGCGTGGGCGAGCAGGGCGACCCCGACCTGAACGACAGGGGCGACCAGTTCGGCTACTCGCTCTCCGCGGGCGACGTCACCGGCGACGGCTACCCGGACATCGCGGTCGGCGTGCCCGGCGAGGACGTCGACTCCGCCGGGGACACGGGCGCCGTCGTCCTCCTCAAGGGCGGCGCGAACGGCCTGACCGGCACCGGCGCCCAGGCCTTCAACCAGAGCACGGCCGCCGTCCCCGGCGTCTCGGAGGGGAACGACAACTTCGGTGAGGAGGTCAAGCTCGCCGACGTGAACAAGGACGGCCTCGCCGACCTGACCGTGGGCGTGCCGCAGGAGGACGGCACGACCAAGGACTCCGGCGCCGCCTGGCTGTTCCGCGGCGCGAAGACCGGCCTGACGACGACCGGCATCACGTCGTTCAGCCCGTCCTCGCTGGGCACCCCGGAGGCCGGCGCCTACTTCGGCGCCGACATCTCCTGACCCCCTAGGGGGCTACTCCAGCACCGGAAGCAACTCCGGGAGGTGGCCGTCCGAAGCGGCGGCCGCCTCCTGGCGCTCCACCGGCACCTCTCCGTACAGCGTGGTGCGCGGTTTCGCCGGGCGCCCCGCCTCCTCCGCGATCGCGACGAGATCCTTCACCGAGCGGTACGAGCCGTAACTGGAGCCCGCCATCCGGGAGATGGTCTCCTCCATCAGCGTGCCGCCCAGGTCGTTCGCGCCCGAGCGCAGCATCTCCGCCGCCCCCTCCGTGCCCAGCTTCACCCAACTGGTCTGGATGTTCGGGATGTACGGGTGGAGCAGCAGCCGCGCCATCGCCACCACCGCGCGGTTGTCGCGGGTGGTCGGCCCCGGCCGTGCGATGCCCGCCAGATAGACCGGCGCGTTCGTGTGGATGAAGGGCAGCGTCACGAACTCCGTGAAGCCCTCCACGCCCTTGGCCAGCGCGTCCCGCTGCATCCCGGCCAGCGTGCGGAAGTGCCCGAGCCAGTGCCTGGGCTGGTCCACGTGCCCGTACATCATCGTCGACGAGGAACGGATGCCCAGCTCGTGGGCCGTGCTCACGACCTCGATCCACGTCGCCGTCGGCAGCTTGCCCTTCGTCAGGACCCAGCGCACCTCGTCGTCGAGGATCTCCGCGGCCGTCCCGGGGATCGAGTCCAGGCCCGCTTCCTTCGCGGCGCTGAGCCAGTCCCGTATCGAAAGGCCGGTCCTGGTCGCGCCGTTCACGACCTCCATCGGCGAGAACGCGTGCACGTGCATGCCCGGCACGCGCTCCTTCACGGCCCGCGCGATGTCGAAGTACGCCGATCCGGGCAGGTCCGGGTGGATGCCGCCCTGCATGCACACCTCGGTGGCACCGACCTCCCACGCCTGCTGGGCCCGGTCGGCGACCTGGTCCAGGGAGAGCGTGTAGGCGTCGGCGTCCGTGCGGCGCTGGGCGAACGCGCAGAAGCGGCAGCCGGTGTAACAGACGTTCGTGAAGTTGATGTTGCGCGTGACGATGTACGTGACGTCGTCGCCGACCACGGACTTGCGCAAGTCGTCCGCGATGCCGCACAGCGCGTCCAGGGCGGGCCCGTCCGCGTGCAGCAGCGCGAGCGCCTGCTCGTCCGTCAGGCGCGTCGGGTCGTCGGCTGCCGTCTTCAGGGCCGCCCGTACGTCTCCGTCGATGCGCGAGGGGACCATGCCGGGCGCGGCCTGCTCCCGCAGGGCCTCCCAGTCGCCGTACACCTCGTCGAAGTCGTCGCGCCGGTCCGACGTGCGGCCCGTCGTGTCGATCGTGCGGTGCAGGTCCGTGCGCCCGGACGAGGCGACGTAGCCCTCGTCGGGCTCCTGCCAGGGCAGGCCGCTCGGCCGGGCGTCGGGGTTCGCGAGGCCCGTCTCCGGGTCGACGAGGGCGCGCACGTGCGGCAGGAGGCGCGGGTCGAGCCAGGGCTCGCCGCGCTCGATGAACTCCGGGTAGATCGTGAGGCGTTCACGCAGCTCGAAGCCCGCGTCGGCGGTCCTGGACGCCAGCTCGTCGATGTGCGGCCAGGGGCGCTCGGGGTTCACGTGGTCGGGCGTGAGGGGCGAGACGCCGCCCCAGTCGTCGATGCCCGCGCCGATCAGGAGGGCGTACTCGGCGTCCACCAGGTTCGGCGGCGCCTGGATGCGGGCGCTCGGGCCCAGGATGTGCCGCGCCACCGCGATGCACGCGGCGAGCTCCTCCAGCTCGGCGTCCGGCATGCCGCGCATCGCCGTGTCCGGCTTCGCGCGGAAGTTCTGCACGATGACTTCCTGGATGCCATGGTACGAACGCTGCGTCGAGCGCAGGCGGAAGAGCGCGTCCGCCCGCTCCTCGTACGACTCGCCGATGCCGATGAGGACACCGGTGGTGAAGGGGACGTTCGAGCGGCCCGCGTCCTCCAGGACCCGCAGCCTGACCGCGGGCTCCTTGTCGGGCGAGCCGTGGTGCGGGCCGCCCGGCTCGCTCCACAGCCGGGTCGCCGTCGTCTCCAGCATCATGCCCATGGACGGCGCGACGGGCTTGAGCCGCTGCAGGTCGGTCCAGGTCATGACGCCCGGGTTGAGGTGCGGGAGCAGGCCCGTCTCCTCCAGGACACGGATCGCCATCGCGCGGACGTACGCGAGGGTGTCGTCGTACCCCTCCGCCTCCAGCCACTCGCGGGCCTCGGGCCACCGGTCCTCGGGCCGGTCGCCGAGCGTGAACAGGGCCTCCTTGCAACCCATCTCGGCGCCGCGCCGGGCGATGTCGACGACCTCGTCCGGCGAGAGGAACATGCCGTGGCCCTCGCGCCGCAGCTTGCCGGGGACGGTCACGAACGTGCAGTAGTGGCACTTGTCCCTGCACAGCCGCGTCAGCGGGATGAAGACCTTCTTCGAGTACGTGATGACGCCGGGCCGCCCGGCCGCGGCGAGGCCCGCGTCACGCACCCGCGCGGCGGACGCGGCGAGGTCCTTCAGGTCGTCGCCGCGCGCCTGGAGCAGCACGGCGGCCTCGGCGGTGTCGAGCGCGACGCCGTCCCTGGCGCGTTTGAGCGCGCGACGCATGGCGTTCGCGGTGGGCCGTGTCGGCGTCGGCCCCTGGGGTGCTTTGTCCTGCGGCGCGCTGTTGGTCATCCTCCGAGCATACGAGCGACCGCTCGGAGAAACAGCTACAGGTCAGTGCGGGTTGGCGGGGGCGGGTGTGAGGTGCACGTATCGCTGGAACCCGTCGAGCGCGCGCAGCACCTCCGCCTCTCCGCGCGCCGGGAGCTGCACGATGACCTCGTCCACGCCGAGCTCCGCGTAGTGGGCGAGCTTGCCCTCGGTCGGCTCGACGGCGGACAGCGCCACATACAGGTCGGCGGGGTCGCGGCCCGCGTCCGCCCAGGCGGTGCGGAGTCCGGGGAGCGCGTCGCGCAGACCGCCGCCGCCGATGGGCAGCCAGCCGTCGGCGTACTCCGCGATGTGCGCGAACAGCTTGGGCCCGGCGGCCCCTCCGATGAGGGTGCGGGGGCCGTACAGCGCGCCGTCCTTCCGCGTGCGGGGAGCGCGCACCGGCTTCGGGTGCGCCTCACTGGCACGCACCCTCCCGAACTCCCCTTCGTACGCCGTCGGGTGCTCGGCCCACAGGGCCCGCATGACCGCCATCCGGTCCCGCACGAGGGCGCGCCGCGTGCGCCACTCGACGCCGTGGTCGGCGGCCTCCTCCTTGTTCCAGCCGTATCCGATGCCGAGGGTGAACCGGCCGCCGGAGAGATGGTCCAGGGTGGCGATCTGCTTGGCGAGGTCGATGGGGTCGTGCTGCCCGACGAGCGTGATGTTCGTGCCGAGCCCAAGGCGTCGCGTGACGGCGGCGGCCTGGGCGAGGGCGACGAACGGGTTCAGCATGCGAGCGCACTCGGGCGGCAGTTCACCGCCGGGGTACGGGGTTTCGCGGGACACCGGGATGTGGGAGTGCTCGGGCAGGTACAGCGCCGCGAAGCCCCGCTGCTCAAGTTCCTGGGCCAGGCGGATCGGCGTGATGGTCTCGTCGGTGAGGTAGAGGGTGGCGGCAACTCGCACGGGAGGGCCTCCTGTTGTCACTGCTGTCGCTGGCGGGGCTCACTTACTAGCCGTCAGCGGCGCAGGAGTCCATGCCGTACCCGCACCTCGCGTCCGCCGCTTGTGGTACGCGACGGTCACCGCGAGGAGCAGCGGAGCCCACAGGAGCAGCGGCGCGTAGCAGACCACCAGGAGCGTCTGCTTGGCCACGCTGTCCGTGACGCCGGGCCCCAGATCCGCGACCGCGGCGTACACGAACCAGCCGGTGATCAGAAACAGCCCGGCGGCCCCGAGCAGCGCCGGCACCACCGCGGCGAGCGGCCGCACCCGGCGCCCACCGAGCAGCGGAACCCACCCCGGCACGACCTCACCCCACCCCCGCACCAGGCCGAGCGTCAGCAGGGCGAGGCACTCGGAGACGACGCTGAGCCCCAGGACGTAGACCATCTCGCCCCAGCCCTCCACCGGCATGTCGGCCACGGGAAGCCCGGCGACCAGGGCAACACGCCACAGCCCCGACGGCAGGGTGGCCAGTGGCACGGCGTGGGCGGCGAGTACGGCCCACCGGGGAACACCGGGCAGAGCGCTCATCTTCAGCATGGACCTCATGCTGGCCGCGACCGCGGCCCCGTCACATCGGCGTACGGTCCGATCACGGGCACCGGTCCTCCGCCGCACGGGGGAGCAGAAAATCCGACCACCTAGCGCGGCTCCCGAACTACCCTGGCGCCCGATGAGCAGAAGACGACGCAAGAAACAGACACAACAGCTGGTCATGGCGGCGCAACTGGGCTGGACCGGGCAGGTCAAGGCCCTGCTGCGGGCCGGGGCGAACCCCAAGGCCCCCGACCCCGACGGCACGACACCGCTGTACGGCGCGTCCGTCCACGGCGCGGCGCCCGTCGTCCGGGCGCTCCTGGAGGCGGGCGCCGACCCCGACGTGGAGAGCGGGCACGGAGACCAGGGGACGCCCCTGTGCGGGGCGGCGTGCTGGGGTCACACCGACGCGGTGCGCGAACTGCTCGCCCATGGAGCGGACCCCAACCTCCGCGAGGACCACGGCACCGGAAACTCCCCGCTGCGCTGGGCGACGCAGGGCTCCCACACGGAAACGGCGGACGTGCTGCGGGCCGCCGGTGCGGGCGCCTAGGCGTGGGGCTCTCGGTGGCCTAGGCTCCGCCTGAACCGGGGTATTCCGGCGAGTTCCGGGGGAATTGGGGGGCTCCATCATGCGACTTCGTCTGGCGACCGTGCTGGTCCTGCTCGGCGCGCTGCTGGGGGGCACGGCTTCTGCCGGGGCCCACGCGGCCGCTCCACGGACCGTGGCGGCCTCGGCCACGGCTGCTGCTTCTTCGGTTGCTTCTTCTTCGGGGGCGTACGCGACATCGGGGGCGTACGCGACCGGGGTCGTCACCGTCCGGACGGACACCAAGGCCGCGGACGAGGCGCAGTCCAAGCCCAAGAAGAAGAAAAAGAAGAAGTCCAAGGGCGGGATCGGGCTGATCATCGGGATCATCGCCGTCATCGCGATCATCATCATCGTCATGGTCGCCGTCCGCCGCGTACGCAAGGCCCGACACCACGGGTGAGCCCGACACCACCCGTAAGTCTGTCAATCGCCTTCCCTTGACGGGAAGTTCACGGCTCAATACCAGGGTTGCCCTGCAGTCCCTTCCGACACCCTGGGGAGCCGACACATGTGCGAGGACGAACACCACCGGGCCAGACCCGCCAACACACCCCTGAACCGGCGCGGTCTGCTCGTGACGGGAGCCGCCGCCGCGCTTACGTTGAACAGCGTGAGCTTCGCGAGCGCCGCAGGGCGTGCATCCGGAAGTGGCGACGAGACCAAGGTGGTGCGCGGCACGCTGCCCACCGGGTCACCCGACTTCGTGTACCTGCCGGTCGAAGTCCCGGACGGCGTACGGGAGATCCACGTCGCGTACACCTACGAGAAGGTCACGGTCCCCGCGGGCACGCAGGGCAACGCACTCGACATCGGCATCTTCGACCAGCGCGGCACCGCGCTCGGCGGCAAGGGCTTCAGGGGCTGGTCGGGCGGCGCCCGCACCGAGTTCTTCATCCGCGCCGACGAGGCGACGCCCGGCTACATCCCGGGCCCGGTCAAGGCGGGCACCTGGAACATCGCGCTCGGCCCGTACACGGTCGCCCCGCAGGGCCTGCCCTACGAGGTGACGATCACCCTCAAGTTCGGGGCGCCCGGCAAGACGCCCAGGCCCACCTACCCCCCGGAGCGGGCGAAGGGGCGGGGCCGCGCCTGGTACCGCGGCGACTGCCACCTGCACTCCTGGCACTCGGACGGCAGGCGCACCCCCGCCGAGATCGCGGCACTCGCGCGCGCCGCCGGCCTCGACTTCATCAACTCCTCCGAGCACAACACCCATTCCGCGCACGCCCATTGGGCCGAGCACGCGGGCGACGACCTCCTGGTGATGCTGGGCGAGGAGATCACCACCCGCAACGGCCACGTGGTCGCCCTCGGCACGGACCCCGGCACGTTCGTCGACTGGCGCTACCGCGCCCGCGACAACCGCTTCGGCAAGTACGCCCGCGAGGTCCGCGACGCGGGCGGCCTCGTCGTCCCCGCCCATCCGCATGCCACCTGCATCGGCTGCAACTGGAAGTTCGGCTTCGGCGAGGCGGACGCGGTGGAGGTGTGGAACGGCGCGTACACCCCGGACGACGAGATCTCCCTCGCCGACTGGGACAGCACGCTGGTCACCGCCGTCCGCGGCCGCAAGCCCTGGATCCCGGCCATGGGCAACAGCGACGCCCACCGCGACCCCGACCCCATCGGCACCCCGCAGACGGTGGTCCTCGCGGACGACCTGACCCGTGAGGCCATCCAGGCGGGCATCCGCGCGGGCCACAGCTACGTGGCCGAGTCCAAGAACGTCTCGCTCAAGTTCACCGCCACCGGCGGCAGGGGCAAGCAGGCGGGCATCGGCGACCGCCTCTACGTCGAGCAGGACGCCCCCGTCACGGTCCGCCTCGACGTCACGGGCGCCCCCGGCTGCACGATCCGCTTCGTCACGGACCAGGGCGTGCTCTTCACGGCCCCCGCGCTCCCCGCCTCCGGGAGCGGCACCGCGGAGTGGCGGACGACGCCTTCGTACGCGGCCTACGTGCGGGCCGAGGTCCGCAAACCCCCGACGGTTCCGACCCTCCCGGGCCCCCTGACGGCCTTCACGAACCCGATCTTCCTGGGCCGCGGCTGAGGACCGTCCGACAGCTGACGCCCCCCCCGGCCCCGCCCCTGACCAGGGGCGGGGCCGTCCTTCGCGGGGCAGGCGCATAGGGTCGGTCGACCACCAGCAACCCTGGAGAGCCGTTCCATGCCGTCCGCCAAGCCCCGCCTCCTGCTCGTCACCGACCTCGCCTACGAGGCACGGGGCCGCCGCTACTGCGACGAGGACATCGCACTCGCCTCCCGCCTGCGCGAGGACTTCGACACGGCGCTGTGCCATCCCCTGGACGCGGCCGCGCTGACGGACTCCTTCGACGCGGTGCTGATCCGCAACAGCGGCCCGGTCCTGCACCATCAGGCGGCGTTCGACGCCTTCCGCGCCCAGGCGCTCGCCTCGGGCACCCGCGTCTACAACCAGCTGACCGGCGGCGCGGACATGGCGGGCAAGCAGTACCTCGTCGATTTCACGGCACAGGGCCACCCGGTGATCCCCACCGTCGACCGCCTCACGGACCTCGAAAAGCTCCCGGACACCGCCGAGTACGTGATCAAGCCCAAGCAGGGCGCGGACTCGATAGGCCTGAAGATCCTGACCCGGGCCGAACTGCCGGAGCACGTCGGCGCCGGGGACACCTTCCTCGTCCAGCCGCGCATCGACTTCACGTACGAGGTGTCGTTCTACTTCATCGACGACACCTTCCAGTACGCCCTGCACGCACCGCACCCCGACAAGCGCTGGGTCCTCGAGCCCTATACCCCGGCCTCGGCCGACCTGGTCTTCGCCCAGCGCTTCATCGACTGGAACACCGTCACCCACGGCATCCAGCGCGTCGACGCCTGCCGCACCCGGTCGGGAGAGCTGCTCCTGGTCGAACTGGAGGACCTCAACCCGTATCTGTCCCTGGACCTCGTCCCCCGGGAACGCCGCGACGCCTTCCTCACGAACCTGAAGGCGTCGCTGCACAAGCTGCTCGCGGGCTGAGGGTCAGTCCGCGACGACCAGCGCCGGAGTGTCCCGCTTCAGGACCTCGCCGCGGAAGAACGCCGGGCTCTTGCGGCCCATCGCCAGCATGATGACCACGCCGAGCAGCAGCAGGCCCACGCCGATCACGAAGACCGAGCCGACGCCGAAGACGGAGGATCCGCTGCCGTAGGCGGGGTTCCACATGTCGACGAGGGTCTTGAAGAAGACCGCGGTCAGCAGGATGCCGCCGAGCACCGGGAAGAAGCCCTTGAAGGCGAAGTCCCGTGCGGACGAGAACAGTTCGCGCCGGAAGTACCAGGCGCAGGCGAAGGCCGTGAGCGCGTAGTAGAAGCAGATCATGAGGCCGAGCGCGTAGATCGTGTCGACCAGGACGTGCTCGGAGACCAGCGTCATGACCGTGTAGAAGACGCCGGTGGCGACCCCCGCGACGATCGTGGCGCGGCCGGGGGTCTTGAACCGGGGGTGCACGCGCGCGTAGGACGGCGGCAGCGCCTCGTACGTCGACATGGCGAGGACCGTGCGGGCCACCGGGATGAACGTGGTCTGCAGGCTCGCGGCGGCCGACGCGAGGACGGCGACGAAGAGCAGGATGCCCAGGCCGTTGCCCATGATGGGCCCGGCGAGCGCGGCGAAGACGTTGTCGGACGTGTCCGGGTTGGCGAGGCCGAGCCCCGTGTCACCGGAGCCGACGGCCATCTGGGCGGCGATGCCGGTGGCGAGGTAGGAGCCGATCAGGACGACCATCGAGATGAGCGCGGCGCGGCCGGGGGTCTTCTCGCTGCCGGTGGTCTCCTCATTGGCGGTCAGGCACGCGTCCCAGCCCCAGAACATGAAGATCGACAGGGAGAGACCGGCCGTGAAGGCGCCGAAGGACTGGACGGAGAACGGGTTCAGCCAGGACCAGGAGAAGTCCATGGACCCGGCGATGTCACCACTGTCGGCCTTGCCCAGGGCCATCACGACGAAGAGCGCGAGGACCACGAGCTGCAGGCCGACCAGGAGGTACTGCACGCCCTTCGTGGCCGTCATCCCCCGGTAGCTGATCGCCGTCGCCGCGGCGATCAGGGCGAGGCACGTGAGGATGTGGACGGCCTTGTTGTCGTCCAGGGCGGCCACGGAGTCGCTGCCCGTGATCTCGCCCGCCAGGAGCCAGAAGTACGAGGTCGCCACACCCGCCAGGTTCGACAGGACGATGATCGTGGCGATGACCAGGCCCCAGCCGCACATCCAGCCGATCCGCGGGCCGAAGGCCTTGACCGTCCAGGTGAAGGACGTGCCGCAGTCCGGCATGGCCTTGTTGAGCTCCCGGTAGGCGAACGCCACCAGGAGCATCGGCAGGAAGCCCGCGAGGAAGACCGCGGGCATGGCGAGGCCGACCTCGCCGGCGGTGGAGCCGAGGGTCGACGTCAGGCAGTAGACGGGGGCGACGGTGGAGATGCCGATGACCGCGCTGCCCATGAGGCCCACGGAGTTCCCGCCGAGGCCTTTGGCGCGCACGCCCCCGTCGGGGGCGCCGCTTACCGTGTCTCCGGCCTGTGGCCGTACGTCCAACTGGGTCATGAACAGGACGTTAAGTCCTGCGGTTTCCATATACGGAGGATGAAGATCCGGATCTTATGGCTTGCAATCGACGGAGCAACCAGGGCAACCGCCATCGATTGAGCCCCCGACAACAGCGCGCACTCATTCATTGCCAGGCAAAAGCCAGACCGTCCGGTATGCGGGAACCGTAGCCCTGTCCGTTTTGCCCCAGTTCTAAAATTTCCCGTGCCGCTTCCCCCGTGTCACATACCGGACGCCTCAGCCCGGCCACACGATCGACTGCAGCTCGCTGTACGCGTGCAGCGCGTACGAGCCCACGTCCCGGCCCACCCCGCTCTTCTTGAACCCGCCGAACGGCGCCTCCATGTTCCGGGCGATCGTGTTCACGCCGACCCCGCCCGCGCGCAGCCGCCGCGCGACCCGGAAGGCGCGCGCCACGTCGCCCGACCAGACGTAGTCGAGAAGGCCGTAGTCGCTGTCGTTGGCCAGCGCGATGCCTTCCTCCTCGTCATCGAAGGGGACCACCACCACGACCGGGCCGAAGATCTCCTCCCGGACCACCCGCATGTCGTTCGTGCAGTCCGCGAGCAGCGTCGGGGCCACGTAGAAACCGCGGTCCAGGCCCGGCCCCGCCGGGCGCTCGCCACCCGCGACGACCCGTGCGCCTTCCTTGCGCCCCAGCTCGACGTACGACTCGATGCGGTCCCGGTGGGCCGCCGAGATCACCGGGCCGACGATCGTCCCCTTCTCCCGGGGGTCCCCCACCTTCATGAAGCCGATGTAGCCGGTCAGCTTCTCGACGAGGGCGTCATGGATCGCGCGGTGCGCGATCACCCGGGTCGGGGCCGTGCAGATCTGCCCGCTGTAGAAGGAGAACGTCGTCCCGATGCCCGCCACCGCCGCGTCCAGGTCCGCGTCCTCGAAGACGAGCGCCGCGCCCTTGCCGCCCAGCTCCATCAGCTGACGCCGCATGTCACGGCCGCACACCTCGGCGATCCGCTGCCCCACCGCCGTCGAGCCGGTGAAGCTCACCATGTCGACATCCCCCGAGTCCACGGCCGCCTCGCCCACCTCGGGCCGCGCGCCGCTCACCACGTTCACCACCCCCGGCGGAGCCCCGGCCTCCTCGAGCGCCGCCGCCATCCGGTACACCGACAGCGGGTCCTGCGGGGCGGGCTTCACCAGGACCGTGTTGCCCATGGCCAGGGCGGGCGCCACCTTGCCCGCCGGGTTGGCCCACGGGTTGTTGTACGAGGTGATGCAGGTGACGACCCCCACCGGCTGGCGGACGGTGAGCGCCCCCACGACGCCCGCCTTCCCCATCGGCCCCGCCTCGTTGATCTGCGGGGGCAGACCCGCCTCGACCGGTTCCAGCGCCCCCTTCGCGTACCTCTGAAAACGCGCCACCGACACCGCGACCTGCATCCCCCGCGCCGTGCCGGTCGTCGCGCCGCTCTCGGCCTGGGCGAGCTCCGCGTACGCGCCCAGGTCGCGCCGCATGATCGACGCGGCGCGGTCCAAAACCGTGGCCCGCTCCTCCGGGGCCGTACGCGACCAGGTGGCGAAGGCCTCACGGGCGGCGCCGGCCGCCGCGTGCACCTGCTCGCGGCTCGCCTCGGGAGCGAGCCCGACCACACCTTCGGTGGCCGGATTGATCACCTCGTAGTGCCCACCGGCGGGTTCGACCCACTCGCCGCCGATGAACAGCCGCTGCTCCTGCGCCCGCTGCCCCTCCGGGGGTCCGCCGCTCACTTGGTGCTCACCGTCCTGGTGTCGCGGCCCGAACGCAGCACCGTGCCCGGGGTCGCACCCGTCACGCGGTCCTCACGGATGGCCTCGACGCCGTTGACCCAGACGGCGTTGATCCCGATGGCCTTGGAGTCCAGGCGCGGACTGTCACCGGGCAGATCGTGCACGAGGGTGGCCTTGCCCGCGTCGATGCGCTCGGGGTCGAAGAGGACGAGGTCGGCGTGGAAGCCCTCCTCGATACGGCCCCTCTCCCGCAGCCCGAAGAGCTGCGCCGGATCATCGGTGAGCATCTTCACCGCCTCCTCGAGGCCCACCAGCTTCCGGCCGCGCAGACAGTCCCCGATGAAGCGGGTCGTGTACGGGGCTCCGCACATGCGGTCCAGGTGCGCGCCCGCGTCGGAGCCGCCCAGCATGACGTCCTCGTGCTGCCAGGTCTCCTGGCGCAGGGCCCACGAGTCGGGGTCGTTGTCGGAGGGCATCGGCCACAGGACCGTGCGCAGGTCATCGTTGGCGCAGATCTCGACGAGGCACTGGAAGGCCTCCTGCCCGCGCTCGGCGGCGATGTCGGCGACGACGCGGCCGGTGAGGCCCTCGTTCTCCTTGGAGTACGTGTCGCCGATGACGTACCGGTCGAAGTGCGCGAGCCGCCTGAAGACCCCGGCCTCCTTGCTGTCGGCGCGCCGCAGCATCTCGCCCCTGACGTCCGGGTCGCGCAGCCTGGCGATGCGCTCGGGCACGGGCAGGCCCAGTACGTCTCCCCAGCCGGGGATCAGGTTCAGGGCGCAGAAGGTGCCGAGCGACATGTTCATGGGGGTGAGGATCGGCATGGTCAGGGCGACGATCCGGCCGCCGGCCTCCCGGGCCCGCTCACTGGCGACCAGCTGGCGTGGCACGCGTTCGGGCACGGCGGCGTCGATGGTGAGGACGTTCCAGTTCAGCGGCCGGCCAGCGGCGGCGCTCATCTCGACGAACAGATCGATCTCGTCGTCGCTGAACTGATCCAGACAGCCCGCGACGATGGCCTCCAGCTGCGTGCCCTCGTGCTCGGCGACGGCCCGGCTCAGCGCGAGCAGCTCGGCGGGCTTCGCGTGCCGGGAGGCGACCGGCTGCCCGTCACCGTCGGAGTGCGTGGACGACTGCGTGGTGGAGAGCCCCCAGGCCCCGGCGTCCATGGCGTCATGGAAGAGCCGCAGCATCGCGTCCAGCTGCTCGCCGGTCGGCTGCCCGCCCACCGCGTCCGCGCCCATGACGTACCGCCGCAGCGCGCAATGCCCCACCATGAACCCGGCGTTGACGGCGACGCGCCCCTCCAGGGCGTCCAGGTACTCGCCGAACGAACTCCACGACCAGGGCGCACCCTCTTCGAGGGCCACCAGGGACATGCCCTCGACCTTCGACATCATCCGCCGCGTGTAATCGGCGTCCTCGGGACGGTCGGGGTGCAAGGGCGCCAGGGTGAACCCGCAGTTGCCGCCCGCGACGGTGGTGACGCCGTGGTTCAGGGAGGGCGTGGCGTACGGGTCCCAGAAGAGCTGGGCGTCGTAGTGCGTATGGGGATCGACGAACCCGGGAGCCAGCACGCGCCCCCGGGCATCTTCACTGGACCGGGCCTCTTCGGCCGCGGCCCCCGGCTCGGCAATGACGGCGATACGCCCGCCCCGGATACCGACGTCGGCGGTGTAGGCGGGGGCGCCGGTTCCGTCGACGACGGTCGCGCCTTTGATGAGGTGATCGAGCATGGCGGGAGAGGTCCCCCTTCGGAGAGCGGGTGGGTGGGCGGGAAACAGCCCGTCCGGCGCTTGAGGACACGCCCGAAGGGCGAAGAGGGGCACCCCGGCCTCCGTCCGGGAGGGGAGGCCGGGGCAGTCAGTGGTGACGGCTCAACCGCCGGAGGCACCCCGCATGCGGGACGTCCGATGCACGGGGTCCGTGTCAATCTTCGGAATCACATGCTCACCGATCAACTTGATCGTGTTCTTCGTGTCCTCGGGCGAAATCCCGATCGGCAGCCCGAAGCTGAGCTGATCCGCCCCCGCCTGCTCCCACCGCTTGCACTGCGTCAGCACCTCGTCCGGGTCGCCGCAGATCATCAGCTCCTCGGCGATGAGCAGCTCGATGATCTCCTCGGTGTACTCGGGGAGCAGCTCGGGCCACTCGGGGATGCCCTCCGGCCGCGGGAAGGTGTCGTGGTACCGGAAGAGCAGCGACTGCAGATAGTTGAGCCCGCCGCTGACGGCGATCTCCACGGCCTTCTTGTGGGTCTCGGCGCAGATCGCGGTGGAGGTCACCATGACGTTGTCGTTGACGAAGTCACCGACCGGCTCGGCGTTCTTCACGGCCGTCTTGTAGGACTCCAGGACCCACTCCATGTCGGAGACCTTCTGCACGCTGAAGCCGAGTACCCCGAGTCCCTTCTTGCCTGCCATCGCATACGAAGGGGGGGACCCGGCGGCGTACCACATGGCCGGGTGCGACTTCCCGTACGGCTTGGGCAGGACCTTGCGGGGCGGCAGCGACCAGTGTTTGCCCTGGAAGCCGACGTACTCGTCCTGGAGCCACATCTTGGGGAACTCGGCGATGGTCTCTTCCCAGAGTTCCTTGGTGTGGTTCATGTCGGTGATGCCCGGCATGAAGCCCAATATCTCGTGCGACCCGGCCCCGCGGCCCGACCCGAACTCGAAGCGCCCCTCGGAGAGGTGGTCGAGCATGGCGACCTTCTCGGCGACCTTGACCGGGTGGTTCACCGGGGCGAGCGGGTTGAAGATCCCGGAGCCGAGGTGGATGCGGTCGGTCGCGTGGGCGAGGTAGCCGAGGAAGACGTCGTTGGCGGAGAGGTGGGAGTACTCCTCCAGGAAGTGGTGCTCGGAGGCCCAGGCGTACTTGAAGCCGGACTTGTCCGCCTGGATGACGTACTCGGTCTCCTCGATGAGCGCCTTGTGCTCTGCTTCGGGGTCGACCTTGGCCCGCTTGGCGGGCACGTATCCCTGTACAAAGAGACCGAATTCCAAGGAGGTTCACCATCCTCGTGAGTATCTTCGAGTGACGAGTTTCTGACGAACCGTCAGATCGTGATGCGTCGACTGTTCCACCGGCCGCGGGGACCGTCAATACCCGCGGACGTCGATACTGACGTCCCGTCAGTTTCAAGTGCCTGCGTCAGACGATGCTGACCCCCGCGAGCCACCCGCCGTCGATGACGAACGGCTGCCCGGTGATGTATGCCGAGTCGCCCCCGGTCAGGAAGAGCGCGAGCGCCGCCACCTCCTCGGGCCTGCCGATCCGCCCGAGCGGCACGAGCTTCTTGTAGAGCTCCGCGACGGCATCGCCCGCCTCGGCGGGGTCGGCGGTCGGGTCGAGCTGCGCGGGATTGGTCATCGGGGTGTCGACCGCCCCCGGGCAGACGGCGTTGACGCGGATGTTCTTGTCCGCGAGCTCCAGCGCGGCGACCCGGGTGAGCCCGAGGATGGCGTGCTTGGTCGCGGCGTACGCGCCGACGTACGCCATGCCCGTCATCGCCGTGTACGAGGCGGTGTTCACGATGGTCCCGCCGCCGGCGGCGGCGATCTCGGGGGCGACGGTGCGGATACCGAGGAAGCAGCCGACCTGATTCACCTGGATGATCTGCTGGAACTCGTCGAGCGGGGTGCTGACGAGTTCGTTGAACCGCAGGATTCCGGCGTTGTTGACGAGGCCGTCGATCTTCCCGAAGGCGCCGTTGGCGGCGGACACGGCCGCTCCCCAGTCGGCCTCCTGGCTGACGTCGAGGTGCACGTACTTGGCGACGTCACCGCCGAGTTCCTTGGCCAGGGCCTCGCCCTGGTCGTCGAGCACGTCACCGATGACGACCCGCGCACCCTCGGCGGCGAAGAGCCGCGCCTCCTGCTCGCCCTGCCCGCGCGCGCCACCGGTGACGATGACGACGCGACCGTCCAGCTTTCCCATACGAGTCTCCTCAGTCGAGCCGTGCGTCAGTTGAGGTGCGGTGCGACGTCGGCGGCGAACGCCGCCATCTGGTCGGTGAGTTCGCTGCGCCCGCGGCTGCGGAAGCGCACCTGGATCTGCTGCACGCCCATCGCGCCGTACGCGCGCAGCGACTCGGCGAGGGCGTCCGGCTTCCCGCTCAGGGTGCGGCGCCCCACGGACCAGCCGGGCTCCCCCACGTACAGGGGCTCGGCGATCGCCCCCACGACGATCGGCTCCTCGACCCCCGCCTCCTCCCGCAGCCGCTTGAGCCGGGCGATCTGCGCGGGCAGCTTGTCGCGCGGGTCGCCCTGCGGCAGCCACCCGTCGCCGCGTACGGCGGCCCGGCGGACGGCGGCGAGCGAGGAGCCGCCCACCCAGATGGGCACGTGTTCCTGCGCCGGGCGCGGCAGCTGACCGAGGCCGCTGAAGCCGTAGCGCTCGCCGTGGTGTTCGGGATACTCCTCGGGGCCGAGAGCGGCCTTCAGCGCGTCGATGCTCTCGTCGAGCACGGGCCCGCGCCGCTCGAAGTCGGCGCCGACGGCATCGAACTCCTCCTCCACGTGCCCGGCCCCGACGCCGAGGATCAGCCGCCCGCCGCTGAGCCGGTCCAGGGTGGCGTACTGCTTGGCGGTGACGAGCGGATGCCGGAGCCCGACGACGGCGACGTGACTCATCAGCCGTACGTTCTCGGTGATCCCGGCGAGGAAGGAGAGCGTGGCCACCGGGTCGTACCAGACGGTGCTCATGGTGTCGGCGAGCCGCCGCGGGATGGCCACGTGATCACATCCGGCGACGTACGTGAAGCCGCCGCGGTCGGCGGCGCGGGCGATCTCGGCGAGGTCATCGGCGGTGGCGTCGGCCTCCCACGCCTCGGCGTAGATGACGCTCTGCGACTGGACCGGGAGCTGCATCCCGTAGACCAGCCGCCCCTGCGGGAAGATATGCGCCAACGCGTTGGCCACCATGAGAACCCGACCCCTCACCTAGATCTGACGGCGCGTCATTTAAGGATGACGGCATTCATCGTCGTAGCTGACGGTGCGTCAGGCAAGGGGTGGGAGGCGGCTGTTCGTCGGGCGGGAGAGCGCGGGCCACTGCCCCCGACGCATGCAGCGGGCCGCTGCCCCAAGGCGTGCGGACGCAGGCCGCCGCCGGTCAGGGAAGCGGCCCACGCGTATCGGCCCCGCCTACGCCCCCGCCCCCGGCCCCGCCCACAGCCCCTCCGCCGTCAGCCCGAGCAGATCGATCGCGTTGCCCCGCACGATGCGGTCCACGACGTCCGGCGCGAGGTGGCCCATCTGGGACTCGCCCACCTCCCGCGACTTCGGCCAGGTCGAGTCGGAGTGCGGGTAGTCGGTCTCGTAGAGCACGTTCCCCACCCCGATCGCGTCGAGGTTCTTCAGCCCGAAGGCGTCGTCGAAGAAGCACCCGTACACGTGCTCGGTGAAGAGCTCGGACGGCGGCCGGTGCACCTTGTCGGCGACCCCGCCCCACCCCCGGTTCTCCTCCCAGACCACGTCCGCGCGCTCAAGGATGTAGGGAATCCACCCGATCTGCCCCTCCGCATACATGATCCTGAGATTCGGGAAGCGCTCGAACTTGCCGCTCATCAGCCAGTCGACCATCGAGAAGCAGCAGTTGGCGAAGGTGATGGTGGACCCGACCGCGGGCGGCGCGTCCGCGGACGTGCTCGGCATCTTGCTGCTGGACCCGATGTGCATGGCGATGACCGTGCCGGTCTCGTCGCACGCGCGCAGGAAGGGGTCCCACTCGTCGGTGTGGATGGAGGGGAGGCCCAGGTGGGGCGGTATCTCGGAGAAGGCGACGGCACGCACCCCGCGTGCGGCGTTGCGCCGGACCTCCGCGGCGGCGAGCTCCGCGTCCCAGAGCGGAATGAGGGTGAGGGGGATCAGCCGGCCCCGCGCCTCGGGCCCGCACCACTCCTCCACCATCCAGTCGTTGTACGCGCGGACACCGAGCAGACCCAGCTCACGATCCTTGGCCTCGGTGAACGTCTGCCCGCAGAAGCGGGGGAACGTGGGGAAGCAGAGGGCGGACTGGACGTGGTTGACGTCCATGTCGGCGAGACGGTCGGGCACGCTGAAGGACCCCGGCCGCATCTGCTCGTAGGTGATGACCTCCAGCTTGATCTCGTCCCTGTCGTACCCCACCGCGGTGTCGAGACGGGTGAGGGGCCGGTGCAGGTCTTCGTAGACCCACCAGTCCCCTATGGGTCCATCGTCCCCTTTCGCCCCCATCACCGGGGCGAACTTACCGCCCATAAAGGTCATTTCCTTCAGGGGCGCCCGGACGACGCGCGGCCCGCTGTCCTGGTACTTCGACGGAAGGCGGTCCCGCCAGACATGCGCGGGCTCAACGGTGTGGTCGTCCACCGAGATGATCCTCGGGAACGTCGGCAAGGTCTCAGTGGTCTCCATGCGCTCCACGGTAGCGCTGATCTGACGACCCGTCAGCTCCCTGTCGGGCACGAGTACGCGAGCTGTCGCCCGGCCCCTGTGTGCGTGGACCCTGTGAGAGCCGTCTCGCACGGCTGACGTATCCGCCATGAACAAGGCAAACTGGCGGGCAGCAAGAATCAGGTAAAGAACGGAACCTGAGAAAGCACAGAAAGTACGGAAGCAACCAAGGCTCAGAAAGCACGGAAAGCACGCACATCGCGGGCAGGGCAGACCCGCGGAGCACTACCAGGCACGGTGACGGCCGGGCACGTCAGGGCAGCAGGGGGAGCGATGGACGGTGTACCGCGAGTACCGGACCAGCGGCGTCCGGCCCCGGGGAACGCCCCCGAGGAACTGAGACCGCACTTCAGCGTGCTCGGCCCCGTACGCGCGTGGCACGGCGCCGAGCAGCTGTCCATGGGCTCACCGCAACAACGCGCGCTCCTCGCGGCGCTCCTGTTGCGCGCCGGCCGCACGGCCACCGCACACGAACTGATCGACGCACTCTGGGGCGACGAACCGCCCTCGCAGGCCCTGGCCGCGGTCCGCACGTACGCGTCCCGGCTCCGCAAGGTCCTGCCCGCGGGAGTCCTGGTCAGCGAGGCGGGCGGGTACGCGATCGCGGTGGCCGAGGGCGCACTCGACCTCTCCCTCGCGGAAGACCTGTCGACGGAAGCAGAGAAAGCACGCAGCGTCGGCGACCTCTGCCAGGCCCGCTCCCTGCTGAACAAGGCACTGAGCCTCTGGGACGGCGAACCCCTCGCCAACGTCCCCGGCCCCTACGCGGAAACGGAACGCACCCGCCTGGAGGAATGGCGCCTCCAACTCCTCGAATCCCGCCTGGACATGGACCTGGAGGTCGGCTGCCACGCGGAGGCCGTCTCCGAACTCACGGCCCTCACCGCGGCACACCCCCTGCGCGAACGCCTGCGCGAACTCCTGATGCTGGCGCTGTACCGCAGCGGACGCCAGGCCGAAGCCCTCGCGGTGTACGCGGACACCCGCCGCCTGCTCGACGACGAACTGGGCGTGGACCCACGCCCCGGCCTCAAGGAACTCCAGCAACGCATCCTCCAGGCGGACCCGGCCCTGACGGAACCCTCCGCGGCAGCCCCCGAACCAGCGGCGACGGTCGTACGCCCCGCCCAGCTCCCCGCGACCGTCCCCGACTTCACCGGCCGCGCATCCTTCGTCGCCGAACTGAGCGACATCCTCTCGGCAGCCGAAGGCCGGGTCATGGCCGTCTCGGCACTCGCGGGCATCGGAGGCGTCGGCAAGACGACCCTCGCCGTCCACGTCGCCCACGTGGCACGAACGTACTTCCCCGACGGCCAGCTGTACGTGGACCTGCAAGGCGCCGGCGCGAGAGCGGCCGAACCGGAAACAGTCCTCGGCGCGTTCCTCCGCGCCCTCGGCACCCCGGACTCCTCGATCCCGGACTCCCTGGAGGAGCGTGCAGCCCTCTACCGCTCGGTCCTCGACGGCCGCCGCGTCCTGGTGGTCCTGGACAACGCACGCGACGCCGCCCAGGTACGCCCCCTGCTCCCGGGCATGGAAGGCTGCGCGGCCCTGGTGACCAGCCGCATCCGCATGGTGGACCTGGCAGGCGCACACCTCGTGGACCTGGACGTCATGTCCCCCGAGGAAGCCCTCCTCCTCTTCACCCGGATCGTCGGCGAGGAACGCGTCACCTCGGAACGCAAGGCCGCACTCGACGTCGTGGCGGCCTGCGGCTTCCTGCCCCTCGCCATCCGCATCGCGGCCTCCCGCCTCGCCGCCCGCCGCACCTGGACGGTCTCCACCCTCGCCGCGAAACTGGCGGACGAACGCCGCCGCCTCGACGAACTCCAAGCAGGCGACCTCGCGGTCAAGGCCACCTTCGAACTCGGCTACGGCCAACTGGAACCCTCCCAGGCACGCGCCTTCCGCCTCCTCGGCCTCGCAGACGGCCCAGACCTCTCCCTGGCAGCAGCAGCAGCCGTCCTCGACCTCCCACTGGAGGAAACAGAAGACCTACTCGAATCCCTGGTCGACACATCCCTGGTCGAATCCGCGGCCCCCGGCCGCTACCGCTACCACGACCTGGTCCGGCTCTACGCGCGTGCGTGCGCAGAACGCGACGAACAACCGCCCAGCGAGAGGGGGGCGGCCATGTCGCGGCTGCTGGACTTCTATCTGGCGACGGCGGCGGGGGTTTATGCGCTGGAGCGGCCGGGGGACCGGACCGTGGACCACCTGGAGGTCACCGAGCGGGTCGGCCTCGACTTCACCGACGGCGCCAAGGCCTTCGACTGGCTGCACGCGGAAGCCTCCTGCATCCTGGCGTGCGTCCAGCACTCGCTCAGCAAGGAGGGCCTGCGACGCGCGGTGGACCTGCTGCTGGCCGCGAAAGACCTCGCGGAATCGGGAGCCATCTCGTACCGGTACGAGATGGCGACGCGCGCCGCATGCGAGGTCGCCGCCTCAGTGGGCGACGCACGCGCCGAAGGTCGCGCAAGGGTGAGCCTGGCCCAAGTCCTCAACAAGGTCGGCCGCTTCGACGACGCCGCCGTCGAACTGGAACGCGCCGCCGCCCTCGCCACGGACTCCGGAGACCCCTGGACCACCGGGAACGCCCTCAACGAGCAGGGAATCATCAACAACTGCATCAACCGGCCCGCGGTGAGCGAAATCCATCTGCGCAAGGCCATCGACGTCTTCCGGGCCGACGGCAACCGCCACAGCGAGGCGAGCGCCCTGTGCAACCTGTCCCGGGCCCTCCTCGCCATGGGACGCACCACCAAGTCGATCGACCTCGCCCAGCAAGGGATCGCCATATACAGCGATCTCGGGGTCACCTTCCGGCTGGCGAACGCGAAGTACGCGCTCGGCCTCGCCCTGAGCGGCGCGGACCGCCGCCCCGAAGCCCTGGACCAGCTGAACGACGCGCTGCAGATCTTCGCCGAGAACCGTCAGCGCCTGTGGGAGGGGACGACGCACTACCGCATCGCCCAGGTGTATCTCGCGGACTGCCATGCGGCGCAGGCGGCCCAGCACTCCGAACAGGCCCTCGCCATCGGGTGCGTCGGCGGCGAGTGGATGCGGGCCAACGTCCTGACCCTGCTGGGAAGGTCTCTCGTGGACCTGGGCCAGGTCGACCGCGCACAGGCCTGCTGGCGCGAAGCACTGGCCATCCACGAGGAAGCGGGCGCGCCGGAAGCCGCTCAGGTGAGGCAGCTCCTCGCTCCGGTCACCGCCGCCTGACCACGCCCGAAGCGGCGTTCATCGAACGTTTATGAGTGGCTGCCACTCTCATGGAGTCGATCCGTCGCGTCGGGGGGCAGACGGGTCGCACGGGCCCTACGGATAAGGTAAGCGGCCCCATACGCCCGTTCGGCGATCCTCGGGGGAGTTGCCGAACGGGCGTATCCGATCCCGAAGCCCCGCCCAGAGCTTAGGAGTTGTCTCATATGAGCGAAATCGACAAGAACACCGGCATCACCACCATGGGCGAGGGCCACACGCCCGCCCCGCCGAAGGACGGCACAGCCACCACGCAGGGCGAGGGCCACACACCCGCCCCGCCGAAGGACGGCACGGCCACCACGCAGGGCGAGGGCCACACGCCCGCCCCGCCGAAGGACTGACCCAAGCCACACATCCCGACGGGGGATCGATCGGCCGCGGCGGCGCGGAGGGGGAGCCGCCGCGGCCGATGCATGTCCGCCGACGGCCCGACCGGCATCCCCACGAGGCAGTGCCCCCCTTGAAGCGGCGCCGAGAGTTGGCTTCCGCGGCACGGCGGGCGTCGCCATGAGGCAGTGCCCACGAAGCGGTGTCGAGTATCCGCTTCCAGGGCACGACGGGCGTCGCCATGAGGCAGTGCCCCACGAAGCGGTGCCGAGTATCCGCTTCCAGGGCACGACGGGCAGGGCCGCCGACGGCGGCGGGGTGACCCGTGCCCAGTTGCAGTGCACCCTGGAGCGGCCGGATCAACCACAAGTGGTGGCCGGCCCGCGACGTCCCGCTCGATGGGAGCGGGTTCGCCGGGTGCGCCGGGAGTGCCGGGACCGCGGAGGTCACCGTGATCACCGGGATCGATGGGATCGCTTGGATCGCGAACACGCTGCTCTACGCCGGTGGCCCCGTCCCGCAACGGGAACGACCCCACCCCGCACAAGGCCGCGCCCACCTCATACGCCACGTAAAGAGCAAGGCACCGAACCACCCGCGCGGGTTGGGGCGAGGGGTGTACGCGCCCGCTTCGCTCCCGCCTCCCTGCCCCAGCCCCGTATCGGACTGACCGCTGAGCTGAGGTGAGTGCGGGCTGGGGGATGGAGTGACTCGCCGCGCACTCACGGCTCACCCACCGGCCCCACTTACCGGGCATTACGGGCGGCTGGGACCTTACTTCGGCCCCGTACGCAAATCTCTCCCACCCCCCCAACCACCCGCACCGGCCCCCCGCGGGATTCCTCTGCAACCCGCCCCTCCCTGACGCCTCCACACCGCCCCCCCCACGCCCCAGCCACCGTGGCAGCCCCCAACCACCCCACCGCCCGAACACCCACGCGCCACCCCAACTCCCCGCCCGCCCTGGCCAGCCCCTCCCCCTGACGCCCGCCCCGGAAGAACCAGTCCGCACCCGGCAGCGAGACCCTCGCCGCCACCGGAGCCGAGCCGCTCGGCCAGGCGGCACCATCCCCCCCGTGACGTCCGCCCCGGAAGAACCAGTCCGCACCCGGCAGGAGACCTGGCTCCGCCACCGGCCGCAGCCCTACGCCCCGCCCCGGCCGCCCGGTACACGAAGCCCTTGCGGTGGAGGTGGGGCAGTCAAGGGTGGAGCGCAGCGGAATCGGCGTAGCCGACGCGACGTAGGAGCGCCCTTTACTGGCCCGCCGGAACCGCCACACTCCGGAGCACCGGGCGGCCCCGGCCACCACCCGACCCCGGCACGCCAACGCCCCCGGCCCGTCCTTCGGCCCCCAAGGCTTCCGCCACCACCCGGCCCCCGCTCCACCGAGGCCCCCTCCCCCCTCCCCTCCCTCCCCCACCCCACCCCCGCCAACATCAACCGCCCCCTCGCCTCACCCTCTCCACCCCCAAGCGCGCTCCACCCCCGTACGCTGCCCTCACCCCACCCCACGCACCCCTCACCCCAGCCGCACCCCCGCCCCCACCCGCACCCCCTCCACCGCCGCCCGCACCCTCCCCACAAACGCGTCCGGTGCCGTGAAGACCTCCTCCGCCGCGAAACGGAGGACCGCTCTGACCTCGGGGCAGGACGACAGGTCGTTGTAGCGGGACCGGTCTCGGCGGTGGGCCTCCTTGGTGCCGTGGTAGGCGTAGCCCTCGATCTCGACCACCACGCCCTCCTCGCGGAAGAAGAAGTCCGGGCGCAGGAGGCGGCCCGTCGGCGTCAGAATCCTTGCCTGGGATTCCGGGCGCAGGCCCGCGTCCCGCATCCGGAGCCGGGCCACTGTTTCCGCCGGGGAGCCTGCCTCAGCGTCGGCCAGCGTCAGCCACCGGCGCGCCCTCACCGCCCCCGCCGACCGCGCCACCGGCGGGGAATCCAAGGCCGCGGCCACCGTGTCGAGGCCGCCGATCAGTGGGCCCCGCCACTGACGACCCCCGTAACGGCGGCTGCTCAGCGCCGAGTCGAGGGCCACCACGGCGTCCTCTCGAGGGCCGCGGCGCAACAGATCCGCCAACGTACGCGCGACCGTCGTCACCCGTAGGTCCCCCACCACGGTGATCTCCGCAGGCGGCAGCGGAAGCCAGTGGACGCGCGCCCCCGTCTTGCGGCCGGCGCCCAGCGGGTCGGTGAACTCCAACTCCTCCCGTAGGACTTCGATACCCCACAACCTCGCCGCCGACCGGTGGCTCGCCACCAGTCCCGGCATCGTCAACTGCCCCGCCCAGACACGTAACGTCAGGTCGAGCGCCCGCCCCGGCTCCGCCCAACCACCACCCGGGATACGCGTCCACCCCTCCGCGGCCAAGCTCCTGGACAACGTGCTCCTCGGCCAGCCCGCCTCCCTGGCCCAACAGGTGAGCAGCACCCCCTCCACAGCTAACTCCCGCAGCTCACCCCCCTTCCTCGCACCTCTCGACCCTCCCGGCCCTCTCGAACCCCCCATGGCCTCAGGCTGCCGCACATCGGCCGCGCGCGTTTCAGCCTGTGGATAACCCATCCCATGGGGATAACTGGCCTCATGCGGACGACCGGCCCACTCCACACGCTCTCCATGGCAGTAAAGGTGGGCTGCTCGTCATTGCGGACATTCCCGACCGGCTGAAGACTTGGGCCCACGACCATGACCACAAGCTCAACGAGGAAAGGGACCCCCATGCAGATCGCGATCCTGCTCTACGACAAGTTCACCGTCCTCGACGCGATAGGCCCCTACCAGACCCTCTCCGGGCTCCCCGGCGCCGAAGTCGTCTTCGTCGCCGAGCAGGCCGGGCCCGTTCTCGACGACAACCGCAGTCTCTCCCTCGTCGCCACGAAATCCCTCGCCGAGGTCAGCAGTCCCGACATCGTCGTCGTGCCCGGCAGCCCCGAGCCCGACCTGAGGAACGAGGCCGTGCTCAGCTGGCTGCGCGCCGTCGATGCCGGCACCACCTGGACGACATCCGTCTGCACCGGGTCGCTCATCCTCGCCGCCGCCGGGCTCCTCAAGAGCCGTCGCGCCACCTCCCATTGGCTGGCGCTCGAACAGATCAAGCAGTTCGGGGTCGAATCGACCGGGCAGCGCGTCGTCTTCGACGGGAAGTACGTCACCGGCGCCGGCGTGTCCGCCGGGATCGACATGGGCCTCACCCTCGCCGGGAAGATCGCGGGCGACGAGCACGCGCAGACCGTACAACTCCTCATCGAGTACGACCCCCAGCCGCCGTACGACGCCGGCTCCCCGGAGAAGGCCCCCGCCGCACTGGTCGACAAGTTCCGGGGCCAGGCCGACACCCAGACCGTGTCCTAGCCGTATCCCGAGCGGGCCGTATCCCGAGCGGGCGTATCCCGAGCGGGCCGTGCACGTCCCGCAGTCGTGGCAGAGTCACCGGCATGGTCCGCTCAAGACGCACCTCCGCACACACGCTGGGCAGGGGCACCGCGATGCGGCGCCACCTGCTCGCCCCCGCGTTCGCTCTCCTCGTCTGCACCGCCACCGCCTCGCTCACCGGCTGCGGCGAGCAGCGGCACGGCACCGCGGCGAACCCCTCCACGGCCGGCGCCCCCACCACCATCAGTTCCACCCCTGCCCCGAGCACCCCTGCCCCCACCCCGTCCGCCCCCGGCGCCTCCCCCTACGTAGAACCCGGTGTCGTCGACGGCGCCCCCCACAACGGGGACAACAACGCCTACCGCAGGCCCGGCGACATGTCCGCGGCGAGCGAGGAAGCCGCCGAGGCCGAGGCCGCTCGCATCAGGCCCGTGCTCAAGCGGCTGCACGCGAAGAAGCAGTGGGACGAGGAGAGTGTGCGCGCGGCCCTCACCGGTGAGCTCGGGTACAAGATCGAGAAGTACGACGGCAAGGGCAGGATCCTGAGCGGCGAACTCACCGTCCAGGACATGCGTGCGCGCTACGAGAACGGCGCGTACGTCACTCCCGAAGGGGCCATGATCGGCCTGCGCGTACGCGATGACGCCTGCGTCACCGCCTTCGTGCAGCCGACCAACTACGAGGCGCTGGCCAACGGGCCCTTCATGGAGACCGGTTGCCTCGCTCCCCCCACCGGCCACTGATGCCCCGGGTCGCACATGCGGGTCACGTCGTACCCAGCCCCCGCAGCCACCCCACCAACAGCCGATTCACCTCAAAAGCCCGCTCCTGCTGCAGCCAATGCCCGCACCCCTCCAGGATGTGCGAGGACACCAGGCCCGGCAGCGTCTGGGGGAAAGCCTTGATCGCGTCCGCCAGCCACGTCGTCGACGCGTCCTGGTCGCCGCCGATGAACAGTGACGGCTGGGTGATCGGGGCTCCGTCCCACTCGGCCAGGTCCTCCCAGTCGCGGTCGACGTTGCGGTAGCGGCTGAGGGCTCCGGTCAGGCCGGTCCGCTCGAACTCCTCGGCGTAGAAATCGAGATCGGCCTCGGTGAGCCAGGAAGGCAAGGTAAGGGGCGCCGACAGCTTCCCCTCCGGCGCGAAACGGTCCGACATCCTCCCGCCCCGCGCCACGAAGTGCAGGCCCGGCCCGCCGTCCGGCTTCGGCATCGTGTCCGCCGAGAGCCCCGCGTAGAACCCCGCGAGCCAGCCGCGCACATCGGGCTCGATCTCCGCCTCGGCTCTCCCCTCCTCCTGGAAGTAGCTGACGTAGAACTCCTCGTCGCCCCCGATCATGGCGAACGCGTCCGTGGGGCGGAGGCCGTTGCGGGGTGCGTACGGAACGCTCAGGAGGCCCACCGCCGTGAAGACGTCCGGTTGGAGCAGCGCGGAGTTGGCGGCGATGGTCGAGCCCCAGTCGTGGCCCACGATCGTCGCGGTCTCCTCGCCCAGGGCGCGTACGACGGCGACGTTGTCGGTCACGTGAGCCGTCATCCGGTACGCCTCCACCTCGCGCGGCTTCGACGAGCGTCCGTATCCGCGCACGTCGATCGCCACCGCGCGGTAGCCCGCCTCGGCGAGCACCGGCATCTGGTGGCGCCACGAGTACCAGGACTCGGGGAAGCCGTGGACGAGGAGCACGAGGGGGCCCTCCCCCTGTTCCACCAGGTGAATCCGGCCTCCGGGGACATCGACCAAGCGGTGCTGCGTGGCGTGCGGCATATTTACTCCCATACCTGGATGTAAAAGACGGGGCGTACCGAACATGTACGTACGTACGTCATGATGCCGATGTACGCCACCATGCCGACGCACCTCGTGACACCGACGTACCTCGTGACGCCGACGTACCTCATGATGCTGTCCCCCCACGTCCCCCACCCGCGAGAAACTTTGCCGACCCGGCACATCGGCACATCGGCACATCGGCAAACCGGCACATCGGCAGACCAGCGGTTGGCCCGCCCATAATCCGGTGGACACCCCCCACCCCCCACCCCGATAGTGCCGCCCATGACCTCTCTGGTGCGCCACCTCACCTTCGACTGTTCCGACGCCTACCGTCAGGCCACCTTCTGGGCGGAGGTACTCGGCGGGAAGATCTCCGACGAGGACTTTCCCGGCGACCCCGAAGCCCTGGTCACCGCCGAGGGCATGACGCTGCTCTTCGTGACCGTGCCCGACGCCAAGTCCGTCAAGAACCGGGTGCACGTCGACCTTCAGCCGCAGGACCGCACCCGCGACGAGGAGGTCGAGCGGGTCGTCGGGCTCGGCGCCAAGATAGTGGGCGACCACCGGAAGCCCGACGGGCGCGGCTGGGTCACCCTCACCGACCTGGAGGGCAACGAGTTCTGCGTCGAGCGCAGCGCCGCCGAGCGGAGCTCCGCCGAGTAACGCGCCCCCGTCAACCAGGCCTAACGCGACCGCAGTTCCCTCTTCAGGACCTTCCCGCTCGCGTTCCTCGGCAGCTCGGTGACGAACTCGATTTCCCTGGGGACCTTGTAGTTCGCCATCTCGCGGCGTGACCAGGCGATCAGGTCGTCCGAGGTGAGGACCGCCCCCGGGCGGCGTACCACGTATGCCTTGCCCACTTCGCCGAGGCGCGGGTCGGGTACGCCGATCACCGCCACGTCCGCCACCTGGGGGTGGACGCCGATGAGTTGCTCTATCTCGGCGGGGTAGGCGTTGAAGCCGCCGACGATGAACATGTCCTTGATCCGGTCCGTGATGCGGAGGTTGCCGGCTTCGTCCAGGACGCCGACGTCGCCGGTGCGCAGCCAGCCGTCCGGTGTGACGGTTTTCTTCGTCTCGGCCGGGTCCTCGAAGTAGCCCTGCATGACGTTGTGTCCGCGTACGAGGATTTCTCCGGGGTGGCCCGGTGAGAGTGCCTCGCCTGCGGGGCTCACCACGCGTACCTCTGTGTCCGGGATGGCGCGGCCCGAGGTGGAGGCGATGACGCGTGCGGGGTCTCCTTGGCGGCACATGGTGACGATGCCGCTCGCCTCGGAGAGGCCGTATGCGGTCAGGACGGTGGCGATGTGCAGTTCGGTGCGCAGGCGTTCGACGAGTTGCAGGGGGACCACCGCCGCGCCCGTCACCACGAGGCGCAGGGCGGACAGGTCGTGCTGGTCGCGGGCGGGGTGGTCGAGGAGGGACTGGTGGAGGGTGGGCGGGCCGGGGAGGACGGAGATGCGTTCGGCCGCCACGTTCGCGAGGACGGTGTCCACGTTGAAGACCGGCTGCGGGATCATCGTGGCGCCGCGCATGAGGCAGGCGATGATGCCCGCCTTGTAGCCGAAGGTGTGGAAGAAGGGGTTGACGATGAGGTAGCGGTCGCCTTCTCGCAGGCCCGCGAGTTCGCTCCAGACGTCGTAGCAGCGCAGGGTCTGGGCGTGGGTGATGACGGCGCCCTTGGGGCGGCCTGTGGTGCCCGAGGTGTAGATGATGTCCGAGGGTGTCGCGCCGTCGACGCTTTCCGCGCGTGTTCGTACGTCGCCGCTGGTCACGCCGTCGCCGCTGGCCACGAAGTCCTTCCAGGTGCGGAAGTCCTCGGGGGCGTCGTCGGAGAGGACCACCACTTGTTCGAGGTGCGGGAGGCCGGGCAGCGGGCCGTCTCCCTTGCCCTCCTGGGTGGCGCGGCGCAGTGAGGCGACGTACGACGTGCCGAGGAAGGTGCCTGTCACGAAGAGCAGTTTGGCGCGGCTGCGTCGCAGTACGTAGGACGCTTCCGTGCCCTTGAAGCGGGTGTTGAGGGGGACTAGGACCGCACCGGCCGATACGGCGCCGAGCGCGGAGACGATCCAGTCCAGGGTGTTGGGGGCCCAGACGGCCACTCTGTCCCCGGAATTGACGCCGTTGGCCATGCAGGCGGCGGCGGCCCGCTCCACGCGTCGGCCGAGTTCCGCGTACGTGACGCGGGTGCGGCCCTCGACGACCGCTTCCCGGTCGGCGTACCGCTCGGCGGCCGCCCGGACAAGTCCCGGGATGCTGCCCCACTCCAGGTCGCCGCGCATCGCAAGCCCCTCCGCCGCAGTAGCTGACTATCCGTCAGATTAGCTGTAACCTGACGCGCTGTCAGCAGTCGGGACGACGTATGGCGAAGGCCCGGAGCCTCGCCACTCGCGGAGGTGCCGTTGCCCATGCCGTTGCCCATGGCCTCACTCAAAGACGCTACAGCGATAGTCGGGATCGGACAGACCGCGTTCGCGAAACAACTGGCCGAGGACGAGAAGACGTTGGCGTGCCGGGCGATCGTCGCCGCCCTCGACGACGCGGGCATCGCCCCGTCCGAGGTCGACGCCTTCGCCTCGTACACGATGGAGGAGACGGACGAGGTCGAGGTCGCCAAGGCGATCGGCGCCGGTGACGTGACCTTCTTCAGCAAGGTCGGCTACGGGGGCGGCGGTTCCTGCGCGACCATCGCGCACCTGGCGGCGGCCGTCGCCACCGGACAGGCGAGCGTGGGCGTCGCCTGGCGGTCCCGCAAGCGGGGCAGCGGGCCGCGCCCCTGGAAGAACACCGCGGTCCAACTCCCCACCCCGGGCCAGTGGACGCGCCCCTTCGGCCTGCTGCGGCCCGCGGACGAGATCGGGATGCTGGCCCGCCGCTACATGCACGAGTACGGCGCCACCCGCGACCACCTCTTCAACGTCGCCCTCGCGTGCAGGAACCGGGCCAACCAGAACCCCGCCGCGATGATGTACGAACGCCCGCTCACCCGCGAGATGTACATGTCCTCGCGCTGGATCAGCGAGCCGCTCTGCCTCTTCGACAACTGCCTGGAGACGGACGGCGCGTTGGCGTGCGTCATCGTCTCCGCCGAGCGGGCTCGGGACTGCCGCCAGAAGCCCGTGTACGTCCATTCCGTCGCCCAGGGGCTGCCCGCGCAGCACCACGGGATGGTCAACTACTGGAACGACGACCCGCTCACCGGTCCGGCGTGGACGGCGGCCCGACACCTGTGGAAGCAGGCGGACTTCGCGCCGGAGGACGTGGACGTGGCGCAGATCTACGACGCGTTCACCCCTCTCATCCCGCTGTCCCTGGAGGGGTACGGCTTCTGCGGCCGCGGCGAGGGCGGCGCGTTCACGGAGGGCGGCGCGCTGGAGAGCGGTGGCCGCCTGCCGATCAACACCGGGGGCGGCGGCCTGAGCGAGGCGTACGTCCACGGCTTCAACCTCATCAACGAGGGCGTGAAGCAGCTGCGGGGGACGAGTACGGCTCAGGTGCCGGACGCGGCGACGTGTCTGGTGACGGCCGGCGAAGGAGTCCCGACGTCGGCGGTATTGCTGCGGGCCCCTTAGGGGCGCGAGGAACTGCGCGAGGAACTGCGCGAGGAACTGCGCGAGCAACCACAGCAAACCCGCACCCGGAAGAGGACAACCACATGGCAGACGCGACGACCGAGCCCCTACTGACGCCCACGATCGACACGGACGGCGCCCCTTTCTGGGAGTACGCCGCCCAGGGCGAGCTGAGGATCCAGGCCTGCACCGCCTGCGGCGAGCTCCGCTTCCCGCCCAGGCCCTGCTGCCCCCACTGCCAGTCCTTCGACTCAGAGTGGCGGCGCATGGCCGGGCGGGGCCGCATCTGGTCCTACGTGCGACCGCACCCACCCCTGCTCCCCGGCTACGCGGCACACGCCCCGTACAACGCGATCATCGTCGAGCTGGCCGACGCCCCCCGCATCCGTCTCGTCGGCAACCTCGTGGCCGCCCCGGACGCCCCGCTGGACTCCGTCGAGCCCGAGCGGCTGCGCATCGGCGCGAAGGTGCAGGTCGCGTTCACCGACGTGGGCGGGGTCGCGATGCCCCGCTGGCTCCTGGAGCGGCCATGAGCGTGCGCACGCAGACCGACAAGGACACGGGCGTCGCGGTCGTCACGCTCGACCGCCCCGCACGGCACAACGCCATCGACCTTGAGTCGGCCGAGCAACTCTGCCGCGTCTGGCGGGAGTTCCGCTTCGACGACTCCGTGCGGGCGATCGTCCTGACCGGGGCAGGGGAGAAGGCGTTCTGCACCGGCATCGACCGTGACGCCACCGTCCCGCAGCCCGGCTCCCCCTACTCGATGGACGATCCGCTCCTGACCGTCGGCCCCAAGGCCAACGACCTGTGGAAGCCGGTCATCGCCGCCGTCAACGGCATGGCGTGCGGCGGCGCCTTCTATCTCCTGGGCGAGGCGGAGTTCGTGATCGCCGCCGAGCACGCCACGTTCTTCGACCCGCACACCACCTACGGCATGGTCAGCGCCTACGAGGCGATCCTGATGGCGCAGCGCATGCCGCTCGGCGAGGTCGCCAGGATGTCCCTGATGGGCACGGCCGAACGGATCTCGGCCCGGCGGGCGTACGAGGTGGGCCTGGTCTCCGAACTCGCCGCGCCCGCCGAGCTGTTGACGGCCGCCGTCCGCGCGGCCGAGGTCATCGCCGCGTACCCCACCGAGCCGGTGCAGGGGACCGTACGCGCGCTCTGGGCGGCGAAGGAGACGGCCCGTGCCCAGGCCCTGGCCCAGGCGCCGCACCTCATCGCGCTGGGCAATCTGCCCCCGGAGCGGCAGGCGGGACTCTTCACGGGGCGGGGCAGCGGCTTCCGTACCAGGTAGGCGCCAAAAACCGCCGCCTCGCGCAGTTCACGCGGTCGGCGTAACGTCACGAGTGGACGGCCGCCGTCCGGAGCCCCTTCCAAAGCTGGTGCGACGGCCGTCACGAGGCGACCCCGCGCGCCACCGCGGACTCAGGACCGGGCCGTGCCCGTCCCCCGCTCCGCGTCCAGCGCGTACACGCAGCGGTCCTTGCTGCACGCGTACACGACGCCGTCCCGCACCACCGGTGCCCCGGTGATCTCGCCGCCGGTGGCCAGCTTCCAGCGCAGGCGGCCGTCGTCCGCCTTGAGCGTGTAGAGCAAGTGGTCCGTCGAACCGAAGTGGATCCGCCTGTCCGCCACGACGGGCGTGCCGACGACCTCGCCGCCCGCCTGGAAGCGCCACTTCGGTGTGCCCGTCACCGCGTCCAGGGTGTAGAGCCCCTTGCCGCTGCCCACGTGCACATGGCCGTCGGCGACCAGGACCGGCTCGATCGAGGCCCGGGACTCCGTGGCGATGCGCCACCGGTCACGGCCGTCCGTGGCGTCGAGGGCGTAGACGGTGCCCAGGTAGTCGGCGAGGTACACGCCGCCGCCGGTCACCGCGGGCCCCGGCGCGAACGCGGGCGGACACAGGAACGCGGCGGGCGCCTCGAAGTGCCAGCGGACGTGGCCGCCCGCCACGTCGATGGCGAGGACCCGGGAGCCCGCGGACACGTACACGTACCCGTCCTGGGCGGGCGCGAGGCGCACCGGGACGCCGCCGCAGGAGGCGGCGTCGCCGATGGGGTACGACCAGCGCTCGTCGCCCGTGCGGGCCTCCAGGGCGCGCAGGCGGGCGTTCTGCCAGACGTAGACCGTGCCGTCGTGGACGACGGGCCCGGCCTCGGGGGTCTCGAAGTCGGTCTGGGCCCCGGTGATCTCCCAGAGCTTCTCGCCGTTCGCGGCCTCCCAGGCCTGTACGCCGCCGCCGCGCGTGCCGGTGACGACGGTGCCGCGGTCGGCCTGGAGGGAGTACACCCAGGCGTCGGTGTTCAGGCGCCACAGGTCGGTGCCGTCGGCGCCGTCCAGGGCGTAGAGCGTGGGGCCGTCGGAGGCGTGGATACGTCCGTCGGCGACGCCCATGGACCAGGCGACGTCCCGCGTCTTGAAGCTGCGGCGGCCCGTGCCGACGTCCAGGGCGTGCACCTCGAAGGACGTGACGTACACGAGGTTGCCCGCCACGGCCGGCGTACCCCACACGTCGTTGGACATCCGGAAGCGCCACGGGCGCCACGCGGCCCCCGCGTCCGGCGCGGCGGCGGGGGCGGGCACCACGGGGTCGGCGCCGTTCGCCGCGGCCTTGGACCGCGACCAGGAGGCGGCGAGGCCGGTGTCGGCGGGCACCGCGCCCACGGCGGCACGGGCGTCGGCCACCCGCGGGCCCGGCCCGATCGGCACCTTCGCCCCGGCGAGGTGCACGGGGCCGGCGTCCGGCACGCCTCCGAAGGGCGGCGGCTGCGTGGGCGGGGGCGGCGGCGCGTGCTGCGGAGGGGGCGGTGCGACGGCGGGGGCGCCACCGCGGCCGCCACTGCGCCCGGAGGAGGCGAGCGCGGCCCGCGCGGGCGGACGGCCGCCCCGGCGGGACTCGATCAGGGCCACGGCGCGCTCCGGGAGCCACGCGGATGCGGTGCCGCTGTCGCCGTCCTCGCTCTCGGAGGCGAAGAGGTGCGGGGCGAGCTGGGCCTGGAGGTCGGCGGGGCTGGGCCGCAGCGGGGCCTCCATCTGCATGCACGTCTCGATGAGCGGACGCAGCTCGTCCGGGAGTCCCTCCAGGTCAGGGCCCTCGCGGAGCAGCATGAAAACGGTCTCGACGGGGTTCGCGCCGTGGAAGGGCGCGTGCCCGGTGGCGGCGAAGACGAGCATCGAGCCGAGCGAGAAGACGTCACTGGCGCCGGTGACGCTGCGTGAGTCCTTCGCCTGCTCGGGCGACATGTACGCGGGCGTGCCCACGGCGACGTTCGTCATGGTCAGGCGGGTGTTGGAGACGCCGGACGCGATACCGAAGTCGATCACGCGCGGGCCGTCCTCGACGACGAGGACGTTCGACGGCTTGAGGTCACGGTGGACGAGGCCCGCGCCGTGGATGGACTCCAGGGCCTCGGCGACGCCCGCTGCCAGCCAGCGCACGGCCTGGGTGGGCAGCGGCCCGTGCTCGTTCACTATTTCCTCGAGCGAGGGAGCGGGCACATAGGCGGTGGCCAGCCACGGCACGGCCGCGCGCGGGTCGGCGTCGACGACGGCGGCCGTGTAGAAACCGGACACCGCCCGTGCCGCCTCGACCTCACGCGTGAAGCGGACGCGGAACAGCTGGTCCTCGGCGAGCTCGGTCCTGACCGTCTTGATCGCCACGCGCCGCCCTGACGCGGAGCGCGCGAGGTAGACAAGGCCCATGCCACCGGCTCCGAGCCGGCCGAGCACCTCGAACGGGCCGATCCGCCTCGGATCGTGCTGCGTCAGCTGATCCACCACTTGCCCTGCCACCTCCCCGTACCCGGGCGCCGTATGAGCGGCCCCGTGCAGCGTCTCACCACCGAGCCGCTACGGCGGCACGCACCCTGATTCTTCCTGTCCGGGGCGGTGGTTGCGAACCCGGGGCGGGATCGGGGTGTTGTGGGACAAAGAAGACGCAAGAAGAAGGAGATATGTGAGCGAAACCCGATCCGAACAGTTTTTCGAATGTGTGAGCGATTCAATTTCCGGCCACCGCGTCCGCCGGGAGGGGCGTCCGACCCGGCGCCCATCGACCGCACGACCGGCGCCCGACCGGCGTACGGAATCGCAAGGAATACGGCCCCCAACCCCATTTGCACTCGGCCGAATCGCGCTCCGATCACCCCTCGGTAAGCTGACGGCATGACAGGACAGGTACGTACCGTCGACGGCCGCGTGGCCGGTCGGCGCGGTCAGGCGACGCGTCAGAAGCTGCTCGACTGCCTCAGCGAGATGCTCAGCTCCTCGCCCTACCGGGACGTCAAAGTCATCGACGTCGCCCGGAAGGCGGGGACTTCACCCGCGACCTTCTACCAGTACTTCCCGGACGTCGAGGGCGCCGTCCTGGAGATCGCCGAACAAATGGCCACCGAGGGCGCCGAGTTGACCCAGCTCCTCGACGGCCGCTCCTGGGTCGGCAAGGCGGGGTGGCAGACCGCACAGGAGCTGGTCGACGGCTTCCTCGACTTCTGGCGCAAGAACGACGCGATCCTCCGGGTCGTCGATCTGGGCGCCGCCGAGGGCGACAAACGCTTCTACAAGATCCGCATGAAGATCCTGAACTCGGTCAACAACTCCCTTACGGACACGGTCAAGGAACTCCAGGCCAAGGGCAAGGTCGACAAGGACGTGAACCCGGCGGCGATGGCGGGCTCCCTGGTCGCCATGCTCGCCGCGGTCGCCTCGCATCAGCGGGGTTTCCAGACCTGGGGCGTCAAACAGGCCGAACTGAAGCCTAATCTCGCACTGTTGGTACATCTGGGCGTAACAGGCAAGAAGCCGACGAAGTAGAGCATTCAGCACGACTCCGGCGTCGCGAACGACGCCTCTTCTGACGCTTCGCTTTCCCAAGTCCTGTCACCACAGCGGCGGATCACGGTGTTCCAGTGATCCGCCGCTGTGTTCCCCGGGCACGGGCCGTTGCCCTGATACGCGCCTTCCCCGGGTACGTAACCGCCTCTAGCCCTGACGTCGCTCCAGGCGGAACAGGCGGATCTCCCGCTCCACGCGGGACTGGTACGTCGCGTACGGGGGCCAGAACTTCAGCGCCGCCTCCCAGGCCGCAGCCCGCTCGTCCCCCGCCAACAGCCGCGCCCTGACCGGAATGTCCGCGCCCTGCCAGTTGACGTCGGCATCCGGATGGGCGATGAGGTTGCCGGTCCAGGCGGGATGCCCCGGGCGCCCGAAGTTGGAGCCGATGAGGACCCAACTCCCCGCCTCTTCCGGCATGCAGGCCAGGGGGGTACGCCTGGGGAGCCCGCTCTTGGCCCCGCGCACCGTCAGGATCACCCCCGGCAGCATCTTCGCGCTGAGCAGCACCTTGCCGCGGGTGAGGCGGTGCACCGTGCGGTCCATCGCGGGGATGAAATGCGGGGCGACCTTCGCGAAGGCCCGGGTGGACGAGACCTTTTGCATGAGACGGACGCCGGGGGCCTTCGGGTTGGGGGCCATCGGACCGGGGGTTTTCGCGCCGGGGGCCATCAGACGGCCGCCGTCGGCTGCGGAGGAGTAGGCGACGGCACGGACGCCGTCGGTTGCGAAGGGACAGGCGCCGGCGCGGCCGCCACGGTGAACAGCTCGGCCCGTTCCGCAGCGCGCGCCCGCAGCCTATGCACGGGCCCGAAGAGCAGCTCGTCGCTCGACGCCCGCTTGAAGTACAGATGCGCCTCGTGCTCCCAGGTGAACCCGATGCCGCCGTGCAACTGCACGGCCTCCGACGCGGCGGTCCGCAACGCGTCGAGCGACTGCGCCAGCGCGAGTCCCCCGACCAGCTCGGAGTGCGCCCCCGTGGCCCACGCCGCGTAGTACGCCGCCGACCGGGCGGCCTGCACCTGGACGTACACGTCCGCCAGGCGGTGCTTGACCGCCTGGAAGGAACCGATCGCCCGCCCGAACTGCTCGCGCTGCTTGACGTATTCGACGGTCCGTTCAAGGGCGCGGTCCGCCGCGCCCACGGCCTCGGCGGCGAGCACGGTCGCGGCGACGTCACCGACGGCGGCGAGCGCGCCCGGCACATCGGCGTCGTCGGCGGCGCCGAGCAACTCGGCCTGCACGTCGCGCAGTTCGACGCGCGCCTGCGGCCGGGTCTCGTCGAGGGAGGTCTGCCGGGTGCGCACGAGCCCGGCGGCGCCCTCGCGCACCAGATAGAGGAGCGTACGAGAACGGGCGAAGCCCCCCGTGTGCGCGGCCACGACGAGCAGCCCCGCGCTGTGCCCGTCGAGGACCTGCTCGGCCTGACCGTAGAGGCGCCAGGCCCCGTCGTCCGCGAGCTTGGCCTGCACGCCGCCCGCGCGGCCGCCGCCCGACCAGTCACCGAGGTTGTCGCCGACCAGGCCGAGGGCGGTGTCGAGCCCGGTGCCGGGCACGGCGAGCGCGGCGGTGAGGCCGCCGGTCGCGATGCGCGGCAGGAGCTCCGCGCGCTGTTCTTCGGTGCCGAGGCGCTGGATGAGCGGGGCGACGAGGGCGGCGGTGGCGAAGAGGGGTGAGGGGGTCAGGGCGCGGCCCAGCTCTTCGCTGCCGAGGGCGAGCTCCGCGGAACCGCACCCCACGCCCCCGTACGCCTCGGGGACGGCGATGCCGGGCAGGCCGAGCTGTTCGGCGAGGGCGGACCAGAGGGCGACGTCGTACCCGGCAGGGGTGCGGACCGCGGCTTTCACCTCGTCGGGCCCGCAGCGTTTGGTGACGAGCTCACGAAGGGTGCGGCGAATTTCTTGCTGCTCCGCGGTGAAGGCGGCGTCCATCGGCGGGCTCCTCCCCCGGGTCGCGGCCGTTCCCCTCGGCGCCGTGCACGAGGGCGGGCCGACCCGGATCTGACGGGCCGTCATGCTAGGACGGAGCCCGCCAGATGCACAGGCCCGCGACGCCACGTAACACCTGCCTGCACCCGCTACATCTGATGTACCGTCAGATTCATGCCAACTCCCCTCTCCACAAACCCTGGTGAGACACCGGCCAACCCTCGCAAGTCAAGCAAGCCACCCAAGCCATTCAAGCCATCCAAGTCACGCAAGGTGGCGGTGGTCGGCATATCCCTCTCCGACTGCGGCCGGGTCGACGAGGCCACCGCCTACGCCCTGCACGCGCAGGCGGCCCGCCGAGCATTGGCCGACTCGGGCCTAGGCCGCGAGGTCATCGACGGCATCGCGTCGGCGGGCCTGGGCACGCTCGCCCCGGTCGAGGTCGCCGAGTATCTGGGCCTGAAGCCGCGCTGGGTCGACTCCACCTCCGTCGGCGGAGCCACCTGGGAGGTCATGGCGGGTCACGCGGCGGACGCGATCGCGGCGGGCCGGGCGAACGCCGTGCTCCTGGTCTACGGCTCGACGGCGAGGGCGGACATCAAGGCGAAACGCCGCACGTCGAACCTCTCCTTCGGCGCGCGCGGCCCCCTCCAGTTCGAGGTCCCGTACGGGCACTCCCTGATCTCCAAGTACGCGATGGCGGCGCGCCGCCACATGCACGAGTACGGCACGACGCTCGAACAGCTCGCCTCAGTGGCGGTTCAGGCACGCGCGAACGCGGCGACGAACCCCGACGCGATGTACCGCGCCCCGATCACGGTCGACGAGGTCCTGGGCGGCCCGATGATCGCGGACCCGTTCACGAAACTGCACTGCTGCATACGTTCCGACGGGGGCTGCGCGGTGCTCCTTGCGGCGGAGGAGTACGTGGCCGACTGCGCCTCCACCCCGGTCTGGGTGCTCGGCACGGGTGAGCATGTCTCGCACACGACGATGTCGGAGTGGGAGGACTTCACGGTCTCCCCGGCGGCGGTGAGCGGCCGCCAGGCATTCGAACGGGCCGGGGTGCGCCCCGAGGACGTGGACATCGCCCAGATCTACGACGCCTTCACGTACATGACCCTGGTGACGCTGGAGGACCTGGGGTTCTGCGCGAAGGGTGAGGGCGGCGCGTTCGTGGAGAAGGGCCGCCTGCTGCGGGACGGCGAACTGCCGACGAACACGGACGGCGGCGGCCTCTCGGCCCAGCATCCGGGGATGCGGGGCCTGTTCCTGCTGGTGGAGGCGGTACGCCAACTACGCGGCGAGGCAGGCGCTGCCCGCCAGGTCCGCAAGGCGGGAGGGCGCCTGCCGGAGGTGGCGGTGGCGTCGGGGACGGGCGGCTGGTTCTGCTCGTCGGGGACGGTGGTGCTCGCCCGGTGAGGCCTGCGGGGGCGGCGAGCGCCGCCCCTGGCCCCCCTAGGAGACGTACAGCTTGTAGTAGCCGGTGCCGCCGGGCTTCGGGTCGCACCGGTAGTTGTTGAAGCCCTCACGGACGTACTGCTGCCCGGCGTCGATGCACTTGCTCTGGCTCGAGTAGGTGGCGATGTAGGTCCAGGCCTCGGCCTGAGCCTGCGCACCGGTGGCCCCCAGGCCGACCAGAGCGGCGGCTGCGGCGCCTGTGGTCAGAAGTGCGGCGAGCTTGCGCATGGTGTTCTTCCTTCCCGTGCGGTCAAGGCGGTGGAAGTGACGCAAGGGGATCCTGTTGAAGAAGCGACGGACGCGCAACGCTTTCGCGAGATCGGCGAAGGAAAGTCCAAGTGCGCTTGGATTAAAGGGGGGTTGCCCGCCCGGGCGGGGTGCACCAGCACCCGAGGTGTCACCGGGGGCTCCGCCGTCCACGACGCACACCCACACCCACACACCGACACCCACACACCCACACCCCCGTAGATTCACCGAATGGCCAACACAGACAACCAGCACGCCCCCCAGGCCCACGCCCCCCAGGCCGACGATGCGACCGCCCGTGGCCGGCCCCTACTGCGTACCCTCCGCGTCTGGGACACGGACCTGCCCCCGTTCGACCTGGAGGCAGCCCCTGACCGGCCGCTGCCCCTGTTCTGGCGATGGTTCGTGGACGTGGCCGAGGCGGGGCAGGTGGAGCCGCACACCATGAGCCTGGCGACGGTCGACGAGTCGGGCCGCCCGGACGTACGGACGCTGATGCTGCACGACGCGGACGAGGCCGGCTGGCACTTCGGCTCGCACGCGGGCAGCGCGAAGGGCCGCCAGCTCGCGACGCACCCGGAGGCGGCGCTCGGCTTCTACTGGCCCGCACAGGGCCGCCAGATCCGGGTACGCGGCCACGTCACGGCAGCGAGCCCCGAGGCAAGCCGCGCCGACCTAGCACACCGCTCGACGGGAGCCCTGGCCTCGGCCCTGGTAGGCAGACAGAGCGAAGTCCTCCCGTCATACGACGACTTGATGACCGCAAGCCAGTCAGCCTGGGACCGCGCCCAGTCAGACCCAAACGCCCCAGCCCCGACCTGGACGCTGTACGTCCTCGCCCCAAGGGAGATCGAATTCTTCCAGGGAGACATCCGACGCCGACATGTACGGCTGCGGTACCGGAGGGAGACGGGGACGGGGTCGGGCGGGGCAGGGGATGCGGGGTGGGTGAGGGAGCTGCTTTGGCCGTGAGGACACCTGGCAGGAACTGGCTCGGGGCGGGGGCTGTCGAGGGGGCGTGGCGGGGACATCAGCCCCTTGTTGGGGGGTAGCCGCGGGGTGCGGGCACGGTGAGGGCGGCTGCCGCGAAGGGTGCCGGGCAGGGGCGGCTGTCGCGAGGGGCCCTGCGGTGGCATCAGCTTGCGGTGGACGGCGGCCGCGGGGGGGGGCACCTGCACGTAAATCCCGGCGGGCGGCGCGGCAGGGTGGGATTTTGGTGCGGGCGGCTGTCGCGAGGGGCGCTGGGTGAGCGCGAGCCGGGGGCGAACGGGAGCCACGGGGCCGCCAGCCTCCGGTGGACGGCAGCCGCGGGGTGCGGGCACGGTGAGGGCAGCCATCGCGAAAGGTGCCGGGCGGGTGTGGACGGCTGACGCCAGCGGCACCGGGCGAGCGCAAGCCGGGGGCGAACGGGAGCCGCGAGGACGCCGCGGGGTCATCGGCCCCCAGTGGACGCCAGCCGCGGGGTGCGGGCACGGTGAGGGCGGTTGTCGCAAAAGCTGCCGGGCAAGCATGGGTGGCTGACGTGAGGGGCGCTGCGGTGGCACCAGCTTCCGGTGGCCGGCAGCCGCGGAGGACGGCACGTGCACGTAGATCCCGGCAGGCGGCGCGGCAGGGTGGATGGAAGCTCGGTGCAGGCGGCAGCCGCAAGGGACACCTCGCGACGTCGGACCCCGTCGGACGGCAGCCGCGGAGGGCGGCAACTGCACGTAGATCCCGGCAGGTGGCACGGCGGGGTGGGAGTTTGGTGCGGGCGGCTGTCGCGAGGGGCGCCGCGCGCGTCGCCCGCCGCCGGACGGCACCTGCGCGTCGGCCCCTGGGAAGCCACGGGGTGTGATTTTGGTGCGGGTGGCTGGTGTGAGGGGCGCCGGGTGAGTACGACCCGGGGACGGACGGGAGCCTCGAGGGGCGCCGTGGGGACGTCGGCCCCCGGTGGACGGCAGCCGCGGGGTGCGGGCTCGGTGAGGGCGGCTGCCGCGAAGGGCGCCGGGCAGGTGCGGACGGCTGGCATCAGGGGCGCCGGGTGAGCGCGAGCCGAGGCGGATGGGAACCGCGAGGGACCCCGCGGGGCGTCAGCCTCCGGCGGGCGGCAGCTGCGGGGTAGGAGTTGGGTGCAGGCGGCAGCCGCTAGGGACACCGCGCCACATGAGCCCCTACTGCCCAGCAGCCGCGAAGGGCGGTACATGCAGGTCGGCCCCCGCCTGGCGGCAACCGCTAAGGACGGCACCTGCACGTCGACTACGGCATGCGGCAGCCGCAGGGCAGGAGTTCGGTGCAGGCGCAGCCGCGAAGGCCCCGTGAGGGCGCCACCCCTAGTGGGCGGCAGCCGCGAAAGCGGGTACCTGCACATCGATCCCAGCATGCGGGCGGCAGGGCCGGAGATCGGTGCGGGCCCGGCGACTGCCGTGAGGGGCGCTACTGGGACACGCCCCCCTGCCGAACGGCGACCGCGCAGGGGGCCACGCACCCGTCCGCCCCGGCCGACGGCAGGGTGGGAGCTCGGTGCGGGCGACTGGCGCAGGTGCACCACGTGCACGGCAGCCCCGGTCGGACGACGAACGCGCAGGGCGGCACGCGCCACACCCATCCCGCCACACGCCAGCCACTGAGCGGGGCTCGGCGCGGACAGCAACCGCAAAAGCCGCCGCGCGCACGTGGCCCCTGCCCGACGGCACCCACGTAAGGCACGTCGACCCCGCCACACGGCAGCCGCAGAGTGGGAGCTTCGGTGCGGACGGGAGACATGAGGGGCGCCGGTGGGACGTCGGGCCCAGGCGCGCGGCATCCGCCGCACCTGCTCGTCAGGCACACGGCAGCCATGGGAGCTTGGTGCAGGCGGCCGCCGCGAGGGACGCCTCGCGCACGTCGGGCCCCCTCGGACGGCATCCGAGGAGGGCCGCAACTGCACGTAAATCCCGGCAGGTGGCGCGGCGGGGTGGGAGTTTGGTGCGGGTGGCTGTCGCGAGGGGCGCCGTGAGGATGTCGCCCCCTGCCGGATGGCTACCACGAAACGCGCGGCAGGCCGCAGGGTGGGAGTGGGTGCGGGCGGCTGCCGCGAGGGGCCTTGGGTGTGCGGCGGACCCTGCAGGGCGGTAGTTGTGGAAGGTGTCCGGCAGGGGGTGTGGTCGTGGGTCGGGGTTAGTGCGTGAAGGTGTATTGGGTGAAGTCTTGGAGCGGGCGGTAGCCGAGGCGTTGGTACAGCGCGTTGCTTGTGGGGTTGTCGGCGTCGGTGAAGAGCAGCACCTCGTCCGCGCCCGCCGCCAACGCCGCACGGCTCACCTCGGCGGTGACCGCGCCCGCGTAGCCGCGTCCCCGCAGGTGGGCCGGGGTGTAGACCGGGGCGACCCGGACCTGGCCCGCGACCCGGCGGGTGTTGCCCGCCATGGCGGCAGGGGTGCCGTCGGGCGTCTCCCAGAGGGTGACGCCCCCGTAGGCGATCCGGGCATCGGCCCACTCGCCGGCGCCCATCGCCCCCTTCTCCCCGAGTGCCTCGTGGAACTCCCCGTGCCAGCGCATGAGCAACTCCCGGTCCGTGTCGGTGGCGACACGCGCGCCACCTGCCGGAGCGGGCTCGGGTGGGGTCAAGGTGCCGAGCCGGTACAGCCGCTGGGGGTAGTTGACGGTGGCGGTGGCCTTCGTCCGCCGCTCCCAGGCCGCCGCGAACCTGGCTGCCGTGGCGCTCTCCGCTCCCACCCCGGCCGGTTCGAAACCCGCGTCCGCGAGCACCCCGGCGAGCTCTTCAGCAGCGGCCTCGTCAGGGAGCGGGCTCAGGGCGAGCAAGTGCGGCGGGGTCCACAGGAACGCCCCGGTCACCTTGCCGGCCATGGCTGGGTTGGCTGGCTTCGGCGGCTTGGCTGGCCTGCTTGCCTCGCCGGGCCCGGCGTCCGTGTGGATTCCGAAGAGCGGGGCCTTCTCCCCGTACACATGCAGCCCGCGCACCCGCAGCGTGTCGCTGACGCTGAGCAGCGCGGTGTGCAAGGCGGGCGCCGAGTGCAGGAAGGCCGCCGCGCGGGAGAGGAACTCGTCGAGGTCAGAGGTCAACTGCCAGCCGGCGTACGGAGAGAAAGCCATGGGCCATGATCCCCCGCACCGCTCCGTCGGCAGAAACGATTTACGGAGCGTGGGGAGGAGCGGGGTATGGGGTGCGGTGCCGGGTATGGGGTGCGACGCGGGGTGCGGTATGGAGTGCGGTTCGGCGTACGGGGGCACTCAGCATCCCGCCGCCTCACACCCCCCGCCGGAACACCGGCACCGTAATCCCCTCGGCGCCCTCGACGCTCCCCTCCTCCCGCCCCGACCCACGGAACGCGACCTCAAGCGGCATCCCGATCCGCAGCTCGCCCTCCTCGCAGTCCACGATCTCCGTCATCATGCGCGGGCCCTCGGCGAGGTCGACGACGGCGGCCACGTACGGGACGCGGGAGCCGAACGGCGGCAGGTCGTTCCGGTGCACCACGGACCAGGTGTAGAGCGTCGCGGCGCCGCTCGCCCGCTCCCAGGTGACGTCCTCGCTCCAGCAGTACGGGCAGAACTCCCGCGGATAGTGGTGCGCCTTGCCGCAGCCGCCGCAGCGGCGGATCAGGAACTGCCCGTCGGCCGCCGCGTCCCAGTAGGGGCGGGTGAACGCGTCGGGCTCGGGGAGGTCGAAGCGCGGGGCCGGGGCCGGAGCTGGGGCGGGAGCTGAGCCTGGGGCTGGGGCTGTGCCTGCGGCTGGAGCTGGGGCCGGGGACGAGGACGTGCCCGAGGACGAGGACGAGCCCGGGGACAAGCCCGAGGCCGAGGACGCGCCCGGAGACGAGGACGAGCCCGGCGACGACCCCGGGGCTCGGGCCGACGACGAACCCGCGGACGAACCCGAGGACGAGCCCGGTGGCGAACCCGGCGACGAGCCCGACCACGACCCCAGCGACCCGCCGCTCACAGAAACAACCCCAACGCCTCGTCCACCGACCACGCCTGCCACGACATCGCGAACAGCGCGACGAGCGAGATCAGCGCCATCATCGCGTTCTGCCCCTGCTCGGCCCAGTCGTGGATCATGAGGACGAGGTAGAGGAGATTGAGCAGCAGGCCGCCGACCAGCGCTATGGGGGTCAGGAAGCCGACGATCAGGCCGAGCCCCAGGGCGAGTTCGGCGTACACGACCACGTACGCCATGGTCTTGGGGCGCGGCGCGACCACCGTCGAGAAGCCGCTGCGGACCGCGTTCCACTTGTGCTTCTGCGCCACATCCGCCGCCCAGGCGATCCCCGTACCCCGCTCGAACCAGCCCTTCTTGTCCTTGTGCCGCCAGCTCTCCAACCACCACAGGCCGAGGCCTATACGCAGCACGGCCAGCCATTCGGCACCGGTGAGCCAGATCGTGTCCATACGGCGGCTTCTCCTAATCCGGTTTCAGGTTTCCGGGTTCCGGGTTCCGGTATTCGGCATTCGGCATTCGGCATTCGGCATCTGATATTCAGTCGCCGGTACGGGCCCGGAGCGGGGCACCAGCACGCAACCCCAACCCCCGCTAACGGCACGGCTACCCGAGCACCCGCCATCCCTGACGACCCATCAACCCACCCACACCTGACGGTACGTCAGTTCAGCGCATGCCCGCCGCCTGCGCAAGGGGCGTACGCAAGAGGGCGTACGTCACGCGGGCCCGCCGACGTGCCGCGCGACCCATGGACGCAGGGCGCGCCGCGCATACCCGTGATCAATTCGCAACCGGTTTGGGGCTTGACCGTCCCCCATCAAGTGACCACGTGATTACTCTCAGATTCATGGCCGACACCACTCCCCCACAAGCGCCACAACAAGACCGCCCTGTGTACGTCGTCGGCGGCGGACCCGGCGGGCTCTCCGTCGCGGCCGCGCTGCGTGCCCGCGGCGTACGCGCGGTCGTGCTCGAGAAGTCCGACCGGGTCGGCGCCTCTTGGCGCGGGCACTACGACCGCCTGCACCTGCACACCACACGCCGCCTCTCCGCCCTGCCCGGCCTCGCGATACCCCGCTCCTTCGGACGCTGGGTGTCACGTGACAACGTCCTGCGCTACCTGGAGAAGTACGCGGAGTTCCACCAGCTGGAGATCGTCACCGGCGTCGAGGTGTCCCGCCTGGAGCGCTCCGCCGACGGCCACGGCTGGCTGCTGCACGCCACCGGCGGCCGCGAGCTGACCGGCAGCGCGGTGGTGATCGCCACCGGGTACAACCACACGCCCCACGTACCGGACTGGCCCGGCCGCGACACGTACGCGGGCGAGCTCGTGCACGCGAGTGCCTACCGCGAGCCCAGCCCCTACGCCGGCAAGGACGTCCTGGTCGTGGGCGTCGGCAACACCGGCGCCGAGATCGCCGTCGACCTCGTCGCGGGCGGCGCGGCCCGCGTCCGTCTCGCGGTGCGCACCGCCCCGCACATCATCCGCCGCTCCACGGCTGGTTGGCCCGCCCAGCGCACCGGAATCCTGTGCCGCAGGCTGCCCGTCCGCCTCGTGGACCGGCTCGCGGGGCCGATCGCGAACGTGAGCGTCCCCGACCTGTCCGCGAAGGGTCTGCCCCGCCCGGACACGGGCCTGTACTCACGCGTGAAGCAGGGCGCGATCCCGGTCCAGGACGTGGGTCTGATCGACGCGGTGCGCAAGGGCAAGGTCGAACCGGTCGCGGCGCTCGACTCCTTCGAGGACGGCAAGGTCGTCCTTGCCGACGGAACGCGGATCGGCCCCGATGCGGTCATCGCGGCCACGGGCTACCGCCGCGCCCTCGAACCGCTCCTCGGCGACCTCGCCGTACTCGACGAGAAGGGCGCCCCGCTGGTCCGCGGCGCCCGTACGTCCAAGTCGGCCCCCCAGCTGTACTTCACCGGCTTCACGAACCCCATCAGCGGAATGCTCCGCGAGATGGCCCTGGACGCAGAGAAGATCGCAAAGGCAATCGCAAGGACCGCCTGAGGCAAGGTGGGGGGCCTGAGGCCAGGTAGGGGGCCTGAGGCCCCGCAAGGGGCGCGGGGAACTGCGCGCCCAGCCCCTACGGCGCCGCAGACACCCGGCTGACACCTCGCGCCCCACAGGGGCGCGAGGAACTGCGCGCCCAGCCAAAACCAGCCCTCCCCAACCGCTCCCTAACCACTCCCCAACCCCGCACCAACCCCATAACCCCCACCAACCCCACAACCCCCCACATAACCCCCAATGGCCGGTACTCCCCCCTCCCAGCACCCCCACCCCCGGAGGGGGAGTAACCCCCCAGCCCACCTGGGTAGGCCTGCACCTGCATACCCGGGTGCACCTGGGAACCGCCAAAGGGCCGCCCCCACTCTTTGCATGCAGCCCTGTTCCTGACACAGCGTCAGTTCAGTAATCTGACTATGCGTCAGTTGCACTGCACTGCATTGCTGTCACACAGGAGCGGGCGGACCGATGCTTGGATCGACTTACGGCACCTTCACCACCGACCCCCGCCGCGCGCGTGTTGTGGCCTGCGGCGAAGCCCCGGCACCCGCCGTCCACGGACACGCCGGCACGGCGGACGACCTGGACGTCAGCGGGCGCCCCCTGCACGCCGACATACCGGATCTGGACCGGTTCTTCCGGCCCGAGTCCGTCGCCGTCGTCGGCGCGTCGGACGCCGAGGGGCGGCCGAACACCGGCATCACGCGCCAGCTCATGGACTGGGCCGAGCGGTGCGGCGCACGGCTGCATCCCGTGCATCCCACCCGTCAGACCGTTTTCGGCACCCCCTGTTTTCCGTCCGTCGCGGACCTGCCGGAGCAGGTGGATCTGGCCGTACTCCTCGTCAGTGACCCCCTTCCGGTGATCGAAGAACTCGCCGAGTCCAAGGTGAAGTTCGCCGTCGCCTTCGCCTCCGGCTTCGCGGAGACCGGTGAGGAGGGCGCGGCCGCCCAGGCCCGCCTGGCCGCCGCCGTGGAACGCTCGGGCCTGCGGCTGCTCGGGCCCAACACCAACCTCAACGCCTTCGAGAAGTTCCGCGACGACCTCGAGGGCCCCGCCATCGCCCTGATCACCCAGTCCGGCCACCAGGGGCGCCCCGTCTTCACGATGCAGGAGATCGGCGTACGCCTCTCGCACTGGGCGCCCACCGGGAACGAAGCCGATCTGGAGACCTCCGACTTCATCTCCTACTTCGCCGAACGCCCCGAGGTCGGGGCCATCGCCTGTTACGTCGAGGGGCTCAAGGACGGCCGCTCCTTCCTGCTCGCCGCCGATCGCGCCGCCCAGCGCGGCGTACCCGTCGTCGCGGTCAAGGTGGGCCGCACCGAGACCGGCGCCCGCATGGCCGCCTCACATACCGGCAAGCTCACCGGCGCCGACACGGTCGTCGACGCTGCGATGCGGCAGTACGGCGTGATCCGGGTGGACGGTCTCGACGAACTCCAGGACACCTCCGCCCTGTTGGCGCGCGCGAGGCCTCCCCAGGCCGAGGGGGTCGTCGTGTATTCGATCTCGGGCGGCACGGGCGCGCACTTCTCGGACCTGGCGACCGAGGCGGGGCTGCGGCTTCCGCCGCTCTCGGACGCCAAGCAGGCGGAGCTGCACCAGTGGATACCCGACTACCTGAACGTCGCCAACCCCGTCGACAACGGCGGCCATCCGGTGGGCGACTGGCGCGGCCGGAAGATCATCGACGCGATCCTGGACGATCCGGAGGTGGGGGTGCTGATCTGCCCCATCACCGGCCCCTTCCCGCCGATGAGCGACAAGCTGGCGCAGGACCTGGTGGACGCGGCGGAGCAGACGGACAAGCTGGTATGCGTGGTGTGGGGCTCGCCCGTCGGCACCGAGGAGGCCTACCGCACGACGCTCCTCGGCTCGTCGCGCGTCGCCACCTTCCGTACCTTCGCCAACTGCATCACGGCGGTGCGGGCCTATCTCGACCACCACCGCTTCACGACCCGCTACCGCTCCCCCTTCGCCGAGGCCCCGCGCACGGCCTCGCCGTCCTTCCGCAAGGCCCAGGCCCTGATGCGGTCCGGCCAGCAGTTGAGCGAGCACGCGGCGAAGCAGTTGCTGCGCGCGTACGGGATTCGCGTACCGCGCGAGCAGTTGGTGACCAGTGCGGCGGCGGCCGTACGGGCGGCGGGGCTCGTCGGCTACCCGGTGGTGATGAAGGCGTCCGGGGCGCGGCTCGCCCACAAGAGCGACCTGGGCCTGGTGAAGGTCGGGCTGACCTCGGCGAGCCAGGTGCGGGACGCCTATCGGGATCTGACCGACATCGCCCGCTACGAGGGCATCGCGCTTGACGGCGTGCTGGTCTGCCAGATGGTGGAGCGGGGCGTCGAGATGGTGGTGGGCGTGACCCAGGACGAGCTGTTCGGGCCGACGGTGACCGTCGGGCTCGGGGGTGTGCTGGTCGAGGTGCTGCGGGACGTGGCCGTGCGCGTGCCGCCCTTCGGGGAGGACCAGGCCCTCGCGATGCTTTCCGAGCTGCGCGGGCGGCCCTTGCTCGACGGGGTGCGCGGAGGGCCGCCGGTCGATGTGGATGCGCTCGTCGAGGTGGTGCTGCGGGTCCAGCGGATGGCTCTTGAGCTGGGCGACGAGTTGGCGGAGCTGGACATCAACCCCTTGATGGTGTTGCCACGGGGGCAAGGGGCGGTCGCCTTGGACGCCTTGGCCGTCTGCCGGTGAGGGAGCCCTCGCGGCACCGCTTCGCGGCGCGTCCCTCCCACCTGCCCGCCTGAACACCCCGCAGCGAAATGGAGTACGCAGCCCCATGACACCCCCCTCCCCCGAAAACGAACCCGAAACTGAAACTGAAAACGAAAACGAAACTGAAAACGCAGCCGGAACTTCTCCGACCCATCCGGCCCATCCGACCCATCCGACCCATCCGACCGCCTCAACCGATCCCCTCGACTCATTGGTACTCCACGCCACTGACAACGGCGTCTCGTGGATCACGCTCAACCGGCCCGAAGCCATGAACGCCGTCACCTGGGACCAGCGCGAACGCGTCATCTCACTCCTCGCGGACGCCTCCGCCGACCCCCGCGTCCGCGCCGTCGTCATCACCGCAACCGGCAAGGGATTCTGCGCGGGCGCGGACCTGCGCGGGGCTCCCGGCGGGGGCGCCGAGCGCGTGCCCGGCGACGTGGCCCGCGTGATCAGGCTGGGCGCCCAGCGCCTGATCGCCGCCGTCCTGGACTGCGAGAAGCCGGTCATCGCGGCGGTCAACGGAACCGCCGCCGGCATCGGCGCGCATCTCGCGTTCGCCTGCGATCTCGTCATCGCTGCCGAACAGGCCAAGTTCATCGAGGTGTTCGTGCGCCGGGGCCTGGTGCCCGACGGTGGCGGCGCCTATCTCCTCCCTCGCCTCATCGGCCCGCAGCGGGCCAAGGAGCTGATGTTCTTCGGGGACTCCGTGCCGGCCGCGGACGCCGAACGGCTCGGCCTCGTCAATCGCGTCGTACCGGCGGACGAACTGGAGAAGACGGCCCGCACCTGGGCGGAACGCCTCGCGACCGGACCGACCCGCGCCATCGCCATGACCAAGCAACTGGTCAACGCTTCCCTCGAATCGGACCGCGCGACCGCCTTCGCGGCGGAGGCCGCGGCCCAGGAGATCAACATGACGACGAAGGACGCGAACGAGGGCGTGACCAGCTTCGTAGAACGCCGCACACCTGCATACGAAGGCCGCTGACACCTCGACTACGACCCAACAGGCCCCAGAGGCACCCTCAGCCCTTCACCAGCTGCGCGATCTCGGGGGCGCCGCTTCGGGGGCACACGGGCCGGCACACCGCCAACGCACGGCCTCCACCCCCTTCCTATCTGACGCCCCGTCAGCTTCAATGGTTGGCGTGATGGGACATGCGGGGATGGCGGCCACCGTCGTTCGATATCTGAGGTCGGTCGGAGCGCCGACCACCAGTGGGTCTGTTGAGGCTCTTCCGCGGCCGCAGTTGCGGGCCGTCGGTGATGATGAGCGGGCGCCGCTCGGTGCGGGTGAGTTCCGGCGGGTGCTCGGGAACTTCGCGACCGGCGTGACCGTTGTCACGGCACCGGCATCCGAAGGGGAGGAAGGCCCGGCGGGGTTCGCCTGTCAGTCCTTCTCCTCGCTCTCCCTCGACCCGCCCCTGGTCTCCTTCATGGTCGCGCGTACGTCGACGACGTGGCCCCGCATCGCACGCGCGGGCGTCTTCTGCGTCAACATCCTGGGCGCCGACCAAGGGGACCTGTGCCGCGGCTTCGCGGTGAGCGGCGCCGACAAGTTCGCGGGGGTCGTGTACGACGCGGCGCCCGTCTCCGGCTCGCCCCGCCTGGCCGGCGTGCCGGCCTGGATCGACTGCACGATCCAGGCGGTGCACACCGGGGGCGACCACCTCATCGTCGTCGGCCGGGTGGACGCCCTGGACGCCACCGACGACGGTGAACCGCTCCTCTTCCACCGGGGGAAGTTCGGCAGGTTCAGCTAGTTCGGCAGGTTCGGCAGGTTCGGCCCGTCCGCTACGTGAGCGCGGCCCCCGGCCCCGCCACCTTCTCCTCGTCCCCGGCCCGCCGGATCACCAGCGCCATCAGCGCCGCCGCCGCGCACAGCGCCCCCGAGGCGATCCACATCACGTCGTACGACCCGAAGGCATCGCGCACGACGCCTCCGATGACGGCCACGAGCGCGGCTCCCACCTGGTGCGAGGCGAGTACCCAGCCGAAGACGATGGCACTGTCGTCGCCGTACTGCTCGCGGCACAGGGCCAGGGTCGGTGGCACGGTCGCCACCCAGTCGAGGCCGTAGAAGACGATGAAGAAGATCATCGGCGGGTGCACGGTCGGCGCGAGCAGCAGCGGCAGGAAGAGGAGCGAGATGCCGCGCAGCGCGTAGTACACGGCAAGGAGCCGGCGCGCGTCGAAGCGGTCCGTGAACCAGCCCGAGGCGATCGTGCCCACGACGTCGAAGACGCCGATGACGGCGAGGAGTGACGCGGCCACCCTGACCGGCATGTGTTCGTCGTGCGCGGCGGGCACGAAGTGCGTCTGGATCAGGCCGTTCGTCGAGGCGCCGCAGATGGCGAAGGTCCCGGCGAGCAGCCAGAACGGCCCGGTGCGGGCCGCCTTGAACAGCACGGTGACCGCCCGCCGCGCGGCCCCCGTAGCGGGCGGCGGCTTCTCCACGAACTCAGCGGATCCGTACGGCTTCAGGCCCACGTCCGCCGGGTGGTCCCGCAGCAGCAGCCACACGAACGGGACGACGGCGAGCGCGGCCAGGGCGACGGTCACCGCGGCGGGCCGCCACTTGTACGACTCCACCATCCAGGAGAGCAGCGGCAGGAAGATCAGCTGCCCGGAAGCGGAGGCCGCCGTCAGGATGCCGGTGACGAGCCCGCGCCGCGTCGTGAACCAGCGGTTGGTGACGGTGGCGGCGAAGGCGAGCGCCATGGACCCCGAGCCGAGCCCGACGAGCAGCCCCCAGCACAGAAGGAGCTGCCAGGCGTGCTGCATCCACACGGTGAGGCCGGAGCCGAGCGCGATCACGACGAGCGCGACGGCGACGACCCTGCGGATGCCGAAGCGGTCCATCAGCGCGGCGGCGAACGGCGCGGTGAGCCCGTACAGCGCGAGGTTGATGGAGACCGCGAGGCCGATCGTGCCGCGTGACCAGTGGAACTCGTCGTGCAGCGGGTCGATGAGCAGGCCCGGCAGGGAGCGGAAGGCGGCGGCGCCGATGATCGTCACGAAGGTAACGGCGGCGACGAACCACGCCCGGTGGATACGGCGGCGGCGCCTCTGCAGCACCTCCAGGGGCGGCTCGACCGCCTGATTCACGTCTGTCTGGGTCACGACAACCAGCATCGGGACACGACCATGCCCGAACGAGTGGCCCGAAGGACAGCATTGGCTAGGATCGGGCCATGACCTCAGCCACCAGCGTCCCCGGAGCGCCTGCCGCCGCGCGTCACCGCGTGGTGGTCCTGGCCCTGGACGGCGTCATCCCCTTCGAGTTCGGCATCCCGCAGCGGATCTTCGGCCGCGCGCGGAACGCTGACGGCGCGCTTCTGTACGAGGTCCTGACCGCCTCCGTCCGCGAGCCGGGCCCGGTGCGTACGGACGCCGACTTCTCGATCCTCGTGGAGAACGGCCCGCAGGTCCTGGCCACGGCCGACACGGTCGTGATCCCCGCGTCGTACGAGCTCGGCCCGGTCTACGAGGAAGGCCGCCTGACCGGCGAACTGGCGTCGGCCCTGGCCCACATCCGGCCGGGCACCCGCATGATCTCCATCTGCACGGGCGGGTACGTCCTGGCCGCCGCGGGCTATCTCGACGGCCGCACGGCGACGACGCACTGGGCGTCGGCGGAGCACTTCCAGCGGCTCTTCCCGCGGATCACGGTGGACCCGGAGGTGCTCTTCATCGACGACGGTGACGTGCTCACCTCGGCGGGTGTGGCGGCGGGCCTCGACCTCTGCCTCCATGTCGTGCGCGGCGACCACGGATCGGCGGTCGCCAATGATGTCGCGCGCCGTACGGTGGTGCCGCCGCACCGGGACGGAGGCCAGGCCCAGTACATCGAACGCCCGGTCCCCGAGCCCCAGTTCGCGACGACGACGTCCGCTCGGGCGTGGGCCCTCGCCCGCCTCCACGAGCCGATCCAGCTCCGTGACATGGCGGACCAGGAATCCATGTCCGTACGCACTTTCACGCGCCGTTTCCGCGAGGAGGTGGGCATCAGCCCCGGCCAGTGGCTCGCCCAGCAGCGGGTCGAGCGGGCCCGCCACCTCCTGGAGTCGAGCGATCTCTCCGTGGACCGGATCGCGCGGGACGCGGGCTTCGGTACGGCGCAGTCCATGCGGGGGCACTTGCAGGCGGCTCTGGGGGTGACGCCCACCGCCTACCGCCGGACGTTCCGCGCGGGGGCGCTGGCCGGGCCCGGGCGGTGAGCCCCCGGGCGCCTGTCGTCCCCTTACCGAACAAGCCTGCCCCGCCCACTCAACCGATCACCCCGCAGCACCACCCGAACGAACAGACCCCAACTAAAAACCCCCAACTAACAGACCTCTCGTGCACGCAAAGACCAACCCCCCTCAGAACGTCAGCACCCCCCGCGCCACCCGCCCCGCCTCCGCGTCCCCCACCGCCTTCGCGAAGTCCTCCACCGGGTACGTCTCCGTCACCAGCTCGTCCAGCAGTAGGCGCCCCGCCCGGTACAGCTCCGCGTAGAGGGCGAAGTCCCGTTGGGGGCGGGCCGAGCCGTAGCGGCAGCCCAGGATCGACTTGTCCAGGAACAGGGACGACACCAGGAATGACGCCTCGGCCGTGGCCGGCGGCACCCCGAGGAGGATCGCCTGACCGTGCCGGTCCAGGAGGTCGATCGCCTGCCGGATCAGCTCGACCCGGCCCACGCACTCGAAGACGTGGTCCGCCCCCGTCGGCAGCAGTTCCTTCACGCCGTCCGCTGTCGCCGACGAGAAGAAGTGCGTCGCGCCGAACTGCCGTGCCACCGGCTCCTTCGCGGGGTTCGCGTCGACCGCCACGATCCGCGTCGCACCGGCGATCCTCGCCCCCTGGAGCACGTTCAGGCCGATGCCACCGGTACCGATCACCACGACGCTGTCCCCGCGGTCGACCTTCGCCCGGTTCAGCGCGGCGCCCACCCCCGTCACCACCCCGCAGCCGATCAGCGCGGCCGACGTCAGCGGAATGTCCTCCGGGATCTTCACGGCCTGCACGGCCTTGACCACCGTGCGTTCCGCGAACGCGGAGTTCGCCGCGAACTGGTAGATGGGTTCGCCGCCCCGCGAGAACGGCTGGTCCGGCATCCCGATCGCCCGCCGGCACATGGTCGGCCGCCCCCGGTTGCACTCCCCGCACGCCCCGCAGCTCGCGATGGTCGACAGGGCGACGTGGTCACCGGCCGCCACATGGGTCACCCCGGCGCCGACCGCCTCCACCACCCCCGCCCCTTCGTGCCCGAGCACCACCGGCGAGGGGAAGGGAATCGTCCCGTCGATCACCGACAGATCGCTGTGGCACAGGCCCGCGGCCTTGACGCCGACCAGCACCTCCCCCGGCCCCGGGTCCCGTATCTCGAGGTCGTCGACGACCTCGACCCTGCTCCCCTCGGCCCTGCTCCTGTCGAAAACGACACCCCTCATCGCGACTCCCTCGGCAGGCCGAGCACGCGCTCGGCGATGATGTTCCGCTGAATCTCGTCCGAGCCGCCATAGATGGTGTCGGCCCGTGTGAAGAGGAAGAGCCGCTGCAGCGCGTCGAGTTCGTAGGGTGCGTCTTCGCTCCAGTCCCCCGGGCCGACCGCCCCCGCGGCTCCCCGCACCGCCATGGCCAGCTCGCCCAACCGCTGATGCCACCCGCCCCACAGCAGCTTGGCCACACTCGGCGCGCCCGCACCCGCGCCCGTGCCGTTACCGACGCCGCCCGAACTCCCCAACGTACGCAGCGCGTTCCACCGCATGACCCGCAACTCCGCCCACTGCCGTACGAGCCGGTCCCGCAGCACGGGGTCTGCCACGGCGCCGCTCGCGACGGCCTCCCGGAGGACGCCTCCCAGTTCCTCCGCGAAGCCGATCTGCTGCACGAGCGTGGAGACGCCTCGCTCGAAGCCGAGCAGGCCCATGGCGACGCGCCACCCGTTGCCGGCGCCGCCCACCACGTGCGAGGCCCGCGCGATCGCTCCGTCGAAGAACACCTCGTTGAACTCGCTCGTGCCCGTCAACTGCCGTACGGGCCGCACCTCGACGCGCCCCGGCTGGTCCATCGGCACCAGCAGGAAGGAGATTCCGCGGTGCCCGGCGGACCCCGCCTCCGTCCGCGCGAGGACGAAGCACCAGTCCGCCTCGTGCGCGAGGGAGGTCCAGATCTTCTGCCCGGTGACGCGGTACACCTCGCCGTCCCGCACCGCCGACGTCCGCAGCCCCGCCAGGTCCGACCCGGCCCCGGGCTCGCTGTAGCCCTGGCACCACAGCGCCTCGCCGCGCGCGATGGGCGGCAGGAACTCGTCCCGCTGCTCCTGTGTGCCGTAGGCCAGGAGGGTGGGGGCCAGCAGGTTCTCGCCGATGTGGCCGTAGCGGCCGGGCGCCCGCACGCGCGCGTACTCCTCGGCCCAGACGACCTGCTGGGTCAGCGTCGCCCGCCTGTTCCCGTACGCACCACGACCCGACCCCGAACCAGTCCCCGACCCCGGGCCAGCCCCCGCCCCCGAACCCGAGCCGCCCCCCGAGCCCGCACCCTCACGCTCCCCCGCATCCCACCCCAGGCCAATCCACCCACCCCGCCCCAACTCCCGCTCCCAGGCGCGCCTTTCCGCCGCCCCCTCATGCTCGCTGCCGGGCCCGCCACGCCCCGTCGCCCCGGCGAACACCCCCGTCAGGTGCTCGTCGAGCCACGCCCGTGCCTCCGCCCGGAACTCCTCGTCCCGCGGGCCGAATCCGAACTCCACCGCCCGGCCTACGCGTTCGGCCGGTCTTTGGCGGCCGCGGCCTTCGCCATCGCCTCCAGCTGGGCCAGCATCGGCATCGGGTCGACCCCCACCGTCCCCGGCAGGAAGTCGGCGATCTTCTCCGGGGTCCAGCCGCCCTCGACATACCCGGCACGCAACTCACGGGGCTGGGCCCATACGGCGATCTTCGGCCCGGCGACCGTGTAGACCTGCCCGGTGATCTTCTCCTCCCGGGCCCGCTCGCTCAGCAGATACGTGACCAGCGCGGCCACGTCCTCCGGCTCCCCGATCTCCTTCAGCTCCATGGGCACGTTGGCCGACATCCGCGTGCGCGCGACGGGAGCCACCGCGTTGGCCGTCACGCCGTACTTGTTCAGGCCGAGGGCGGCGCTGCGCACCAGCGAGATGATGCCGCCCTTGGCCGCGCTGTAGTTGGCCTGCGCCACGGAGCCCTGGTGGTTGCCGCTGGTGAAGCCGATCAGCGTGCCCGTGCCCTGCTTGCGCATGACCGCCGACGCGGCCCTGAAGACGGTGAACGTGCCCTTCAGGTGCGTGGCGACCACCGGGTCCCACTCCTGCTCGGACATGTTGAACAGCATCCGCTCGCGCAGGATCCCGGCGACGCAGACCACGCCGTCGATGCGCCCGTACTCGGCGAGCGCGATGTCGACGATCCGCTGCCCGCCCGCCATGGTGGAGATGTCGTCGGCGACGGCCACAGCTTCGCCGCCCGCCGCCTGGATCTCCTTGACCACGCCGTCGGCTATCTCGCTGGTCGGTTCTGCGCCCTCCATGGAGACGCCGAAGTCGTTCACGACGACCTTCGCCCCCTCGGCCGCGGCGGCGAGCGCGACCGCTCTGCCGATGCCGCGCCCGGCACCGGTCACGGCCACCACCTTGCCTGCCAAGAAGTTCCCCACGTCCGGCCCCTTCCCGCGATTTCTGACGGACCGTTAGATTCTATGACCCGTCAGATACCTGAAGACAAGACCCGCGGAGGACCCATGTCAGACTCGGCACCGACCGGCCCGGCATCCACAGGCGCCGCGCAGCCGACCGAATCAACCCCGCGATCAGCCCTGCCGCCCGAGTTCTTCGACATCGCCAAACGCGTGAACAACTGGGGCCGTTGGGGTGCCGACGACGAGATCGGCACGCTCAACCTCATCACCGACGCAGTCGTCCGCGAGGCCGCCGCGTCCATCCGCACCGGCCGCCGCGTCGCGCTCGCGCTACCCCTCAAGGAGGACGGCGTCCAGACGGGCCTGATACCCGGCCGGGCCAACCCCCTGCACGCGATGGTGCAGATCAACCAGGAGCTCTTCGGCCCCGGCACCGTCGCCACCAGTGACGACGCCGTCACGATGGGCCTGCAGGCGGCCACCCACTGGGACGCGCTCACCCACGTGTCGCACTCGGGAAAGATCTACAACGGCCGCCCGGCGGACACCATCACCGCCCACACCCGCGCGCAGTTCAGCGGCATCGACAAGGTGCCGCACCTGGTCTCGCGGGGTGTGCTCCTTGACGTCGCCCGCGCCAAGGGTGTGGACCGGCTGCCCGGCGATCACGCGGTCACCCCCGAAGATCTGGCGGAGGCCGAGGAGTTCGCGGGGCTCACCGTCCGTGCCGGCGACATCGTCCTCGTACGCACCGGCCAGATCCAGACGTATCTGGCGGGCGACAAGCACGCCTACGGGTATCCGTCCCCCGGGCTCTCGGTGCGCACCCCCGAGTGGTTCCACGCGCGGGATGTCGCGGCGGTCGCGAACGACACCCTCACCTTCGAGATCTTCCCGCCGGAGATCGAGAACCTCTGGCTGCCCGTACACGCGCTCGACCTGGTGGAGATGGGAATGCTGCAGGGCCAGAACTGGAATCTGGAAAAGTTGTCCACAGCCTGTGCAGAAGTTTCCCGCTACAGCTTCCTTCTCTCCGCGATGCCCGAGCCGTTCGTCGGCGGCACGGGGACGCCGGTCGCGCCGGTCGCGGTGTTGTGAGCGGGTCCTGAGCGGGTCGTGAGCGGGTCCTGAGCCTTCGGATGGCGGCGCTGCGGCTCTCGCCCCGAACGCGTTGCCGCGCGCCGCCATCCGGCTCCGGCGCCCCGGTCCTGCCCTACTCGGCCACGAAGGGACCGACGCCGACGGCGACTCACATCTCGCCGAGGTCCGGGTCACAGGTCACCGTCCCTCGACGTCCCCTCGCGGCGAATCGCTGCACACAAGCGTGATCAATCGGACACGGTACGTCAACACCCGTCCGGTGATTAATGAATTATGCCGCTTATGTACCGGCCGCGCACGGCCGCGCATCGTGGCACGTGACGGCGCATGCGGGCGCCCGGGGCCACCGTGCGGGGCTCCGGACCGTCAGGCAGGGCTACGTGGCGGGGCTCAGACCGCCTCGTACGCCACGTCCTCGTAGGTCGTCCCGTCGAACGCGACCGCCGCGACCCCCGGCTCGCACCGGTCCACCTCGCACCAGATGCTCTTTCCCGCACCCTCGGCCTGCCAGCCCCAGCGGTCGGCGAGGCCGTCGACGAGTTCCAGGCCCCGGCCATTGGTGGCGTCGCCGTCGGCGTGCCGCTGCTTGGGCGGACGCGCGCTGGCGTCGGCGACCTCGACCCTGACCGTGCCCGCCGCCGTGCCCGCTCCCGCGTGCGCGGCTTCGTCGGGCACGTCCGGGAGGTCGGGGAGCCGCATGCGCAGCACGGCCGGACAGCCCGTGTGCACGACCGCGTTGGTGACCAGCTCCGAGATCAGCAGGATCAGCGTCTCGGCCAGCGGCTCGTCGACCCCTATCCCGGAACCGGCGAGCCGTGAACGCGCCCACCTCCGGGCCCGCCCCACCTCTGCGGGGTCGGGCCTGACCTCCAGCTGAACTTGAAGCACCTGCACCGCTCACACCATCCGAACCGGCGGACACATCGCCTCGCGACTCCACGGGGTCACGGAACGTGATCCCCTTGAGAGACAGCATGGTTGACGTTCAGTCACCCCAACAAGCGCTTCAGGCATATTCCAGCGCGAAGGAGTACGCGTGCGGCATACTGTGCGACGCGCGCTGCGGGGGGTCGAACAGGTGGGCATGAAGCCCCTTCCTGCACTGCGAGCGGCATGCATTGTCGGCTCCGGCGCCGCCTCAGGGGCAACACCGGCATGGCTCGACCTCAGAACCACTCGCATCTGACACAAGGTACCGGAGCGGAAGCCCGACTCCATGCCGTGACGAGTCACGCATAGGACACAACCCGGTATCGACGCTCGGATATCGACGCTCAGTAGCCTCCCCCCACTTCGGGAACTTCACAAGTCGATCACTCTGCGCGTCCATTCGGGCTCACAGGGCCGCCGCCAGCTCCTCCTCGGCCCGCGCGGCCGACTGCCCGAGGCCGGCCCGCACCCAGGCCCGCTTCAGATGCAGGTGTACGTCGGCCTCCCAGGTGAAGCCCATTCCGCCGTGCACCTGGAGGCAGTCGCGCGCGCCGCGTACCGCCGCGTCGTCGGCGAGCAGCTTGGCCGCCGCGATCTCCGTGGCGTCACCGGTGACCGACGCCGCGTACACGGCGGCGCGGGCGAGCTCCGTGCGGACGAGCATCTGTGCGCAGAGGTGCTTGACGGCCTGGAAGGACCCGATGGAACGCCCGAATTGGGTACGTTCTCGGGCATACCGGACCGCCATCTCGCAGGTCCGGCCCGCGCTGCCGAGCTGTTCCGCGGCGAGCAGCAGGTCAGCCTCCGAGGCCGCTGGGTCCTCCGAGGCCGCCGCACCGTCCGTCCGTTCACCCGGCACCCGGTGCAGCGGCGTCAGCGGGTCCACCGACCGCAGTGGCAGGGCCCCGGAGGCATCGCCGTGGACCACGTCCGCCGCGTCGAGCCAGGGGACGAGGCCGCCGGACACGGCCGTCACCACGGTCGTCCCCTGGGCGGCTCCCTGGACGTCGGGCGCCGCGAGGAACGTGGCCACAAGCGGCCCGGGGAGCAGCGCGCGCCCCGCCTCCTCGAACGCCAGGACCGCTTCGGGCAGTCCGAGTCCGACCCCGCCCTCCGCCTCCGGCACCCGCAGCGCGAAGAACCCGGCGTCCCCGAGCTCCCGCCACAGGGCCCGGTCCAGCGAGGGCGCCCCGGAGTCCGCGGCCTCCCGCAACGCGGCCCCGTCGAACCGCCCCTCCAGTACCTCGCGCACCCCGCCCCGCAACGCCACTTGATCTTCCGTGAGTTGGAAGTCCACGCGTGCCCTCACCGCCCCTTCGGGAGGCCGAGTATCCGCTCGGCCACGATGTTCTGCTGGATCTGCGAGGTCCCGGCGGCGATCGTGTACGAGAGCGAGGAGAGCCGGTCCAGGGTCCACTCGTGGCCGAGGTCCAGCGCGCCGGGCCCGAGGACCTCGCCGGCCGCCTCGTACAGCTCCTGGCGTGCGTGCGAGTAGCACAGCTTGAAGACGGAGCCGCCGATGCCCGGCACGCCGGTCCCTGCCCGCTGGGACTCGCTGACGTTCCACTGCGTGAGCCGCCACAGCGCCCCGAACTCGGCGCTGAGCCTGCCGAGCCTGCGCCGGAGCACCGCGTCGTCCCAGCGGCCGTTCTTGCGGGCCTCGCGGGCCAGCTCGGCAAGGACCCGGCGGCAGGCGACGACCTCCCCCACGAAGGCCGTCCCGCGTTCGTAGGACAGCGTCACCATCGTCACGCGCCAGCCGTCGTTCTCGGCGCCGACGCGGTTGGCGACCGGCACCCGCACCTCGTCGAGGAACACCTCGGCGAACTCGGTCGATCCGGCGAGCGTGCGCAGGGGGCGGACGGTGATGCCGGGGGCGTCCATCGGCATCGCGAGCCAGGAGATGCCGCGGTGCTTGGGCACGTCCTCGCTGACCGGCGTCGTCCGCACGAGCAGCTCGCACCAGTCGGCGACCTCCGCGTGCGAGGTCCAGATCTTGGAACCGCTCACCACGTAGTCGTCGCCGTCCCGCCACGCGCGCGTGCGCAGCGACGCGAGGTCGGAGCCCGCGTCGGGTTCGCTGAACCCCTGGCACCACACCTCGTCGCCGCACAGCACGGGCGGCAGCCACCGGGCCCGCTGTTCGGCGGTCCCTTCGGAGGCGATGGTCGGGCCCGCGTGCAGCAGGCCGACGAAGTTCGCGCCGACGTAGGGGGCGCCCGCCTTCTCGGTCTCCTCCAGGAAGATCAGGTGCTGGGTGGGGGTGGCTCCTCGGCCGCCCGCGTCGACGGGCCAGTGCAGGCCCGCGTATCCGGCGTCGTACAGCCTGCGCTGCCATCCCATGTCGTACGCCCGGCGTCCCGGCCAGTCCAACGGGTCGGGGCGCGGCGGCAGTTGGGGAAGGGTGCGGTCGAGCCACTCGCGCAGGCCCGCCCGGAAGGATTCCTCCTCCTGCGTGTAGGTGAGGTCCACGTCAGGCCCGCTTGTCCTGGCCCAGGTCGCGGTCCAGGTCGCGGTCCAGGTCGAGGCCGAGCATGCGGATGGCGTTGCCGCGCATCAGTTTGTAGATGGTCTCGTCGTCGAGGCCCTTGACGTGGTCGAGGGCGACTTCCTTGGTGTGGGGGAAGGTCGAGTCGACGTGCGGGTAGTCGGTCTCGAAGGTGGCGTTGTCGCGGCCGACGACGTCGAGCGAGGCGACGCCGTGCTTGTCGCGGAAGAAGCAGCAGAACATCTGCCGGTAGTAGTACGTGGAGGGCGGCTCGGGGATCAGGTCGCGGACGCCGCCCCAGGCGCGGTGCTCCTCCCACACGTCGTCGGCGCGTTCGAGGGCGTACGGGATCCAGCCCATCTGGCCCTCGCTGTAGGCGAGTTTGAGGGCGGGGAACTTGACGAGGACCCCGCTGAAGAGGAAGTCCATCATGGAGGCCATCGCGTTGTTGAAGGAGAGCGCGGCCTGGACGGCGGGCGGGGCGTCGGGGGAGGCGGCGGGCATCTGGGAGCTCGACCCGATGTGCATGTTGACGACCGTGCCGGTCTCCTGGCAGATCGCGAAGAACGGGTCCCAGTAGCCGGAGTGGATCGAGGGCAGTCCCAGATAGGTGGGGATCTCGGAGAAGGTGACCGCCCTGACGCCGCGCGCGGCATTCCGCTTGATCTCGGCGACGGCGAGGTCGATGTCCCACAGGGGGATGATGCAGAGCGGGATGAGGCGGCCGCCGCTGTCGCCGCACCACTCCTCGACCATCCAGTCGTTGTAGGCGCGCACGCAGGCAAGGGCGACCTCCTTGTCGTGCGCCTCGGCGAAGGTCTGGCCGCAGAACCGGGGGAAGGTGGGGAAGCAGAGGGACGCCTCGACGTGGTTCAGGTCCATGTCCTTGAGGCGTTCGGCAGGGTCCCAGCAGCCGCGGCGCATCTCGGCCCGGGTGATTCCCTCAAGGGTCATGTCGTCGCGGTCGAAGCCGACCGCCGCGATGTTCCGCTTGTACGGGAACTTGAGGTCCTCGTAGATCCACCAGTCGGTGGGCGGGCCGTCCGGGTCCATCGTGATCTGGTACTTGCCGGCCACGTAGGCGAGTTCGCCGATGCCGGCGGTGAGGGGCTTGGGGCCGCGGTCGCGGTATCGGGCGGGCAGCCAGGTGTCGAAGAGATGCGGGGGCTCGATCACGTGGTCGTCGACGCTGACGATCCGGGGAAGGTCGGTCATGGTGTCCTGCCTTTCAAGGGGCCTCCGGTCATCTCTCCGGTCCCTCCGGGCTATCTGATGACCCGTCAGATAGCAGGCTAGCCGCGCACCCCTGGACCGACAAGGCGGTGAGGCTTACGCTCTCGGCACGATCTGACTGGCCGTCAGTTCCCGTGCTGCCGTGAGGGGATCGCATGAGGACCTCGGAGAACGAGACCGCGTACGAGCTGGGGGCGTCCCGCACCCTCTGGGAGCTCATCGAACGGCGCGCCCGGCTCACTCCCGAGGCGCCCGTCCTCATCCAGGCCGCGCCCGACGCCGCCGACGACCGGACCCTGACCTTCGGCGAGCTGCGCGAGCGTGCCGAGCGGGTGGCCGCGGGCCTGTACGCGAGGGGCGTGCGCCCCGGCACCGTGGTCGCCTGGCAGCTGCCCACCCGCATCGAGACCGCCCTGCTCTCCTTCGCGCTCGCCCGCATCGGAGCCGTCCAGTCACCGGTCATCCCCTTCTACCGCGACCGCGAAGTCGGCTTCGCGCTACGGGAGTCGAAGGCGGAGTTCTTCGCCGTGCCGGGCGTGTGGCGCGGCTTCGACCACACCGAGATGGCGCGGCGGCTCGGCGCGCGGGGCGTCTTCGAGGCGTACGCGGACGACGACCTGCCCGACGGCGACCCGTCCACGCTGCCCCCGCCGCCCTCGGACGGCACGTCGGTGCGCTGGATCTACTGGACGTCGGGCACGACGTCCGACCCCAAGGGCGTGCTGCACACGGACCGTTCACTCATCGCGGGCGGCTCGTGCCTCGCGCACGCGCTGCACCTCTCCGCGGACGACATCGGCTCGATGGCGTTCCCCTTCGCGCACATCGCGGGCCCCGACTACACGGTGATGCTGCTCCTGTACGGCTTCCCCGCGGTGATGTTCGAGACCTTCGCGCTGCCCGACGCGCTCGACGGCTACCGGCGGCACGGCGTGACCGTGGCGGGCGGTTCGACCGCGTTCTACTCGATGTTCCTCGCCGAGCAGCGCAAGCTGGCGCCGGGCGAGCGGCTCATCCCGACCCTGCGGCTCCTGGCGGGCGGCGGCGCGCCGAAGCCGCCGGAGATCTATCATGCCGTCGTACGCGAGATGGGCTGCCAACTGACCCACGGGTACGGCATGACCGAGGTGCCGATGATCACCATGGGCGCGCCGGACGACACGGCGGAGAACCTGGCCACGACGGAGGGAAAGCCGCCGGAGGGCATGGAGATCCGGATCACGGACGCCGAGGGCAAGGAGGTGCCGGCCGGGATCGACGGGGACGTGCGGCTGCGCGGGGAGGCGGTCTGCCAGGGCTATCTGGACCCCGAACAGAGCGCGGGGGTCTTCGACGCGGACGGCTTCCTGATCACGGGCGACCTGGGGCACCTGCGGCCGACAGGACACCTGGTCCTGACCGGCCGGGCCAAGGACATCATCATCCGCAAGGGCGAGAACATCTCCGCGAAGGAGATCGAGGATCTGCTGCACCGGCATCCGGCCGTCGGCGACGCGGCGGTGATCGGCCTTCCGGACCCCGAACGGGGCGAGCGGGTCTGCGCGGTGATCGAGCGCCGGCCGGGGGACCACGAGGCCGAGGACCTGACGCTCGACTCCCTGACGGCGTATCTGCGCGGGGAAGGGCTCTCCACGTACAAGCTGCCGGAGCAACTGGAGCTGGTGGAGGCACTCCCCCGCAACGAGACGCTGCGCAAAGTGCTCAAGTACAAGCTGAGGGAGCGGTTCGCGCGCTGAGCGGCGGGTGGCTCAGCGGCGGGTGGCTCAGCGGGTGGCTCACTCAGGGACCGTGAAGTACGCCGAGAACGCCGCGACGATCTCTTCCTCCGTCACACGCCCGTCCCCGTCGGTGTCGAGCGAGCCGCCCGCGGCGCTCGCGACGTCCGCCGGGACGCCGAGGGCCTTGAGCACGCGCTCGACCTCCTGCGGGCTGACCGCGCCGTCGGCGTCGCCGTCCGCGACCGAGATCACGGCGTCCAGGAACGGCCGCGCGATCTCCGCGAACCGGGCCGGGTTGTCCCGCAGCCGCTTGACCGCGCCGCCCACGAACTCCGGCTTGGTGATCCGCTGGTCACCGTCACGGTCGGCGATCCCGGCCATGCCCTGCCAGAAGGCCTCGGCCCCGATGTAGAGGGCCTGCCCCTTCTCGGAGCGTGCCGTGGCGCCGAACTCGCTGAGCAGGGCGGCGGTCGCCGTGCTGAAGTCCTCACGGGAGATGTAGCCGTTGCCGTCCTGATCAAAGCTGGCGAAACGGGCCGCGATCTTACGCTCGTACTCGGCACTGTCCATGGTGTTCGGGCCGCCTCACTTCTGCGGTTGGGTGCGTGTGCACAGGGGGTCCCCTGGGTGTCTCTGGCAGCGAGCGTACGTGTTCGGCGACCGCCCGGAGGCCGGAAGCCGACGCTTGTGCCAAGACCGGGACAAGAGAGGTTGTACCAGGAGCCCACCCTTGGTGATCTTTTGGGTCTCCCTTGACTCCGTGATTCAAACTTCCCGGTTGGCATGCTGTTACGCATGCACACCGGGCCCGGACCCCCGCTCCGGGCCCTTCGTCTTCTTGGGGGAAGCGATCAGTACGTCGAGCAGCACGTCAGAAGTTCTCAGCGCCACGGGAGTCGACCTTTCCTACGGCTCCACTTCCGCCGTCCGTGATGCCCATCTGTCGCTGGCGCGGGGTGAGATCGCGGCGATCACCGGGGCGAGCGGCTCCGGGAAGTCCTCGCTGCTGTACTGCCTCGCCGGTGTGCTGCCGGCCGCGCGCGGTGAGGTGCGGTTCGAGGGGCGGGCGTACGGCGAGCTCGACGACGAGGGCATCAGCGCGTTGCGCCGCGAGCGTTTCGGCTTCGTCTTCCAGTACGGCGAGCTGCTCCCCGAGCTGACCATCGAGGAGAACACCGCGCTGCCGCTGCGTCTGGCCGGACAGCGCAAGCGCCCCGCGCTCAAGGCCGCCGCCGAGGTACTAGACCGGCTGGGGATCGCCGACCTGCGCGAGCGCAGGCCCTCGCAGGTGTCGGGCGGGCAGAGCCAGCGCGTCGCCGTGGCGCGGGCCTTGGTGCACCGGCCCGCGGTCGTCTTCGCCGACGAGCCCACCGGCTCGCTCGACAGCGCCAACGCCGCCACCGTCCTCAAGGAGTTCCTGGGCCTCGCCCGTTCACAGGGGACCTCCGTCCTGCTCGTCACGCACGATCCCACGGTCGCCGCCCAGGCCGACCGCAACTACTCCATGGCCGACGGAGTGCTCACCGCGAAGGGCGCGTCCGCATGAGCGAGTTCCTGCTCGGCCTGCGGCTGCTCTTCGGCTCCGGGCGCGGCACCCGCGTACGTTTCCTGCTGATGACCCTCGGCGGCTCCCTCGGGGTCTGCTGCCTCGCGCTCGTCCTGACGATCCCCTCGATCCTGGGCGCCCACGACGGACGGGCCGCCGACCGCGACCCCCAGGTCTTCGCCGGTCAGCGGTCTGGGCAACCCACCCTCGTCCTGGAGCGCACCGACCCGCACGGCTCGAAGCCGTTCAGCCGCGTCTTCCTCGCCCCCGGCAAGGATGCCGACAGGGTGCAGCCTCCACCCGGGCTGAGCGGACTCCCCGCTGCCGGCGAGGTGTACGTCTCCCCCGCCCTGCACGCTCAGCTCCGCCGCGAGCCCGGCCTGAAGGGGCTGCTCCCCGGTGAGGAGAAGGGCCTGATCGGACCCTCCGGCCTGACCGACCCGAACGAGCTCTACGCCTACGTCGGCACCACGAGGTCCGACCTCGCCGACGACGCACGCGCGTTGAAGAGCTTCGGCTCCGAACACCCGCCCACCACGGCCGTGGAGAAGTCCACCCTCGACATCCTGCGCTTCACCCTCGCCGCCCTCGTGCTGCTGCCCCTCGGCGTCTTCCTCTCCGTCTGCGCCAAGCTGTCCGCCGCCAGCCGCAACCGCCGGCTCGCCGCGCTGCGCCTCCTCGGCCTGAGCGCCAAGGGCACGCAACGCGTGAACGCCGCCGAGACCGTCGTCGCCGCCTTCCTGGGGGCGCTGCTCGGGCTCGGCGAGTTCTGGCTCCTGAACCAGATCATGGCGCGGACCGGGCTACCGGGCCTCAAGTGGTACCCGGCCGACGGCGCGCTCTCCGCGTCCACCGTCGCCGTCTGCCTGATCGGCTGCACCGCGCTCTCCTGGTTCGTGGGCCGGGCGAGCGCCCGCGCGGCGGCCACCAACCCGCTGAGCACCCGGCGCACCGCAGCCCCGCGCGCGCCCCGCGTCTGGGGCGGCCTGCTGCTGGTCACCGGGCTGGGCATCGTCATCGGCTACTGCGCGACCGGCCTCACCGACAACCCCGCGCAGAGCACCGGCATCAACTCCCTTCTGGTTCCCGGTGGCGTCCTCCTCACCGGGCTCGGCCTGGTGCTGGTCATGCCGCTGCTCTCGTACGGCATCGCCACGCGCCTCGCCCGCTCCGGCAACCTCGCCCTGAGCCTGGCCATGCGCCGCAACGAGGTCGAGCCGGGCAGCGCGATGCGCGTGGTCACGGGACTCGTCCTGCTGGTGTTCTCGGCGTCGCTCGCCCAGGGCGTCCTGGTGGAGGAGCAGCAGATCACCCGCTCCGACTCGCCCGTCCAGGAGTACGGCCTGCGGCTCTCGCAGCTCAGCGAGGAGCAGCAGGGGAAATTGCGGAACATCCCCGGGGTACGCGCTGACGCGATCGTGATGGAGCCGCGCACCGACCCGGCCAAGGAGGGCGGCGACTGGCAGGCCCCCGCCCTGGTCGCCACCTGCGCACAGCTCGCGAAGCTGGTGGAGCACTCGGCGGGCTGCGAGGACGGCAAGGTGCTCCGGCTCCAGGACCCGAACGTGTCCGAGTCTCCGCTCAAGGCCTCGACGTACGTGCTGAAGCAGCAGGACGGCAAGCGGACCTCGCTGAAGGTGAAGGTGCCGAGCGCCACCGTCCTGTTCGACGGGTACGAGGTCACCAACCTGCCGAGCCCCGGCCTCCTGGTGCCGCCCTCAGAGCTCCCGGCGCACGCCCTGCCCGCCGCGGCCACGCTGGTCCTCACGAGCGGCTCGGAGCCCGGCACCGTACGCGACGTCCTGGACCACATCGGCGCCGTCGCGCCCACGGCGGACGTCGACCCGGCGGGCATCAACATCGACGGCCTCCAGCAGATCACCGTGATCGAGACGCTGCTCGCGCTCGGCATGGTGATGGGCCTCGTCATCGGTGTCGCGGCGTTCCTGGTCTCCGTCACCGACCGAGCCGTGGAGCGCCGCCCCCAGGTCACGGCGCTCTCCTTGATCGGCGCGCGGGCCCGCACTCTGCGTCTCGTGCAGTGCACGCAGGTCGTCCTGCCGCTGGCCGTGGGCCTGCTGCTCGCCCTCGTCGCGGGGAAGCTGGCGGAGTCCGCCTATCTGGTCACCGGCGGCGGCGAGATCTTCTGGGACGGGGCCGGGGTTCCGCTGCTGGTCGCGGCCATGGCAGGGGTGCTCGTCCTGGCGGTCGTGGGGACGCTGCCGCTGGTGGGGCGGCGCATCGACCCGGAGCTGATCCGGCGGGACTGAGCTCAGGCGGAGAGGGGGATCGCCTCGTCGTCCACCGCTGCCGCGACGTCCGGGAAGACCTCGAAGAGCCTGCGTACGCCGAGGGCCGCGAGGACGCGGTTCACGTGGGAGCCGTCCTCGGCGCCCTTGGCGGGCAGTATCAGGCGCAGTCGGCCCTGGCAGGAGCGGAAGAGGCGGCGGGTGGCGATCAGCACGCCGACGCCGCTGGAATCGCAGAACAGCACGTCGGAGAGGTCGAGGACGAGGCTGTGCCGGCCGTCGGCCACGGCGTCGTGCACCCGCTGGCGCACGACAGGCGAGGTCACGAGGTCCATCTCGCCGGACACCCGCAGGACGGCCCAGCCGTCCTGCTCGTCCACGGCCACCTGCAGCGTCACTCGCACGCCTCTCGCTCGCTGATACCGCTCGCTCGTAGCTCGCCGATGCGGAAGCCTTCCCTACGCTTCCTACGTCGCGGCTGCCCCAGCTCCTCTCCATGAAACACCAGGGCCTCCGCTCCCTATCATCGGAGGCCGGGGGCATGCGTACTTTGCCGCAAAGGGAGTGCGTTGTCCGTGGTGGCGACTACATTCGACAGAGGGTTTCAAGAGAAGAGCAACAAACGGCACGCGCAGAGGGGGTCGCATGGCGAAGGACGCGCCGCGCCGCTGGGACCGCCGCATGCAGCAGCGGCTGGCGCACGGGGAGGCGGCCGCGCTCGGCGAGTTGTACGACCACTTCGCCTCGCTCGTGCACGGCCTCGCCCACCGCGTGCTCGGTGACGAGGACGCCGCCGACCGCATAACCCGCGAGGTCTTCGCCCACATCTGGGAGAACCCCGACGCGTACGACCCGAAGCAGGGCCCCCTGCGCTCCTGGGTCGCCACGCTCACCCACCAGCGGGCCGTCCGGCGGCTGCGCCAGACCGAGTCCGCCGCCCTGGCCCGCGGCGGCGAAGGAACCGCGGAGGACCTGGAGCGCAAGGTCCGCCGCGCCTCGGCCGCCGCCCGCGCGGACTACATCGTCACGGCCATGCCCGCCCCGCTGCGTGCCGCCCTGGAGCTCGCCTACTTCCAGCGGCGCGACTACCGCCAGACGGCGGCCGACCTCGGCGTGACGGAGGACGAGGCGCGCCGCCGCCTCCGTCTCGGCCTCCAGCTGCTCTCCACCGCGAACGACGCGGCGGGCCCCGCGGAGCCGCACCCCGCGCCAGGGGCCCGGCCCGGGTACGGGAGAGCGCTGTGAAGGGGCCCGGCCGGCAGGACCCCTTCGAGGAACCGGACCTCCCGGAGAACGGCGGCGGTGCGGGCGGGCCCAGCGGTCCCGGTGGCGCGGACAGTCCCGGTGACGGGAACTCCCGCCGGCCGCCCCGCATACCGCTGCCCCGCGCCTCCATAGAGGACACGGGCCACCCGCTGCCCGACCCTCCGCTCGCCCTCGACCACCGGGTCCTGAAGTCCCTGCTCGGGGCCTGGGCGCTCGCCGCCTGCTCGGTCGACGAAGCCCTCGCCGTCGAGGTGCACCTGGGGCACTGCGGCCCCTGCGCGGAGGAGGCGCTGCGGCTGCGCGACGCGGTGGGGCTGCTGCACCAGGAGGAGAGCCTCGATCTCGACCCGGGCCTGCGCAACCGCGTCATCGAGAACTGCCTCGGGCGGCGCCCGCCCCGTATCCCGGTCCCCGAGTGGGCCATTCCGTACGACGCCGAGACCGCCCGGCTCGACGCGCTCCTGAGGGACATCGGTGATTCGGAGTGGCACGCTCCGGTGCGTCTGCGGTGGTTCGACGAGGACCATCCGGTCAGCCGCAAGACGACGGTGGCCGGGGTGATCGCGCACCTCCTCGCCGTCGACGGCCTGGTCGCGCTTGCCCTCGGCCTCGACGACCCGCTCGGCAGGGACGCGCCACCGCAGTCCGACCCGGGCCACCGCACCGAGTCGTACTGGCGCGCCTCGTACTTCCCGCCCACGCGCGCGGTGCGCGGGCCCTGGCGCGAGCAGTCCCACGAGCTGATCCGCACGGTGTCCTTCACGGCGGGCGGCCCGCACGGCTCAGGCTCCGGCGGCCTCACCGTCCCCTACAGCGCCCCGGACGAGCAGGGCCGCCGCGTCGAACTGCCGCTGCGGGACTCCATGCTGGACCGCGCCTTCGAGTGCTGGATCCACGCCGGTGACATCGCGGAGGCGGTCGACTATCCGTACGAGCCGCCGTCGCCGCGCCATCTGCACCGCATGATCGACCTCGCCGCCCGGCTGCTCCCCGGCACGCTCGCCGAGCGCCGCCGCTCGGGACTCGCGGCCCCGGCGCACGGCCTGGTGGCGGCGGGCGCCCCGGGCCGCAGCCTGCGCCTGGAGGTCGAGGGCATGGGCGGCGGAGAATGGTTCATCCCGCTCGACTCCCCCGGCGCAAGCGCGTCGGCGGACCGTGAGGTGGCCCATGTCGCGCTGGACGGCGTCGAGTTCTGCCGCCTGGCCGCGGGCCACGTGTCTCCGGAGGAGGCGGCTGCGGGTCAGGTCGGGGACCGCCAGGCGATCAGGGACGTGCTGTTCGCGGCGGCGTCACTGAGCCGGATGTGAGTCCCGCGCAGGGCCCGTAAGCAGTGACCGCGGCGGTCAGGCGAAGACGACCGTGCGGTGACCGTTGAGCAGGATCCTGCGCTCGGCGTGCCACTTCACGGCGCGCGCGAGCGCCTGGCACTCCACGTCCCGGCCGATCGCGACCAGCTGGTCCGGCGTGACGCCGTGGCCGACGCGCTCGACCTCCTGCTCGATGATCGGGCCCTCGTCGAGGTCCGCCGTCACATAGTGCGCGGTCGCGCCGATCAGCTTCACACCGCGCGCGTGCGCCTGGTGGTACGGCTTCGCGCCCTTGAAGCTCGGCAGGAAGGAGTGGTGGATGTTGATGATCCGGCCGCTGAGCTGCTTGCAGAAGTCGTCCGAGAGGACCTGCATGTAGCGGGCCAGGACGACGAGCTCCACGTTCTCCGCGCGCACGAGCTCCAGGATCTGCGCCTCGGCCTGCGCCTTGTTGTCCTTCGTCACCGGGACGTGGTGGAAGGGGATGTCGTACGAGGCGGCGAGCTCGGCGAAGTCCGTGTGGTTCGAGACGACCGCGGCGATCTCGACCGGCAGCGCGCCGATGCGCGAGCGGAAGAGGAGGTCGTTCAGGCAGTGCCCGAACTTCGACACGAGCAGGACGACGCGCATCTTGTCGTCGGCGCGGTGCACCTGCCAGTCCATGTGGAAGGAGTCACCGATCGCGGCGAAGCTCGCCCGCAGCTTCTCGACCGTCACCGGCGGCTCCGCCGAGAAGTGGACGCGCATGAAGAAGAGCCCGGTGTCGTGGTCACCGAACTGCTGGCTGTCCTCGATGTTGCAGCCGGTCATGAAGAGATAACTCGACACGGCGTGCACGATGCCCTGCTTGTCCGGGCAGGAGAGGGTGAGGGCGTACTGCTCAGCGGGGGCGGGGACCTTCTCGTTCATGCGCCCAAGGTTCCCACAATCGCGGCACCCCACGGGACCACGGTCCAAGCCCCGGACGGGAGAAAGGTTCGTGCCCGGGGCGGGGAAGTGGTCAGCTCGCGGGGCGGGGAAGTGGTCAGCTCGCCGAGCGGGTCAGGATGCGCAGGACCTCGAGCGTCCGGGGAGCCTCGTCGGGGTCCTCGCCGTCGCTCACGGCGAGCCGCACATGGGCCTCGCGCGCGGCGCGGACCGCATCCGGCCATCCCGGGTGGTCGAGATAGGCGGACACCAGCGCGTCCGGCCCCACCTCGTGCATGATCCGCAGGACCCGCAGCACCGCGGTGTCGACCAGGGCCGCCTCCTCCGCGTCACGGAAGATCGTCCCGACGTACTTCTCGGCGGACCAGTTGTCGAGCCACGTGTCCTCGACCAGGCGGTACACGGCGTCGGTCACGTCCCCGTACTCCTCGCGCCCGGCGAGCCAGCACTCACGCTGGAACCCCGGGTCGGAGAGCATGTGAAGAGCCGAGCGCACGTTGCTGCGCCAGCGCCACCATGGCATGTCGTTCGTTGGCATGCCGCCCATGGTGCTTGAGCGACGGCCACGACGGGAAGAGTTCTCCGAACCTTGCACGGTCATCGATCGTACGTTCCCCCTCGACGCAGCCGAATCGGCCCCTGTCATTCACCTTCTTGTCACCATGCGTTGAGAGCGCGTCACTCCATGGTTGGCACTGCGGCGGAATCGTGCATGACCATGCCCGTCTCGCGACGCACCTTGCTCCCCCGCCCCTCCAAGACCGCACTGCTCACCGCGGCCGCCCTGGTGGCGGCGGGTGCGTCCTTGACCACCGCGTGCGGGGTCGTCCCTGGTTCCACGGGGGGATCCAGGGAAGACCCCGTGACCGTCATGACCTGGGCCCCCGAGAAGACCAAGGCCACGAACAAGCCCGGCATCCCCGCGATGGCGCAGGCCTACGCGCGCTGGGTCAACGCGAACGGCGGCCTCGACGGCCGCGAGCTCAAGGTCATCACCTGCAACGACCACAACGACCCGGTGGGCGCCGCCGACTGCGCCCGCAAGGCGGTCGACGAGGAGGTCGCCGCCGTCGTCGGCTCCTACAGCCAGCACGGCCGCTCCTTCCTCTCCCCGCTCGAAGTCGCCGGCATCCCCTACATCGGCGGGTACGGCGTCACCGACGAGGAGTTCAGCAGCCCCCTGTCGTACCCCGTCAACGGCGGCGAACCGGCGCTCATGGCGGGCAACGGCCGTCAGCTCGCTGGCCGCTGCGAGCGCGTCTCCCTCGTACGCCCCGACACGATCGCCGGCGACGACCTCCCCGGACTCCTGGACGCGGGCCTCGCCGAGGGCCGCCACAAGCCCGCCGCCGACATACGGGCGCCCGAGGACGGCACGGACTTCACCGCGCAGGCCGAGCAGGCGCTGGAGCGGGCGGGCACGGGTGGCTGTGTGACGGCGGCGCTCGGCGAGCGCACGGACACCTTCTACGACTCCTACCGGCGCACCGAGGACGCGTACCCGACCGCGAAGATGTCCTCCGTGCTCGGCAGCGTCGACCAGTCCCTCGTCGACCGCACGGGCGGCGGCAACGGACCGTACGAGGGCGCCTACCTCACCGGCTGGTATCCGGCGGCCAGTGATCCCCGCTGGGACGCCATGCGTGAGGTCATCCGCGAGCAGGCGTTCGGCGACAACCGGGTCGACCCGACGGACGCGGGCGTGCAGACGACGTGGATCGCCTACACCGTCCTGAAGCGGACCGTCGAGTCGCTCGACGGCGGCGAGGTCTCGTCGCGGACCCTGCGGCGGGCCCTCGACGAGGGGCTCAAGGTGCAGACGGGCGGGCTCACGCCCACCCTGAGCTGGCGCTTCAAGGACATGCTCGCGGCCAGCGACTTCCCTCGCCTGGTCAACGCCGACGTCACGTTCCAGATGGTGCGCGACGGCCGCCTCGTGCCGGCGCGCAAGGGCTTCGTGAACGTCTCGAAGACGCTGGAGCAGGTCACGTGACCCGCTAGAGCTGTGACTTGTCGCGCGTGGTGAGCCCGTACTGCTTGGCGATGGCGTTCCACAGCCCGGCCGCTTCCTGCTTGGCCGTGGTCGCCTCGCCGCTCGACTTGTTCGCGGCGACCGCCTGCGGCGTGGTGCGGGCGTGGCCCTTCTTGCAGCCCTTCTTGCCCGCGACCTGGCCCGCCCAGGCGGCGTAGTGGTTGTCGGCCGCGGCGGACGCCTTCCACGCCTTGGTGAGGGAGGCCGTCAGCTGGGCGTTGGCCGGGAGCTTGTCCACGGAGAGCTGCGAGAGGCGGGTGACCAGGCCGTTGCGCTGCTTGGCCGCGTTGCGCAGATCCGTGGCCGACTGGGCGAGGTCGGTGCACTTTCCGACGTTGCGTACGGCGCCGATCACCGAGTCGCGGCTGTTGTTGCTGTCGGCCAGGAGCTTGTCCAGGGCGACGGCCTGCTCCTTGGCGGGGTCCACGGAGGGCGAGGGTTTGTCGTCGGCGGGCGCGGACTCGGAGACGGTCTGCGGGCTGTCCTTCTCCTCGTCGCCGCCACCGCCGCTGAGGAGGGCGCCCGCTCCGACGCCGACCAGCGCGATGACGACTCCTACGGCCGCGAAGAGCGGCACCTTCGAGCCGGTGCGGCCTCCGCCGCGGGACGCGGGGGCCGCGGCGGCGGCGCGGCGTGCGGCCCGTCCCCCGCCGTCTCCGCCGCCCTGGCCCGCGGGCTGCGGCGGCTCGAAGCGGGGCATCTGCTGGGTGGACGCGGGGCCTTCGTCCTCCCCCGCCTCGGTGCGGAAGAGGCTGTCGAACTCGGCGGGCGGCTGCCGGTCGCCCGGGGCGCCGGGCCGTATCCCGAAGGGTGCCTTGCCGGGCTCGGCGGGCACGGGGGCGATGAACTGCGTGGGCTCGTTGTCGGAACCGGCCGCCGGGGGCATCGGCGTACGCCCCAAGAACTGCGTGGCCTCCCCCGCGGGCGCCTCGGGCGGCAGGGCGCCGGGGGCGACGGGGGGTATGTACTGGGTGGCCCCTTCATCGACGCCTGCGCCTGCGGCGGGCGTGGCGGGTATGTACTGCGTCGCGTCGGCGTCCCCCGCACCACCGGCGGCAAGCGGCGCGAGACCGCCGGCGACGGGAGGCAGGGGGGCGCTCGCCTGCGCGGCGGGCGGAAGGGGGCTCGCCTGCGCGGCGGGCGGAAGGGGGCTCGCCTGCGCGGCGGGCGGAAGGGGGCTCGCCTGCGCGGCGGGCGGCAGCTGACTCGCCTGCGCGGCGGGCGAAAACGCCCCGGCTCCTCCGGCCTGCCCGGCCTGCCCGGCCGGGGGAAGCGGCTGGCCCGATTGCCCGGGGTACGAGGAGTTGGCCGCCCGCCCGAGGTACGAGGCATCGGGCTGACCGGGGTAGGAAGCGTCGGCGGGCTGACCGGGGTAGGAGGAGACGTCGGCGGGCTGCCCGGCGTGGGCGCCACCGGCCGCCTGTCTCGCGTGCGTGCCACCCTGCGACTGGGCCGCGTGCTGACCGCCCTGCGGCTGGCCTGCGTGCTGGCCACCCTGGGACTGACCTGCGTGCTGGCCGCCCTGCGACTGCCCTGCGTGCTGGCCACCCTGCGGGGGACCCGCGTGCTGACCGCCCGGCGTGGGGCTCACGTGCTGGCCGCCCTGGGGCTGGCCCCCGTACTGACCGCCCTGCGACTGCCCGGCGTGCTGACCGCCCTGCGGCTGGCCCGCATGCTGGCCGCCCTGGGACTGACCCGCATGCTGGCCGCCGTGGGACTGGCCCGCGTGCTGACCGCCCTGAAGCTGCCCCGCGTTCTGCTCACCCTGCGGCTGACCCGCGTGCTGGCCACTCGAAGCGTGGCTCACGTGCTGGCCACCCTGCGGCTGCCCTGCGTACTGGCCGCCCTGGTGCTGGCCCGCGTGCTGGCCGCCCTGCGGCTGACCCCCGTGCTGCCCACCCTGAGCGTGCCCCGCGTACTGCCCACCCTGAGCGTGCCCCGCGTTCTGGCCGCCCTGGGGCTGCCCCGCGTACTGCCCGCCCTGAGCCTGACCCCCATACGCTGCGCCCGCGCCCTGTGCCGACCCGTAAGAAGCGTCCTGCGGCTGGCCCCCGTAAGGGCCGCCCTGAGCCTGGCCGCCGTACGGCCCGCCCTGCGCCTCGCCGCCGTACGGCCCGCCCTGCTGCTGACCCCCGTACGTACCGCCCTGCTGCTGGCCCCCGTACGCGCCGCCCCCGCCCCCGTACGAAGCCTCCTGGCCGTACGTCTGGTGCTGGGGGGAGTTCCAGGGGTGGCCCGTGCCGGGGGGTGGGTCCGTCGGGGCCGGGCCCCAGGGCTGGCCCCAGGGGCTGCCGCCCGCGGGGGCCACGTGGTCGCCGGTGGTGCCGGGCATCAGGGGCTCGCTTCCGTCGGCAGGCAGCACGATGCCTTCGTGCGCGTGCCGGTCCGCGGAATGCGGATCGGAGGAAGCGGCACCCTGCCCGCTCTGCTGCGTCACCGGGACTCCTACGAATGGGGGACCTACGGAACCGTCGGCTCACGCTACCGGGTCGCCACAGCCGTCTGCCACGCAGCTCAAACCTCCGCGGCCGCATCAATCGCGGAAGTAACAAAAGCTCTCCGCGAAACGCTGATTACGTCACCAGGGAGTTTCGGACGCGCACGGGAGTTGCCGTTCACGGTGCGGAAAGGGCTGGGACGGGCCGCGTTCACCGGAGCGCGACACACGTCACAAACCCTTCACGCACCCGTTCCCGCACTCCCTCACGCCGCCTGGATGTCCATCCGCGCCCCGAACTCCCGTACCACCGGCTCCTCGCGGTAAGGATCGAGCCGCTGCTGGAAGTCCTCCAGATACTCGGCACCGCGGTTCGACCGCAGCGTGCCGAGCAGTTCGACCGCCTTCAGACCCGTGTGGCACGCCTGCTCGATGTCCCGCCGCTGCACCTGCGCCGTGGCGAGCAGGACCAGGCCGATCGCCCGCCGCCGCGCCCGTGTCTCCGGATGCCCCGCGAGGGACTCCTCGGCACTGCGCGCCGCCGCGTCCGCCTGCCCCAAGTCACGGTGGCAGTGCGCCAGTTCGTCGGCGAGATAGGCGTGGTCGAAGTGCCTGATCCACACCGGGTCGTCGCCCGATTCCGCATCCCCGGACGCCCGGTCCATCGCCTCGACCGCACGGCCCGCGACGGCCTGCGTCGAGCGCCCGTCGCCGAGCAGCGCGTGTCCCCTGGCCTCGGCGGCGTAGAACATGGCCTCCGCGCGCGGGGTGACCCGCCCGCGCGTCCCCTCCTGGGCCGCCCGCGCCAACTGCGCGATCTCCCGCGGGTTCCCGAGCTGGGCCGCGAGGTGGCTCATGGACGCGGCCAGTACGTAGCCGCCGTATCCGCGGTCGCCCGCCGCCTGAGCGAGGCGCAGCGCCTGGATGTAGTAGCGCTGGGCCAGGCCCGGTTGGCCCGTGTCCACCGCCATGTACCCGGCGAGTTCCGTCAACCGCGCGACGGCGGCGAACAGTTCGCGCCCCACCGCCTCGCGGTACGAACCGGCGAGCAGTCCCGACACCACGCTGTTCAGGTAGTGCACGACCACCGGCCGCACATGCCCGCTGCCGTACTGGTGGTCGAGTTGCGTCAGCGCCTCCGTCATGGCCTTCACGGCCGCCACGTCGGAGAGCCCGACCCGCGGCCCCGCCATCCGGCCGACCTGCGCGTCCGGCGACGAGATCAGCCAGTCGCGGCTCGGCTCGACGAGTGCGGAAGCGGCGACGGACGAGCCGGACAGGAAGTCCCGCCGCCCCACGTCGCTGCGCCACAGCTCGCAGACCTGTTCGATGGCGCCGAGCACGGTGGGCGAGAACTGCAGGCCGACGCCGGAGGCGAGGTTTTTGCCGTTCGCCATGCCGATCTCGTCGATCGTGACGGTCCTGCCGAGCTTGCGGCCGAGCGCCTCCGCGATGATGCCGGGCGCCCTGCCACGCGGCTGCTGACCGCGCAGCCACCGGGCGACCGACGTCTTGTCGTAGCGCAGATCGAGACCGTGCTCCGCGCCGCACATGTTGACCCGGCGGGCCAGGCCCGCGTTCGAGCAGCCCGCTTCCTGAATGAGTGCCTGCAGCCTTTCGTTGGGCTGCCGCGCGACGAGCGGCCTTGCGGCCATGGCGTACCCCCTGATGTGCACCGTGGTTCATCTGGACGGAGGGACCGGATTCGGCCACCCCAGATGATCAATGCCCTTGGGACAAACGGAAGATGCACCACAAACGGACCATAAGTCGGTAACTGGGCTTCTTCGGAGTGCCCCAGCCTTGGCTACCCGCACATGGAACCCATTCCCCATGCGCGCCCCCGCCCGTGCACCCATGCGCCCCACATGCAGGATCGATGCTCCGCCCCCGCGCACGCGACAGCCGTAACCGTAGGTGGCGGGCGGAGTTGAGAAGTCCGTGGAAGAGACCATGGGAGTCACGTCAGCCGCGCACATCCCGAAGCAGCGCGGAGAATCCTTGCTGGACACGGCCGTGCGATACGCGGAAGAGCGCCACTGGGACGTGTTCCCCGGGACGTGGCTCGAGTCCGTCGAGGGGGCCGAGATCTGCTCGTGCGGTGACGCCGCGTGCACGGCGCCCGGTTCGCACCCGGCGCGCGAGGACTGGGCGACACAGGCGACGGGCAGCGCGACCGTCGCCAGGCGGCTCTGGAACAAGCAGCCGAAGTCGTCGATCCTGCTGCCGACGGGCCGTACGTTCGACGCCATCGACGTGCCCGAGACGGCCGGGTTCCTCGCCCTCGCCCGCATGGAGCGGATGGAACTGACGCTCGGCCCGGTGACCTGTACGCCCGACCGCCGCATGCAGTTCTTCGTCCTCCCCGGCGCCACCGCCAAGGTCCCTGACCTGGTACGCAAGCTGGGCTGGCCGCCCGCCGCGATCGATTTGGTCTCGCTCGGCGAAGGGGCGTACGTCGCCGCGCCGCCGACCCGCTTCGGCGCGACCGGCGCCGTGCAGTGGGCCTGCCGCCCCACCGCCGCCAACCGCTGGCTCCCCGACGCGGAGGAGATCATCTCGCCGCTCGCCTACGCGTGCGGGCGCGAGGCACGGCGGTAGCGGAGTCCTGAATCTCAGCCCGTCCGGCGTGTGAGGACGAACTCGGCGAAGCCGGTGATGACGGTGCCCGCGACGTATCGTGCACAGTCAAAGGCGGCGACGACAAAGGGCGGCGGGCATCGTGACCGAGGCAGAACCGGCGGCGGCACCCGTACCCGCGGCGGTACGGGTGCAAGGACTCTGGAAGGCCTTCGGCCAGCAACTCGCCGTCGCCGGGATCGACCTCACCCTCCCCGCGGGCAAGTTCATCGGCCTCGTCGGCCCGAACGGCGCGGGCAAGACCACCACCCTCTCGATGGTGACCGGACTCCTGCGCCCCGACCGGGGCACGGTCGAAGTCGTCGGCCACGACGTATGGTCCGACCCCGTCCAGGTCAAGGCCCGCATCGGCGTCCTCCCCGAAGGACTGCGGCTCTTCGAACGCCTCTCGGGACGCGAACTCCTCGCGTACACCGGACGCCTGCGCGGGCTCCCCGGCGACGAGGTCGACAAGAGAGCCACCCAGCTCCTGGACGTACTGGACCTCGCCGGCGCCCAGCACAAACTCGTCGTCGACTACTCGACCGGCATGCGCAAGAAGATCGGCCTCGCCGCGGCCCTGCTCCACAACCCCGAGGTCCTCTTCCTCGACGAACCCTTCGAAGGCGTCGACCCGGTCTCCGCGCAGACCATCCGCGGCGTCCTGGAGCGCTACACCGCCTCCGGCGCCACCGTCGTCTTCTCCTCGCACGTCATGGAACTCGTCGAATCCCTCTGCGACTGGGTCGCCGTGATGGCCGCGGGCCGCATCCGCGCCCAGGGCACCCTCGCCGAGGTGCGCGGCACGTCCCCCTCACTCCAGCAGGCGTTCCTCGAACTGGTCGGCGCGGGCGGCCGCGACACCGGATCCCACCTCGACTGGCTGGGCGGCGGCACCCGATGAGCACGCCCCCCTTGGCCGCGGCCGCCCCCTCCATCACCCCGGTCTTCGTACGCCTGAAGCTGTCCCTCCTGCGCAACGGCCTGCACCAGTCCACCGGCCGCCGCGCCGCCTACATCGCGTCCGTCGCCGCCGCGCTCCTCGTCGCCGCCCTCCAGCTCATCGGCCTGATCGCCCTGCGCGGCAACGAACACGCCGCCACCGTCTCCGTCCTGCTCACCGCCGTGCTCGCGCTCGGCTGGGCGGTGATGCCGCTGTTCTTCCCCAGCGGCGACGAGACCCTCGACCCCACCCGCCTGGTGATGCTGCCGCTGCGCCCCCGCCCGCTGGTCCGCGCGCTCCTCGTCGCCTCACTGGTCGGCATCGGCCCGCTCTTCACCCTGTGCCTCGCCCTCGGCTCGGTCATCGCACTCGCCCACGGCGCCACGGCCGCCGTCACCGGCGTCCTCGCCATCGCCCTCACCCTGCTCATCTGCGTGGCCCTCGCGCGCACCGTCGCCGCCGCCAACATCCGCCTCCTTACCAGCCGCAAAGGACGCGATCTGGCCGTCCTGAGCGGTCTGCTCATCGCGGTCGGCGCCCAGGTCGTCAACTTCGGTGCACAGCGCCTCGGTTCGTCGGGGCTCTCGCAGCTCGACCCGGCGGCGGACGTCGTCCGCTGGATTCCGCCCGCGTCGGCGATCGGCGCCGTCGACTCCGTGAGCGAGGGCTCGTACGCCATCGGGGCCGCCCAACTCGCCCTGAGCGCCGCGGCCCTCGCCGGCCTCCTCGCCCTCTGGCAACGCAGCCTCACCCACCTCATGACCACGCCCGACGGCTCCACCCTCACCGCGGCGGAACCCACCAAGGCACGCGCGGCACACGGCCTGGGACGCCTGCTCCCCGGCGGCCGCACCGGCACGGTCATGGAACGCAGCCTGCGCTACGTGTGGCGCGATCCCAAGACGAAGGCCGCCTGGGTGACCTCCCTGGCCATCGGCCTCATCGTGCCGCTCTTCAACGCCCTGCAGGGCACCGGCTCCATCTACTTCGCGTGCTTCGCGGCCGGAATGCTCGGCGTCCTGATGTACAACCAGTTCGGCCAGGACACCTCGGCGTTCTGGATGGTCGCCATGACGATCTCCTCGACGCACGACGCGTACATCGAGATCCGCGCCCGCGCCCTGGCCCTCCTCGCCATCACCCTCCCGTACGCGACGCTGGTGACGGTCATCACGGCCGCCGTGCTCGGCGACTGGACCGGCCTCGCGGAGGGCCTCGGCCTCTCCTTCGCGCTGCTCGGCGCGATGCTGGCGACGGGCGCCTGGTCGTCGGCGCGCTTCCCCTACTCGATCCCGCAGGAGGGCTACAAGAACGTCGCCCCCGGTCAGGCGGGCCTGGCCTGGATCTCCATCTTCGGCGGCATGGTCGCCGCGGCCCTGCTCTGCGCCCCGGTGCTCGCCGGCACGATCTGGCTGCACGTCGCGGGTGAGAGCTCCTGGTCCTGGGTCCTGCTGCCGCTGGGCGGCGCCTACGGGGCCCTGATCACCTACTGCGGACTGCGGCTCGCGGCACCGAGGGTGGCGAGGCGGCTGCCGGAGATCCTCACGGCGGTCAGCAAGGGCTGAGGGGCGGCATCGCGGGGTGTCGGGACGCAGACGACCCGCGAGCCGTGGTCCCCGCCGTACGAGACGGCGGGAAGCCGGCCGGACTCACCGGCGGCTCGCGGGTCGGGTGACTGCTTGGGATTGGGCCGGTCGCACGCACATCACACGTGCTGGTCCGGCGCCGAAATCGAGTTGCGACGACGGGCCACTAGCCCGCAGTCACCTCACGCGTCCGGTTTCCATACATCTGCCGAACCACCTCCCTTCGTGTGTACGTGCCACCCTAGGAACGGCCCCGTCCGTCGCACAAGCGATTTATTCAGGGCTTTGCACAGGGCTTTGGGGGCAACGATTTCGTCCGACTTCTGGGAAGTGGCTGTGGGCTGCGTCACGTTCGAGTTCAATGATCTGACGTGCGGTATACGCGGAACTCGCAGAACATGCAGCTCATGAGGACACGGCCTGCAGGGGGTGCCAGGTGAGTGCTTCCCGGCGTAGTGGGACCACCGACGAGTTGGGGCCCGAAGAGCCTGAGCCCGGTGGGGCCGAATTGCTCGCGGCATTGCTGGACGGCATGGACGCCGCCCTGTGCGCGTTCGATGCCGATGGGGTGGTGACGCACTGGAATCGTGAGGCCGAGCGGATTCTCGGGTGGTCGGCGGCGGAGGCCGTCGGGCGGCAGGGGTTCGCGGGGTGGGCGGTGCGGACCGCCGACGCCGAGGAGGTCGAGGACCGGCTGATGTCGGCCATGGAGGCGCATGGGCGGCAGGTGCACGAGTTCGCGCTGCTCACGAAGGACGGCGGGCGGGTGCTCGTGCGGACGCAGTCCGCGGCCGTGCGGGGCGGGGACGGGAAGCCCGCGGGGGTGTACTGCGCGTTCAGCGAGGTGCATGCGCAGATCGACCTGGAGCGTTCCATCGCGCTGAGCGAGGCGCTGTTCGAGAACGCCTCGTGGGGGGTGGTGCTCGTCGACGCCGATCTGCGTCCCGCCGTGGCGAACGAACATGCCGCGCGGTCCTTGGGGATGGGGCGTACGGCGTTGCTGGGGCGGCCGCTCGGGGAGTTGCTCGGGCAGGGTGTGGAGGAGCTGGAGAGCGCGCTGAGTCATGTGCTCGCCGAGGGGGCGCCGCCCGCGCCCGCCGAGATGTGGGTGTCGGTGCGGGCCACGGAGAGCGGTGAGCCGGAGCGGCGTTGCTGGCGCAGCGGCTTTCTGCGTCTCGCGTCGCCGCTCACGGAGGAGCCGGTGCCGTTGGGGGTCGCCTGGCTCTTCCTCGATGTGACGGAGGCCAAGCAGACCGAGCAGGAGGCGGCGCAACTCCGTTTCCGTTCGCAGCAGTTGCATCGGGCGGCGCGGGCCGCGGGTGAGTGCGAGGATCCGATGGAGGCGGCGACGGTCCAGCTGGACTTCGCCCTTGCCGGGTTCGCCGACCATGCGTTGATCGATCTGGTGGCGGGGGCGGGAGATGCGGGGGGTGAGGAGCCGGTACGGCTGATTCGCGTCGCCGCCACTCCTGCCGGTGCTCCGGGGCCGTGCCTGCCGGTGGCCAAGGCGGGTCTTCCGGTGCGGTATCTGGAGGGCCACCCGGCCCCGCAGTGCGTGGACCGGGTGGGTTCCGTTCGGGCCAGCGCGGGCACCGCGACGCCGGAGCGTGCACGGGAGTGGGCGGCGGTCAGGCAGTGGCCCCAGGACACGGTGCATGCGTTGTGCGCGGTGCTGCGGAGCCGGGGGCGGACGTTGGGGGTGGTGACGTTCTTGCGGGGCGCGAGTCGCACTCAGTTCGAGCGGGCGGACGCGACGTATGCGGAGAGTGTCTCTGCGAGGGTTGCGGCCTCGCTTGACCTGGCCCAGGTTCTGGGCGGTTGACGGGTTCCCCCTGCCGGGGGGCGAGTCCCGCTGGGGGTGCGTGAGGCCGTTGCCGTCTGGCCGCCGGTGGTGGGTGTTCGGAGTCGCCGCTTCGCGGCGGATTTTTCCCGCCCACCCACCCGAGCACCCCGCGGTACATCGAGTGGGTGACCATCCGCTGCCGGGTGAACGGGTGGGCGGGTGGGGAAATCCGCCGCGAAGCGGCGGTCCAGAGCCCGCCCGGCAGCCGGGCCCCGGCGCCCAACGAACCCGCCCAGCGCAACCGCCCCGCCGGCTAAGCCGCGTGCAGCGCCAATGTCGGGGAGAGGCGTGCCGCCCGTACCGCTGGGTAGAGGCCCGCCACCGTGCCGATGGCCAGCGTTGCGCCGAAGCCGCCTGTCACCGCCCAGAGGGGGATCACCCAGGGGAGGCCGCCGGACACCGCGTACGCGGCCGTCGCCGCCGCGCCGAGGGCGATTCCCGCGAGGCCGCCGAGGCCCGACAGGAGGAGGGACTCCGTCACGAACTGGATGCGGATCTGCCCCTTCGTCGCGCCCATGGAACGGCGCAGGCCGATCTCGTAACGGCGTTCCAGAACCGAGATGATCATGGTGTTGGCCACGCCGACTCCGCCCACCAGCAACGCGATCCCGCCGAGGCCGAGCAGCAGTGTGGAGAAGGCGCCTTCCGTCGCCGCCTTCGCCTGTAGGGCCGAAGAGGGGTCCGTCACCTGGACGTTGCGCGGGTTCTCCGGGTCGATCGACGCGGCGAGCAGCTTGCGTACGTCGTGCACGGAGGCGTCGGTCGACCGTTCGTACACCGAGGTGGGGCGGCCGTCGAAGCCGAGCTCGCTCTTGGCGGCCGCCCAGCCGACGAGCGCCGAGCGTTCCACGTCGGGCGAGAGCGGCAGCGGGTCGAGGATGCCGACGACCGTGAAGTAGCGGTCGCCCAGCCAGACTTGCTGGCCGGGCCGCGTGATGCCGAGGCGGTCCGCCGCGACATGGCCGAGGACGATGGAGGGGTAGCGGCTGTTGGCGGCGTTGAACCACGTGCCGTGCCCCATCTCCCCCCGCAGTACCTTCAGCAGGCCCTCGGTGGCCGCCTTGACGGAGATGCCGCCGGTCTCGTCCTCGGGGATCTTCTCGCTGCGCCGCACGCTGTGGTCGAGGTCGCCGGTCGCGCCGACGTCCTGGACGCCCTCGATACGGGAGACCCGCCCGGCCGCGTCGCGCGGGAGCACCACCTTCTCGCCGGAGAACATGGGCTCCCCGGGGGCGGCCACCAGCATGTTCGTGCCCAACGCGTCCAGTTCCCGCATGAGTTGGGCCTTGCTGGAGGAGGAGACGCCGACCACCGCGATCATCGTGGCGATCCCGATGGCGATGCCGAGCGCGGAGAGCACGACCCGCACGGGGCGGCTGCGCAGGCCCGCGGAGCCGACGTGCAGGACGTCGCGCGGCCCGAGCCGCGCCGCCTTCAGGCGGGTGTTCCTCACCCGCAGCCGGGCGTTCTTCACTCGTTTCGTACGGGTCATCCCGCGCGCACCCCCTCGCGGGCCGCGGCGCGGACGTCCGCCACCACCTGCCCGTCGCGGATGCGCACCTGCCGTGGCAGCCGGTCGGCGATCTCCGTGTCGTGGGTGATGACGGCGATGGTGGCGCCCTCCGCGTTGAGGTCGTGCAGGAGTTCCATCACCGCCTCGCCGGACGCGGAGTCCAACGCCCCCGTCGGCTCGTCCGCGAGGAGCAGGTCCGGTGCACCGACCACCGCACGCGCGATGGCGACGCGTTGCTTCTGGCCGCCGGAGAGTTCGTGCGGGCGGTGTCTCATGCGGTCCGCGAGGCCGACGCGGTCGAGGGCGTCGGCGGCCCGCGCGCGGCGCTCCCCGCGCGAGAGGCCCGAGTACAGGAGCCCCTCCGCCACGTTGTCGCGCGCGCTGATCCCCGGCACCAGGTGGAACGCCTGGAACACGAAGCCGATGTGCCGTGCGCGCAGGGCGGACAGGCTGCGGTCGGCGAGCGTGGCGACGTCGTGTCCGGCGATGGCCACGGAGCCCTCCGAGGGGCGGTCCAGGGTGCCGATGATGTGCAGCAGGGTCGACTTGCCGGAGCCGGAGGGGCCGACGATGGCGAGGAGTTCGCCCTCCTCCACCGTGAGGTCCACGCCGCGCAGGGCGGCGACCCCGCCCGGGTACATCTTGGTGACCCCGGCCAACTCCACGACGGCGCTCATATCTTGGGCACCCCGACCTTCGTGCCGGCCTTGAGTCCGCCGCCGGTGACCTCGACGCGTCCCTGGCCGAACATGCCGAGTTCGACCTTCACCTGGCGGGCGCGGCCGTTCTCGACGACCTGGACGCCGTAGCCGCCGCCGGGCAGCGCGAGGAGGGCGTTGACGGGGACGGAGAGGACGTTCTCGCGGGTCTCACCGGTGAGGTTGACGGTGACCGGGGACTGGTCGAAGCCGTCGACCTTGCCAGGGTCGTCGAAGGAGACCGTGACCGGGATCTTGGGGGTCTTGTCGGCCGGGTCGTCGCCCGGTTTGGCGGTCTTGCCGACGGAGGTGACCTCGCCCTTGGCGGTCGTGCCGTCCGGCAGGTCCACGGTGACCTTGGTGCCCGCCTTGGCGAGCTTCCCCTCGGCGACGTCGAGCTGGAAACGTACGACTCGCTCGGCGCTCGTGGTGCCGAGCACCGGTTTGCCGGGCGCGACCTGGTCGCCGACGGCCGTCTCGGTGGACTTCACGCGGACGCTGCCGGGCGAGAAGGCGATCTGGTCGGGGCCGACGCGGCCCGTCTGCTTGTGGTCGTGTGCCTTCTGCCACTGCTTGACGGCGGCGGCGGTGCCGTCGGTGTACGCGTCGTCGACGGTGAGCCAGGCGCCGTACCCGAGCGCCTGGAGGTTCTCCTCGAGCTGGCGTACGTCGTTGCCCTCGTCGCCGCTCTTCAGCGTGCGGTACATGGGTTCGGTGCCGTACATGAGGCGCACCGGGTCGCCGTTGACCTCGTACAGGCGTCCGTCGCGCTTGATCGTCGAGCCGCTGCCCGTGGACCAGGTGAGGGTGCCGGTGGTGCCGGCGTTGACCTTGCGTTCCTTGGCGTAGCCGAGGGTGCCGTCGGCCTGGGTGCCGCTGCTGAGGTCGCCGCGTTCGACGGGGGCGGTGGCGGGCGGGAGTCCGGCGTCCTGGTGCGTGGCCCCGTCCTTGCCGTTGTCGGCGAGGGCGGTGACGGCGACGCCGCCGCCGGTGATCGCGAGGAGGGCGACGACGGTGGCGACGACGGCGGTGCGGCGCCTCACGCGACGATGTCCTTGCACGCCTTGGCGGCCTTCTCCATCTTCTTCGCCTCGGCGCCCTTGGGGATCTTCTGGGCTTCCATGGCGCCGCCCTCGAACTTCGGGTCGGGCATGTTGAAGCCGTTCTTGCGCATGCACTGGGCGTACTTGAGCATCTTGTCCTTGTCGGCCTGCGTGGGGCCGCTGCCGGACATGCCGCCGCCCTTGCCCGTGTTGCAGGCCTTCATGGCGGCCTCCATCTTCTCCTTGCTCATGTCGCCGCCGATGGTGATGCCGCGGGTGTCCTCGCCGGACTTGGGCTCGCTCACCTTGAGGCCGTGCTTGCGCAGGCACTCGCGCTCCTTGAAGGCGGCGTCGGCCTGCTTGCCCTTGCCGCCGTCGGCCTTGTCCTGGCTGCCGCTGCCGCTGTCGCCGCCGGATGAGCAGGCTCCGGTGAGCAGGGCGAGGGTGGCGATGCCCGTGGCGATGGCTGCCCCGCGCGTACGGGTCCTACGGGTCCTGAGAGTCCTACGAGTGCTCATGGCTTCCCCTTCACTTCCCACGTCTGCACTTCTCACGTCTCGCTGTCGCGTGACGCGGTCAGGCTGGCGGGAAGGGGGGTTTCGTTTCTCTCAACGGAGACGCTTACACCGACGAAAGGTGCACTTCAGGTACACAGGGCCGCATGCGCGTACTGCTGGTGGAGGACGAGGAATTCCTGGCCGAGATGATCGCCGTCGGGCTGCGCCGTGACGCGCTCGCGGTCGATGTCGCGGCCGACGGCCTGACGGCGCTGCGCAAACTCCAGCTGGGTGAGTACGACGTCGTGGTCCTGGACCGGGACCTGCCGGGGCTGCACGGCGACGAGGTGTGCCGCAGGGTGGTGGGGCAGCGGCTGCTCACGCGGGTCCTGATGCTGACGGCGTCGGCCACGGTCCGGGACCGGGTGGCGGGCCTCGGTCTGGGCGCGGACGACTACCTGACGAAGCCTTTCGCGTACGACGAACTCCTCGCCCGCGTTCTGGCCCTGGGCCGCCGCACGCGCCCCGCGCTCCCGCCGGTGATCGAACGGGCGGGCCTGGTCCTGGACACCGCGCGCCGGCAGGCGAGCCGGGACGGCCGGCACCTGGCGCTCTCCCGCAAGGAGTTCGCGGTCCTGGAGGCGCTGCTGCGGGCGGAGGGCGCGGTGGTCAGCGGCGAGGACCTGATCGAACAGGTCTGGGAGGAAGACACCAGCTACCGCACGAACGCGGTCCGCGTAACCCTCTCCAAACTCCGTACCAAACTGGGCGACCCCCCGGTAGTGGAAACAATCCCGGGCGCGGGCTACCGCATCGCGGGCTGGTCGGCGTGAGGGGGCGGGGCGAGGGCTCCGGCCGGAGTTTTTGTGTTGGGCGGGGCTGGGGGGCTCGTGGTGTGTGGCTCAGTGGTGAGCGGGGGCGGTTGACCGCGCTTTATGGCGGCATGCTTTTGCTGGCGGGGGCCTTGCTCACCGGGCTTGTCTACTTCTTGGTGCAGCAGGGGCTGTACTCCTCGATCAGCGCCGCCGTCACCACGGCCGTCCCCCGCAAGGTCGACCCGCCCTGGGTGCTGCCCACCCCGGCCACGTCCGCCATGCCGGCCCAGCGGGTCCCGTCCGACGCCGCCTCGACCCTCGACCTCACGCAAGGCCTCGCCGTCACGAAGATCAGTGACGTCGCCGAACAGGCGGCCCTGAACAGGCTGCTCACCGTGTCGGTGATCGTGCTGTTCGTCTACGCGGCGCTCTCCATCTTTCTCGCCTGGTGGATGGCGGGCCGCGTCCTGCGCCCGGTCGGCGTGATCACCGGCACCGCGCGGCGCCTGTCGGGCGAGAACCTGCACGAGCGGATCGCCCTCGACGCGCCGCCCGGCGAGCTGAAACAGCTGGCCGACACCTTCGACGAGATGCTCGGGCGGATAGAGCAGCTGGTCAGCGCGCAGCAGCGGTTCGCCGCCAATGCCGCGCACGAACTGCGGACCCCGCTCGCCGTCCAGCGGGCGGCCGCCGAGATCGGGCTCGCGGGTGAGCCCGACGCGGGGCAGGTGGCCCGCATCCGTACGAAGCTCATCTCCGTCGCCGACGACAGCGAACACCTGATCGAGGGGCTGCTGCTCCTCGCCACCTCGGAGCGGGGCCTCGAACTGCGGGAGCCCGTGGCCCTCGACGTCATCGCCGACGCGGTGACGGAAGGGCTCGCGGATCGGGCCGCCGAGCGGGACGTCACGCTGTCCCTGTACGCCGAGCCTCTCACCGTGACGGGCGACGGGGTGCTCCTCGACCGTCTCGTGCACAACCTGGTGGCGAACGCCGTGGACTACAACGTCAAGGGCGGCCGGGTCGAGGTGCGCACGGGCGGGGACGGCATCGAGGTCACCAACACGGGCCCGGTCGTCCCGCCGGACACCGTCCCGCACCTCTTCGAGCCCTTCCGGCGCCTTCGGGAACGTACGCACGCGCGTGGCGAGGGTGCGGGCCTCGGGCTGTCCATCGTGGCCGCGATCGCCCGCGCACACGGCGCCGAGGCGACCGCCGAGGCGAACGGGGAAGGGGGAGGGCTCTGCGTACGGGTGCGCTTCCCCCGCGGGGCTCACGGGGCTCGCGGGGCCCACGGGGCCCACGGGGCCCACAGGCCTCCACAGGGGTGACTCAGCGGCGGTAGAAGATCCGGTCGCCGTACTCGGCGAACACGCGCCCGTTCCACTCGTGCCCGCCGTCCACGTTCCCCGAGCGCAGCACCGGCGGCTCCACGCCCCGCGCGGCCAGCCGTTCGACCGCCGTCGCCATCATCGCCTGCATGATCGCGTTGGCGACCACGCTGGAGGCGGGTCCGAAGGGCGCGCCGACCGTGTCGAGGCCGAGCTCCGCGTCACCGACGGTGATCTTGGAGTCGATCACGACGTCGCAGTGGTCCTTGAGGAAGGTCCCGGACACGTGCCGCGACTTCGTCTCCGTCGCGTACGCCACCGACGTCACCCCGATGACCTTCAGGCCGAGCGCGCGGGCGTTCATCGCCATCTCCACGGGCAGCGAGTTGCGCCCGGAGAGCGAGATGATCACGACGACGTCGCCGGCGCGGGCCGGCGAGGAGTCCAGGACGGCGCCCGCGAGCCCGTCGACCCGCTCCAGGGCCGAGCCGAGCGTGGCGGGCATGACGTCGACGCCGACGACCCCGGGGACGGCGAGGAGGTTCATCAGGGCGAGGCCGCCCGCACGGTAGACGACGTCCTGGGCGGCCAGCGAGGAGTGCCCGGCGCCGAAGGCGAAGAGCCTGCCGCCGGCCTCGACCGCGTCGGCGAGCACCGTGCCCGCGGCGTCGACGTTGCCGCCCTCCTCGTCGCGCACCCGCCCGAGCAGGCCGATCGCGGCGTCGATGTACTGACCGGCCAGCTTGCTCTCGCTCTTCGAGCCCATGCGCCGAGGGACCTTTCCGGGTACGTATGTCGTGTACGTACTTTTGTCGTGTACGTATTTCCTGCTGCTGTCTGCACGTGATTCCCGCTGCTGCCTGCACGTGTTTCCCGTGTGCCGCGGATCACGTTGCGGTCTGGACCAGTGCCCTGTCAATACGGCCCGAGCACCCCGTCAAGGCCGCCTGGACCGGGTTTTCCCCTGGCGCGACCCGGTTGTCAGCGGTATGCGTCAGACTTGAGGGCAGGGCCGGCCGCACGAGCGAGATCTGAGGGGCACCCATGTCGGGGCTTATTGACACCACTGAGATGTATTTGCGCACCATCCTCGAGCTGGAGGAGGAAGGTGTGGTCCCCATGCGCGCCCGGATCGCCGAGCGTCTCGACCAGAGCGGGCCGACGGTGAGCCAGACGGTCGCGCGCATGGAGCGTGACGGCTTGGTGGCCGTCGCGAGCGACCGTCACCTGGAGCTGACCGAGGAGGGCCGCAGGCTCGCCACGCGCGTGATGCGCAAGCACCGCCTCGCGGAGTGCCTCCTGGTCGACGTGATCGGCCTGGAGTGGGAGCAGGTCCACGCGGAGGCGTGTCGCTGGGAGCACGTGATGAGCGAGGCGGTGGAGCGCCGCGTACTGGAGCTCCTGCGCCACCCCACCGAGTCTCCGTACGGGAACCCGATCCCGGGCCTGGAGGAGCTGGGCGAGAAGGACGGGGCCGACCCGTTCCTGGACGAGGGCATGGTGTCCCTGGTCGATCTCGACCCGGGCACGGAGGGCAAGACCGTGGTCGTGCGCCGCATCGGTGAGCCGATCCAGACGGACGCGCAGCTGATGTACACCCTGCGTCGCGCGGGCGTGCAGCCCGGCTCCGTGGTGAGCGTGACGGAGTCCGCGGGCGGGGTGCTCGTGGGCAGCAGCGGTGAGGCCGCCGAGCTGGACACGGAGGTCGCCTCGCACGTCTTCGTCGCCAAGCGCTGAGGCCCGCCGGACCAGGGTCCGGCGGGTTCCGGCCCCTGTTACCGAGAGTTCATGTCAACTGGCGGTAACGGTTGGGCAGTTGTGCGGACCCCGGGATCCGCGGGGGTCCAAGATTCAGTGTGCGGAATCGCAGCGCCCGGACGTTTTGCGTGCGAGGCTGTCGCGAGAGGCATATGACTTGAGGGCTCTTGCCGTGCCGGTGCCTGGTCGCCGCCACGGCCGTGGGAGGGGGCAGGAGGATGTGCCCATCTGGTGAGCGGGAGCGCGTACGCGGACGGTGCGCGTCATCGCCCCCTGAGCACGCAGAGGGCCCCGGCGCCCTTGAGCGCCGGGGCCTGTCCTCCCCTGTTCTGACCCGGAGCCCCGAGCTCCCAGGGTCATCCCCCTCGGACCGTTTTCCCCGAGCGGCCCGCCTCCCGATGAAGATCTCCCCTCGGCAGCCGCGGCCAATCCTTGAGTGTGGTCACTCGAATGAGGGGTGTTGGCGGCGAACTGGCCGCTTTCGAAAAAGAGTTCGATAGCGTGCGGGGGTGCGTGACGGAACCAGGCGTTCGGCCCGAGAGGATTCAAGGGGGGTGCCAGGAAACATGGTGCGGCGCATTGACGTGACAGGCGCGGGTGGCGTACGCCTCGCGGCCTGGGAGTTCGCCGATCCTCCCAAATCGAGGGAGACCGACGGTCCGCCCGGCGGCGTGCTCTTACTGCACGGTCTGATGGGCCGAGCGTCCCACTGGGCGGGCACCGCCCGCTGGCTCGCCGAGCGACATCGCGCGGTCGCACTCGACCAGCGCGCGCACGGGCAGAGCGACAAGCCCCCCGAGGGCCCCTTCACCCGCGATGCCTACGTGGACGACGCCGAGGCCGCGCTCGTCCAGCTCGGCCTCGCTCCCGCCGTCCTCATCGGCCACTCCATGGGCGCGCTCACCGCCTGGCAGCTCGCCGCGAAGCGCCCCGACCTCGTCCGCGCCCTGATCATCTGCGACATGCGTGCCTCCGCTCTCGGGGCCGCGTCGCAGCGCGAGTGGGAGGACTGGTTCAAGGCCTGGCCCGTGCCCTTCGCCACGCTCGCCGACGTACGGAAGTGGTTCGGCGAGGACGATCCCTGGGTCGAGCGGCCCAATCCCTCCCGCGGCGAGTTCTTCGCCGAGGTGATGACCGAGGGCCCCGACGGCTGGCGCCCCGTCTTCGACCGCGAACAGATGCTGAAGTCCCGCGAGACGTGGGTGTTCGACGCCCACTGGGAGGATCTGGCCCAGGTCCAGTGCCCCGCCCTGGTCGTCCGCGGCCTGGACGGCGAGCTGGGCCGTGCCGAGTCCCAGGAGATGGTCCGCGTGCTGCCCCGCGGGGCGTACGCGGAGGTGGCCGACGCCGGGCACCTGGTGCACTACGACCAGCCGGAGGCCTGGCGCGAGGCGATCCAGCCGTTCCTGGACGGCGTCCTGACGGGGCAGGGGCAGGACCTCACGGGCTGAGGCGGGCCTCAGGGGCCGAGGCGGGTCTCACGGGCTGAGGCGCTCCACCGTCCAGCCTGCGGCCGTGTCGGCGGCGGCCTGCTCGGTCCGTGCGTAGCGCAGGCGGTCGTGCAGGCGGTTCGCCCTGCCCTGCCAGAACTCGACGCTCTCGGGCACGACCCGGAAGCCGCCCCAGTGCGGAGGCGCCGGCACCTGCTCGCCCTCCGGGTAACGCGCCTCCAGGTCGGCGTACGCGCGGTCCAGTTCCTCACGCGTGGCGATGACCGAGGACTGGGCGCTGGCCCAGGCGCCGAGCTGCGAGCCGTGTGGGCGGGTGCGGAAGTACGCCACCGTCTCCTCGCGGGCGACGCGCTCCGCCGTGCCCGTGACGATCACCTGGCGGGCCATCGGGTGCCAGGGGAAGAGCAGCGAGATGTGCGGGTTCGCGGCCAGATCACGGGCCTTGCGGGACTCGTAGTTCGTGAAGAAGACGAAGCCGCGCTCGTCGTACCCCTTCAGCAGGACCGTGCGCGAGCCGGGGCGGCCCTCGGCGTCCACCGTCGAGACGACCATGGCGTTCGGCTCGTGCAGCAGGCCCGCCCCGGCCGCGGCGAGGGCCTGCGTGAACCACAGCGCGAACAACTCGACGGGCGTGGCGGGCGCCTGGGCCTCGGTGAGTCCGTCCATGCCGTAGTGGGCACGTATGGCGGCGGGATCGGACACGTCAGGGACGGGAGCGGCAGATGAGGAGGCTGATGCTGAGGCGTCGGCTCGATCGGTCACGCGGTCATCTTGCCGTATACGAAGGGCCGGGCGGCGGGCTGTCGTACGCCACGGGGAGGTGACGTGTGGCACTGAGTGCCGCTTGCCATCGCCAAGGGTGGCACCAAGGGATATCGTTCCGACGCCGAATCGGTTGGGTGACCACCAGCCGCACGGGGCATCACCGGGGTGTCCGATCCGGACCGCGAGTCGAAAGCCGGAAGCCGTCCACGCACCGGCAGACCGCGGAACCGGACCGAACACGCCCACTTCTGACACATGGTCACGAGCTGTCTGTCACCACCATCTGTCGTACACATCACGAGGAGCCGCCTGATGTCCGACTTCGTACCCGGACTTGAAGGAGTCATCGCGTTCGAGACGGAGATCGCCGAACCCGACAAGGAAGGCGGCGCGCTTCGCTATCGCGGCGTCGACATCGAGGATCTGGTCGGCCACGTCTCCTTCGGCAACGTCTGGGGCCTGCTCGTCGACGGCGCCTTCAACCCGGGCCTGCCGCCCGCCGAGCCGTTCCCGATCCCGGTGCACTCCGGCGACATCCGCGTCGACGTCCAGTCCGCGCTCGCGATGCTCGCCCCCGTGTGGGGCCTGAAGCCGCTCCTGGACATCAGCGAGCAGGAAGCCCGCGACGACCTGGCACGGGCCGCCGTCATGGCGCTCTCCTACGTCGCCCAGTCCGCCCGCGGCCAGGGCCTGCCGATGGTGCCGCAGAGCGAGATCGACAAGGCCGACACGGTCGTCGAGCGCTTCATGAAGCGCTGGCGCGGCGAGCCCGACCCCAAGCACGTCCAGGCCGTCGACGCGTACTGGACGTCGGCCGCCGAGCACGGAATGAACGCCTCCACGTTCACCGCCCGCGTCATCGCCTCCACGGGCGCGGACGTGGCGGCGGCGCTGAGCGGAGCCGTGGGCGCGATGTCCGGTCCCCTGCACGGGGGCGCGCCGTCCCGTGTCCTCGGCATGATCGAGGAGATCGAGCGGACGGGTGACGCGGTCGCGTACGTCAAGCAGGCGCTCGACAAGGGCGAGCGGCTGATGGGCTTCGGTCACCGGGTGTACCGGGCCGAGGACCCGCGCGCGCGGGTCCTGCGCCGTACGGCGCGTGAGCTGGGCGCTCCTCGCTTCGAGGTGGCGGAGGCGCTGGAGAAGGCGGCCCTCGACGAGCTGCACGCCCGTCGGCCCGACCGCGTCCTCGCCACCAACGTGGAGTTCTGGGCGGCAATCGTCCTCGACTTCGCCGAGGTGCCGGCGCACATGTTCACGTCGATGTTCACGTGCGCGAGGACCGCGGGGTGGTCGGCGCACATCCTTGAGCAGAAGCGGACGGGGCGGCTTGTCCGCCCCTCGGCGCGGTACATCGGGCCCGGTACGCGGGACCCGCGTGCGGTTGAGGGGTACGGGGACATCGCTCGGTAGGAGCGGTCACCGGCTTCGCCGAGTTCGTCCTCAAACGCCGGACGGGCTGGAATTCCAGCCCGTCCGGCGTTCTGGTTCCAGGGGAGAGCTCAGCGCAGCGCCCCCTCCACCAGCACCGTCCACTGGGCCACCACACGCTTTCGCCGCGCTCCGTCATCCGTCAGGAGATTGGCGAGGCCAAGGCCCCGCGCCATGTCCAAGAGGCCCTGGATGGCCTCCCGCACCCCCGGCCGCGACTCGTCCGCGTCCAGGAGCTGGACCGCGATCCGGTGCGTCTCACGGCCCACCCGGGCCTCCAGCTCCGTCACCCGGGAGCCCAGTTGCGGCTCGTTCGACGCCGCCACCCACAGATGCAGTGCCGCCCTGAACAAGGGCCCCGTGTACAGATCGACCAGGGCGGCCACCACCGACGCCCGGTCCTGGGCCGGGAGCTCCCGCAAGGCCGTGGACCGTTGCTCGGCAACGTACTCCACCGCCGCCGTGAAGAGGTCCTCCCGCGTCGGGAAGTGATGCTGGGCCGCCCCGCGGGAGACCCCCGCCCGCTCGGCGACCACGGAGACCGTGGACCCCGCCCAGCCGCTCTCGGCGAGGCACGCCACCGCCGCCTCCAGGAGCCGCTGACGGGTCGCACGGCTGCGGTCCTGCTTGGGCGAGCGGTCGGAACGGTCGGCCCTGTCGTCCGCGGTCACAGCACCCATGGGCACTCCCGTCGTTCGAGGAACGCCCCCATGCCCTCGCGCGCCTCCGCCGATGCGAAGAGCCGCGCGGACAGGGCGACGAGGGAGTCCGTGTGGTGGTCGAATGCGTCGAGCACCCTAGCCGTGAGCAGCTTCTTCGCCTCGGCCAGGGCCTGCGGCGCACCCTTCCGCAGCCCCTCCAGGAGGGGCGAGAGCTCCGCGTCCACGTCGTCCCCGGCCACCGTCACCAGGCCGATCCGTGCCGCCTCCGCCCCGCCGAAGCGCTCCCCGGTGAGGAAGTACCGCGAGGCGGCGCTCGGGTCGAGGCGGGAGAGGAGCGGCATGGAGATGACCGCGGGCGCCACCCCGATCCGTACCTCCGTCAGCGCGAACGACGCACCGGGACCCGCGGCCGCCATGTCGCACACGCCGAGAAGGCCGAGACCGCCCGCGCGCACATGCCCGTCCACCCGCGCCACCACCGGCTTCGGCCACTCCAGGATCTGCCGGAGCAGCCCCACGAAGACCGCCGGGTCCGGCGGCTCCCGCAGGTCGGCGCCCGAGCAGAACGTGGAGCCGGTGTGCGTGAGGACGATCGCGCGTACCTCGGGGTCCTTGCCGCAGTCGTCGAGCGCCTCCGCGAAGCCGTCCAGGAGCCCCGCCGAGAGGGCGTTGCGGTGGGCGGGGTTGTCCAGGGTGAACGTGACGATGCCGCGCTCCACGGAGGAGCAGACAAGACTCATGGGAACTCCAACTCTCCTCGCGAGACGGCTCAGTACGACTTCGGCAGGCCCAGCGTCTGGTGCGAGACGTAGTTGAGGATCATTTCCCGGCTCACGGGAGCGATCCGGGCCACCCGTGACGCCACGATCAGCGAGGCGAGGCCGAACTCCTTCGTCAGGCCGTTGCCGCCTAGCGTGTGCACCGACTGGTCGACGGCCTTCACGCACGCGTCGGCGGCCGCGAGCTTGGCCATGTTGGCGGCCTCGCCCGCGCCCATGTCGTCGCCCTCGTCGTACAGCCTGGCGGCCTTCTGCATCATCAGGCGGGCCAGCTCGATGTCGATGTGGGACTGCGCGAGGGGGTGCGCGATGGCCTGGTGGGCGCCGATCGGGCTCTTCCAGACGCTGCGTTCCTTGGCGTATCCGACGGCCCGGGTCAGGGCGAAACGTGCCATGCCGAGCGAGAACGCCGCCGTCATGATCCGCTCGGGGTTGAGGCCCGCGAAGAGCTGGAGCAGCCCGGCGTCCTCGTCTCCCACCAGGGCGTCGGCAGGCAGCCGTACGTCGTCCAGGGTCAGTTCGAACTGCTTCTCCGGAGCCTGGAGTTCCATTTCGATCCGGCGTCGATGGAAGCCCTCCGTCTCGCGCGGGACGATGAAGAGGCAGGGCTTGAGGTTGCCGGTGCGGGCGTCTTCTGTACGGCCCACGATCAGGGTGGCGTCGGCGATGTCGACGCCCGAGATGAACACCTTGCGGCCGGTCAGGAGCCAGTCGCCGCTCGCCTCGTCCTTGCGGGCGGTCGTGGTGATCCGGTGGGAGTTGGAGCCGGCGTCCGGCTCCGTGATGCCGAACGCCATCGTGCGGCTGCCGTCGGCGAGGCCGGGCAGCCAGGTCCGCTTCTGCTCGTCGGTGCCGAAGCGGGCGATGACGGTGCCGCAGATCGCGGGCGAGACGACCATCATCAGGAGGGGGCAGCCCGCGGCGCCCAACTCCTCGAGGACGATGGAGAGTTCGGCTATGCCGCCGCCTCCGCCGCCGTACTCCTCGGGCAGGTTCACGCCCAGATAGCCGAGCTTGGCGGCATCGGCCCACAGTTCGTCGGGGTGGCCCTCGCCCGCCACGATCCGGGACATGTAGTCGCGGCCGTAACGCTTGCCGAGCGCGGCGACGGCCGCGCGCAGGGCCTGGTGCTCTTCGGTCTCGAGGACGGTGCTCCGGACGGTGCTCATACGGATGGTTCCTCCTGTACGACGTCTACGACTGCGAGCAGGGCGCCGACCTCGACCTGGCGGCCGGGCGTGGCGTGCAGGGCGGTGAGCGTGCCGGAGGCGGGGGCACAGACGCGGTGCTCCATCTTCATGGCCTCCAGCCAGACGAGGGGCTGCCCGGCGGTGACCCGGGCGCCTTCCGTGAGCCCCTCTGCCAGGCGCACGACGGTGCCGGGCATCGGGGCGAGCAGGGAGCCGGGCTCCTGGCGCGTGGCCGGCTCGGGGAGCAGCGGGAGCGCCGTGAGGGCGGTGTTGCCGACGTACACGCGGTCGTCGCCGTACCGGCGCACGGTGAACTGCCTGCGCACACCGCCGACTTCGAGCGCGACGAGCTCGCGGGACACGGACAGCACCCGCACCCCTTCGGCCTCCCCTTCCGCGCTCAGCCCCTCCCGCGTGTGCCGGTAGCGCACCTCGTGCTCGGTGCCGTCCGGCTCGCTGCGATAGAGCTTGACCTGCGGCTGCGACGCGAGGTTGCGGAAGCCGCCGAACCGCGAGCGTCCGTGCGCGTCGGCGAGCGCGGCAGCCAGCGGGGCGTACGGGTCCGGGGCGGGGGCGGCGAGCTCGGCGAGGTGCCGGTCGTAGAAGCCCGTGTCCATGCGGGCCCCGACGAACTCCGGGTGCCGCAGGGACCGTACGAGCAACTCCCTGTTGGTGACGGGGCCGTGCACGACCGCGCGCTCCAGCGCTCCCGCGAGGCCGCGCAGGGCCTGCGCGCGCGTGGGGGCGTACGCGACGGGTTTGGCCAGCATCGGGTCGTAGTGCACGCCGATCGTGTCGCCGTCCACGTACCCCGTGTCGAGCCGCACGCCCGGCACGGACAGCCGGTGCAGGGTGCCGGTCTGCGGGGCCCACTGCGCGGCCGGGTCCTCGGCGTAGAGGCGGGCCTCCACCGCGTGGCCGCGTGCGGGCGGCGGCTCTTCCGCGAGCCGCTCGCCCTCCGCCACCTGGATCTGCAGCGCCACGAGGTCGATGCCGAACACGGCCTCCGTGACCGGGTGTTCGACCTGGAGGCGAGTGTTCATCTCCAGGAAGTGCGCCCGGTCGCCCGCGACCAGGAACTCCACCGTGCCCGCGCCGCGATACCCGGTCACGCGCGCCGCGCGTACGGCCTGCGCGTGCAGTTCGTCGACGAGTCCTGCCGTCAGGCCCGGTGCCGGGGATTCCTCGATGACCTTCTGGTGTCTGCGCTGGAGCGTGCAGTCCCGGGTGCCGAGCGCCCAGACGGTGTCGTGCGCGTCGGCCATGATCTGCACCTCGACGTGCCGGCCGCCCTCCAGATAGGGCTCGACGAAGACCTCGCCGTCCCCGAAGGCGCCGGCGGCCTCCGCACGCGCCGCCTCCAACTCACTCTTCAGGGCGCTCAGTTCGCGTACGACGCGCATGCCGCGTCCGCCACCGCCGGACGCCGCCTTCACCAGGACGGGGAGGTCGGCTTCGGTGACCGCGTCCACCGCCATCGGCGCGATGCCCATGAGTTCCTTGGCGCGCGTCTTGGACGCCATGGACTCGATGGCCTCGGGAGAGGGGCCGATCCACACGAGGCCGGCGTCCAGGACCGCGCGGGCGAAGTCCGCGTTCTCCGAGAGGAAGCCGTAGCCGGGGTGGACGGCGTCCGCGCCCGCCGCCTGCGCGGCCTTCACGACGAGTTCGCCGCGCAGGTAGGTGTCGGCGGGCGTCGAGCCCGGCAGCCGTACGGCGGAGTCGGCCTCGCGGACGTGCAGGGCGTCCGCGTCGGCGTCCGAGTAGACCGCCACGGTGGCGATGCCGAGGTCGCGGCAGGTGCGGAAGACGCGGCAGGCGATCTCGCCGCGGTTGGCGACGAGGACGCTGCTGATCGTTTTCGTCACGGGAGTCGTCACGGGGGTCGTCGTGGGGGTCGTCATGGGAGTCGTCATGGGGTCCTCACATCCGAAAGACGCCGAAGCCACCGCGCGCGCCCTCGTAGGGAGCGGTGTGGATCGCGGACAGGCACAGGCCGAGGACCGTGCGGGTGTCACGGGGATCGATGACGCCGTCGTCGTAGAGACGGCCCGAAAGGAACATCGGCAGTGACTCCGACTCGATCTGCTGCTCCACCATGGCGCGCAGTGCGGCGTCCGCGTCGTCGTCGTAGGGCTGCCCCTTCGCGGCGGCGGACTGCCGGGCCACGATCGACAGGACGCCGGCGAGCTGCTGCGGCCCCATGACGGCCGACTTGGAGCTGGGCCAGGCGAAGAGGAAACGCGGGTCGTAGGCGCGCCCGCACATGCCGTAGTGACCCGCTCCGTACGAGGCGCCCATCAGGACGCTCAGATGCGGCACCCGCGAGTTCGACACGGCGTTGATCATCATGGCGCCGTGCTTGATGATGCCGCCCTGCTCGTACTCCTTGCCGACCATGTAGCCGGTGGTGTTGTGCAGGAAGAGCAGCGGGATGTCGCGCTGATTTGCCAACTGGATGAACTGGGCGGCCTTCTGGGACTCCTCGCTGAAGAGCACGCCCTGCGCGTTGGCGAGGATCCCGATGGGATAACCGTGCAGGGAGGCCCAGCCCGTAGTGAGGCTCGACCCGTACAGCGGCTTGAACTCGTCGAAGTCGGAGGCGTCGACGATGCGGGCGATGACCTCGCGCGGGTCGAAGGGGACCTTGAGGTCGCCGGGCACGATGCCGAGCAGTTCGTCCTGGTCGTACTTGGGCGGCTCGACGACGGCGGTCGCGGCCGGATCGGCGTACGCCTTGCGCCAGTTGAGGCGTTTGACGACCCGTCGCGCCTGCCGCAGTGCGTCGCGCTCGTCCTCGGCGAGGTAGTCCGCGAGGCCGGAGGTGCGCGCGTGCATTTCCGCGCCGCCGAGCGACTCGTCGTCGCTCTCCTCGCCGGTGGCCATCTTCACCAGGGGCGGGCCGCCGAGGAAGACCTTGGCGCGCTCCTTGACCATGATCACATGGTCGCTCATGCCCGGGACGTAGGCGCCGCCCGCCGTGGAGTTGCCGAAGACGACGGCGACCGTCGGGACTCCGGCGGCCGACGACTGCGTGAGGTGCTTGAAGAGCGCGCCGCCCGGGATGAAGATCTCCTTCTGGGACGGCAGGTCGGCACCGCCGGACTCCACGAGGTGGATGGACGGCAGGCGGTTGGCGTGCCCGATCTCGTGCGCGCGAAAGGCCTTCTTCAGGGTCCACGGGTTGCTGGCGCCGCCGCGTACGGTCGGGTCGTTGGCGGTGATCAGACACTCCACGCCCTCGACCACGCCGATGCCGGTCACCATCGAGGCGCCCACGGGGTAGTCGCTCCCCCAGGCGGCGAGCGGCGACAGTTCGAGGAACGGTGTGTCGGGGTCGAGGAGCAGCTCGATCCGCTCCCGGGCGAGGAGCTTGCCGCGCTTCCGGTGGCGGGCCACGTACTTCTCGCCGCCGCCCTCGAGGGCCTTGGCCTGCTCGGTGCCGAGCTCGGCGAGCTTGGCCAGCATGGCCTCACGGTGCTCGGCGTACTCGGCGCTCGCGGGGTCGAGCGCGGACGCGAGGACGGTCACGGGAGTACCTCCGTCGGTGCGGTCACTTCTGCGGTCGCTTCTGCGGTCGCTTCTGCGGTCACTTCTGCGGTCGCTTCTGCGGTCACTTCTGCGGTCACTTCTATGAGTTCGGCCGGTACGTCGAGGTGGCGGGCGCGCAGCCACTCGCCGAGGCCCTTGGCCTGCGGGTCGAAGCGGGCCTGGGAGGCGACGCCCGCGCCGAGGATTCCCCCGACGACGAAGTTCAGCGCACGCAGGTTCGGCAGGAGGTGGCGTACGACGGTCAACTCAGCGGCCTCGGGGATGAGTTCGCGGAAGCGCTCGACGGTCAGCTCGTGGGCGAGCCACCGCCAGGCGTCGTCCGTGCGCGCCCAGACGCCGACGTTGGCGTCCCCGCCCTTGTCGCCGCTGCGGGCCCCGGCGACGAGGCCGAGGGGGGCGCGGCGGGTGGGGCCGGGCGGGAGGGGCGTGGGCAGGGGCGGCGGCTGGTCGAGGTCTTCGAGTACGCGGGTGGCGCCGGGGCCCTGGGCCTGGATCCGCTCACCGCCGGGCAGGACGGCCACGTGGTCGACGGTGGTGTGATCGACGTACGCGGCTTCGAAGACTCCGTAGGGTGCGCCCTTACCCGGGGGCGCCGTCACGTGGAAGCCGGGGTAGCTGCCGAGGGCCAGCTCGATCGCGGCGCCGCTCAGGGCGCGGCCGACGGGGTCCTGCTGCGGGTCGCGCACGACGAGGCGCAGGAGGGCGGATGCGGTCTCCTCGCTCGGGGCGTCGGGGCGGTCGGTGCGGGCGAGCTCCCACCGCACCTCCTGGGGGCGGGACTTGGAGCGCGTGAACGCGTCCTCGGCCTGGGCGCGGACGAGGGCGGCCTTGGCCTCCACGTCGAGCCCGGTGAGGACGAAGACGACTTCGTTGCGGAAGCCGCCGAGCCGGTTCAGGCCGACCTTGAGGTCCGGGGGCGGGGCCTCGCCGCGTACTCCGGTGACGCGGACCCGGTCGGGCCCCTCCTGCGTGAGGGTGACCGTGTCGAGGCGGGCGGTGACGTCGGGCCCGGCGTAACGGGCGCCGGAGGTCTCGTACAGCAGCTGCGCGGTGACCGTGCCGACGTCGACGAAGCCGCCGGTGCCGGCGTGCTTGGTGATGACGCTGGACCCGTCCTCGTGGATCTCGGCGAGCGGAAAGCCGGGCCGCAGCAGCGTGCCCTGTGGGTGCTCGCCGAAGAAGGCGTAGTTGCCGCCGGTGGCCTGCGTCCCGCATTCGAGGATGTGCCCGGCGACGACGGCGCCGGCGAGGCGGTCGTGGTCATCGTCGCTCCACCCGAAGTGGGCGGCGGCGGGCCCGGTGACGAGGGCGGCGTCGGTCACGCGCCCGGTGACGACGATGTCGGCGCCCGCGCGCAGGCAGGCGGCGATTCCGGCGCCGCCGAGGTAGGCGTTGGCGGTGAGCGCGTCCGGGAAGCGGGCTCCGAGGTCGTCCCCCTCCACATGCGCGACCCGCACACCGATTCCGAGCCGCCCGGCCAACTCCCGCACAGCCTCCGCGAGCCCGGCGGGATTGAGCCCCCCGGCATTGGCGACGACCTTGACCCCCCGCTCCTTGGCGAGCCCGAGACACTCCTCCAACTGCCGCAGGAAGGTCTTCGCATAGCCGCGAGCGGGGTCTTTGAGCCGATCACGTCCAAGGATCAGCATGGTCAGCTCGGCGAGGTAATCACCGGTGAGAACGTCGAGGGGGCCGCCGGTGAGCATGTCGCGCATGGCATCAAAACGGTCACCGTAGAAGCCGGAGGCGTTGCCGATGCGGAGGGGGGTGGAGGGTAGGGAGGGATGTGGGCCGGTCATCGCTCGCCGCCCTCCTTCGCCGGGCGGCCCGGCCCCGGTGGGCCCGCGAAAGCCTGGGCGATGGTGAGCCAGCGGTCGGCGTCGGCGCCTTGCGCCCGTACGCCGAGGTCGTCGCGGTGGGCGCGTTGGGTGACGAGGAGGCAGAAGTCGAGTGCGGGGCCGGTCACCCGCTGGGCGGCGTCCTCGGGGCCGCTGGTCCATGGCTCACCGGAGGGCAGCCGCAGCTCGACGCGGAAGGGGGATGCGGGTGCGTCGAGGCCCCGTACCCCGAAGGAGAAGTCCCGGGCGCGCACCCCGATGTGCGCGATATGCCGCAACCGGTCGGTCGGCGCCCGTTCGACGCCGAGCGCGTCGGCGACGTCCTGGCCGTGGGCCCACGTCTCCATCAGCCGGGCCGTCGCCATGGAGGTGGCCGACATGGGCGGCCCGTACCAGGGGAAACGGGTGCCGCGCGGGGCAGCCGTCAGGGCTTTCAGCAGGGCGTCACGCCCGGCGCGCCACTGGGCGAGCAACTCGCCCGGGGGCTGCGCGGCCCCCTCCTCGGCCCCCGCGTCGACGAACGAGTCGGGAGCGGCGAGGGCCTCCTCGACGAGCCGGGCGAAGGCGTCCCCGTCGGTGACGGCGGTCAGTGCGGCGCGGTCGGTCCAGGCGAGATGGGCGATCTGATGGGCGACGGTCCAGCCGTCGGCGGGGGTGCCGAGCGCCCAGCGCTCCGCACCCAACCCCCCTACCAGCTGGTCGAGTTCCTCGCTCTCACGGCGCAGATCATCGAGTACGGGCACAGCTTCGGACACGGAGCGCTCCCCTCGGGGCACGGCGGTGTGCCCCGGAGCATGGCAGCGCTCAGAGAAACAAGCAAGCGTGCTTGCATTACTTTCGCGACGTCTCCGGGAGCGACTCCTCGGGGGCGGGAGCGAGCACGGCGTCCGGGGTGGCCCCCGACACGACGTCCCCGTCCCCCGGCTTGCGGGCCCGCCCCCGCCCGACCTGGGTCCGTACGGCGCCCATGCTGGCGGCGATGACGAGCGAGATGGCCAGCGCCTCGTTGACGGAAAGCGCCTGGTTCAGCACCAGGAACCCGGCGACCGCGGCGATCGCGGGCTCGAGGCTCATCATGATCGCGAAGGTGGAGGCGGGCAGGCGGCGCAGGGCGAGCAGTTCGAGCGTGTACGGCAGCACGGAGGACATCACGGCGACGGCCGCGCCGAGCGCGAGCACCTCGGGCCGCACCAGCTTCTCCCCGGACTCGATGAGGCCGAGCGGCAGGAAGAGGACGGCCGCGACGACCATCGCGAGGGCGAGCCCGTCGGCCTGCGGGAAGCGACGCCCCGTACGGGCGCTGAACATGATGTACGTGGCCCACATGGCACCGGCACCGAGGGCGTACGCGACGCCGACGGGATCGAGCCCGCTGAAGCCACCCCCGCCGCCCAGCAGGAAGACACCGCACAGCGCGAGTCCGGCCCACACCAGATTCACGGCACGCCGCGAGGCGAAGACGGAAAGGGCAAGCGGCCCGAGCACCTCAAGCGTCACAGCGGGCCCCATCGGAATCCGGGCGACGGACTGATAAAAGAGCCCGTTCATCCCGGCCATGGCCACACCGAAGGCGACGACGGTCCCCCAGTCGGCACGGGAGTGCCCGCGCACCTTGGGGCGGCAGACGATCATCAGGACCAGCGCGGCGAAGGCGAGCCGCAGGGTGACGATGCCGAGGGCTCCGGCCTTGGGCATCACACTGACGGCGATGGCCCCGCCGAACTGGACGGAGACGCCTCCCGCGAGCACAAGCCCGACGGGCCCGAGGGCACCCCACCGCCCACCGGATGCCGCCTCCTGGCCACTCCTCGACGCGTCCACAGCCAACCCTTCCACTTCCTGAGCCTCAACCAGTCTCTACCAGTCCACTCACCTGAACTACCTCGTCCAAGGTAGTAGACCACGTCAGGATTGTGGAGCCCTTTTACTGCTGTACGCAAACCGGGTCCACATGGCGGCCGACGGTGGAGCCCGGGTCGCGCCCGAGCGGGCTGCTCAAGCCGGCGTGAACTCGTACTGCAGCTCGTAGAGATGGCCCGCCTTGACCATCACCGTCGCCTCGATGGGTCTGTCCGCATCGCTGTAGACGACCCGCAACGTACGCAGCACCGGAAGGCTCCCGGGTAGCTGGAGAGCGGTGTACTGCTCCTGGGTCGGCACGCGCGCCGAGACACGGTCGACACTGACTTTCGGGGGAAAGCCGAGATCGGACAGGAGCACCGGCGTCCCGCCGCGGATCTTGCGATGCTCGGTGATCGGAGTGCCCTCGGCGATCTCCACCGGATAGTACGAGGCCACCAGCTCCACGGGCTCGTCGTCGATGGTGAGCAGCTGGCGGCGCAGTACGGCCGTTCCGCTGTCGGCAAGTCCCAGCGCCGCCGACACGTCCGCCGGCGGGACCACCTCCGCCACCTCCAGCAAGGTGCTGCGAGGGTTCGTGCCGTGCTCCACGGTCTCGGTGAGCCAACGGTAGGGGCTTCCGGCACCGGCGGGAGCCATGTACGCCGCTGGACGCAGCGTCCGCTGCCGGTGCTCCCGGACAGTGACGGCCGCCCCCGCACGGCCCACTGCGAGACCCTCGTCCTTGAGCAACTTCAGGGCCTTCTGCACGGTCGCGCTCGACGCATCGAATCTAACCTTGAGCTGCGTCGTCGACGGGAGTTTCGCGCCCGGCGCCATCTCACCGCTCATGATCTCGTCCCGCACATCCGCGGCAATCCGTTCGTGCAAGGCCCGGCGGTCGGCTGCGTCGGCTTCGTTACGGGGCACGGTCATCCGATCCTGATCTCGTAGCGCAGCCGCTGGCGGGTTGCGGGCATGGTCATCAGGTCCGCCTGGACGGGGCGTCCCTCGTCGTCCAGGGTGACCCGGGCCAGCCGTAGGACGGGCTCGTCAGGACCGATGCGCAGTACGGCCCGTTCCTCCTCGCTCGGCATACGGGCGGTGACGTCCTCCCGAACCGTGACGCCGGCATGGCCGAGCTCCGCGAGCAGCGTCACGGCACCTCCCCGGATCTTGGCGGTGGCGGCAAGGGCGGTCCCCCGGGCGATCTCGACGGGGTAGTAGGTGTCCGTCAGCTCGTTCGGTTCACCGTCGAGTTCGATGACCCGGCGCCGAACGACGACCGCGTCGCCTTCGGCCACGCCCAGCAGCGGTGCGAGCTCCTTGGATGCCGGAACTTCACCGGCCTGAACGATGCGCTGAGTCCCCCTGCGTCCGGCCGCCGCCGCTTCAGCGCCCCAGGCGTCACCACTCGCCCGCCCCCGTGGCGTCAGGTACGGCATCGACGTGCTGACCCAATCCCCGTTGTCGCTCATGTTCAACTCCCGTACGCCGGAGGGCTTCTTGCGGCGTTGCGCCGCGTTCGTACCGTAGCCAACTCACCCTGAGTCGCCACTTTGGCCCAACCTTGCTGCTATTCACGAATAGCAGTACGGTCCTCCTCGATCGTACAACCTCCCGGCACAAGGCGGTGGTTCACTGTGCGTCTCTCACAGCAACGGCTATTCCCCCGGTCCCCCAGATCTGTCGGGGCGGCCCGCGCCTTCGCCATCGGCGCCCTGACCGCCTGGGGCATCACCGACCGGCACGACGACATCAAGCTCTGCGTATCCGAGCTGGCCACGAACGCGCTGTTGCACGGAGTTCCCCTAGGACGCGAATTCGAGCTGAGGCTCTCGATCTCGACCGATGAGGCGGAACTTCGTATCGAGGTCCGGGACAGTGGCGGCGGCCATCCCACGGCATCCGCCCCCACCTTCGATGACTGCACCGGCCGAGGCCTGCTTCTCGTGGGCGAACTGGCCGACGACTTCGGGGTCGTCGAGCACGTGGTGGGCAAGACGGTCTGGCTCACTTTCAAGGCCTCAGGCCTGTCCGAAGTGCCGCGGTGAAGGGGCAGCCTGGCGGCTGGGACCACGGTCGCCCTTTCCGTGGAACCCCCCACACCCCGCCCCGCGTCTTGGGTGCAGTCACCACGGGTGCAGTCACCACGGAACCGTACGGAAGTCAGGTCAAGGCATGGCGCGCGAGGGAAATCAGGCAACCGAGCGGCTGGGCGGCGGCCACCGCAGCTACCGAGGTGCGGTGTACGGCTTCGTCCTGTGGGTGTCCGGTCTGACGGTGCTCCTGGGCTGCGCGGTCCTGGCCGGGGGGTTCGCGGCGGCGTGGGACACCTTCGAGGGGGTGCGGGACTACGCGGACCGCAACATCGCCAACGAGGACTCCTACGTGGCCTACGCCGACGGCGGCTGGTTTCCGCTGGTGAGGGTCGGCCTCGTGGTGTCGCTGCTGCTGATCGTCCTCGGACTTCTCGTCGTGTCCGCCCTTCACGCCGCGTACGCCGTCGCCGAGTCCCACGCCACGCGCGAAGGCGACGGCGACGACGGGCCACTGACCGTCCGCGAGCTGTGGCGGCGTACCCGCAGGCGCTTCCCCGCCGCCCTCGCGGTCAACGCGCTGAGCGGGCTGCCCGTGGGCGCCATGGCAGTCGCGAGCTACATGCTGTGGATGACCGTCGAGCGCGGCGAGGTGCCCGGCGTCGAGCCCACGCCCATCGGCGAGACCGCGACCCCGCTCTACACGCTGGTGGGCTGGGTGCTGCCGATCGCCGTCATGTGCCTGGGCCCGCTGCTCTACTTCCGCCTGTCGCTGGCCACCGCCGAGACGGTGCTGGAGGGCCGCTCTCCGTTCGTGGCCCTGTACCGCTCCTGGGTGCTGACCCGCCGGGCGCGTATGCGCACCCTCGGCCTCGGCACGCTGTCCGTCGCGGGCGCCGCACTCGTCGTCCTCCTGGCCGGGTACGCGGCCGCCCCCCTCGCCCACTACGCCGGGCTCGGCATGTTGTGGCTCAGCGATGACAACGTATGGATCACCGGCGTACTGGTGCAGATTTTTCCCACGACCGTGGCCCTGCTCCTGCTCCCTCCGCTGGTCATGCCCCTGGTGTGCGGGACGTCGGCCCGCTTGTACTGGGAGTTGCGGGCGGGCGAGGCGGACGCGAGGGGCGCGGAGACGGGCGCACCGCGGGCCGGCACCGCGGGCCGGCAGCGCGGCTGGCGGTGACGGCTGGCGGTGACGGCTGGTGACGGCTGGGGCTGAGGGTCACAGGGTTCTCTGGCGCGGGGGCGGGCCGGTGACGCCCGGCCAGGCGGGGGCGGGTGGGTGGGGGCGAGGCCTCGCCGCGTGATGCCGGAGCTCCGGCGTCGTGGGCGGCACCCCGGCCCCGTGACCCGGCCGCCCCCGTCCGGAATGTGTGACTCCCGCGCCCCCTCAGCCCCCGTCCAGCCCCTCCGCCAGCACCTCCGCCAGATGCCGCCCCCGTGACCCCTCCCCCAGCTGTTCCAGCTGGGTTCGGCAGGAGAAGCCGTCCGCCAGGATCACGGGGCCGCCCTCCGGCTCCGGGGCTGCGCTTCGTACCGCCGGGAGCAGTTGTTCCTCCGCGCAGGCCACGGAGACCTCGTAATGGCCCGCCTCGAAGCCGAAGTTGCCCGCGAGTCCGCAGCAGCCGCCGCTCAACTCGCCCACCAGGCCCGCCTTCTCGCGCAGGCGTCGTTCCGCAGCGTCGCCGAGCACCGCGTGCTGGTGGCAGTGCGTCTGACCCACCACCGGGCGGCCGATCCGCGGCGGCGACCACTCCGGTGCCAGTTCCTCCAGGACCGACGCGAACGTCCGTACTCGGGCGGCCAGTTCGCCCGCTCGCTCGTCGCCGGGCAGCAGTTCCACCAAGTCCGACTTCAGCGCCGCCGCGCAGCTCGGTTCGAGGACCACCAGCGGCGCGTCCGAGTCGAGGAGCGGTCCCATCCGGTCCAGGGTCCTCCGCATCACCGTGCGGGCGCGGTCCAGTTGCCCCGTCGACACGTACGTCAGGCCGCAGCACACGTCCCCCGGCGGCACCACCACCCGCAGCCCCGCGTCCTCGAGGACCCGCACGGCCGCCCGGCCCACCGCCGGTGACAGGTGGTCCGTGAACGTGTCCGGCCAGAGCACGACCGTCGGCCCCTCGGGAGCCGTGGCGGGACGCCTCTCCCGGAACCATCGGCGGAACGTCTCGCCCGCGAGGCGCGGGATCTCCCTCTCCGGTGCGATCCCGCCCACCCTCTTGGCCAGCGACGCCAGCACCCCCACCCCGGCCAGCGCATTGGCGGCCCCCGCCGTCCGCGTCCGCGAGGCCAGACGCAGCCACAGCGGCAGCCAGCCCATCGCGTAGTGCGCCGCGGGGCGCCTGCGGCCCTCGTAGTGGTGGTGCAGGAACTCCGCCTTGTACGTGGCCATGTCCACGCCCACCGGACAGTCCGACCGGCAGCCCTTGCAGGACAGGCAGAGGTCCAGCGCGTCCCGTACCTCCTCCGAGCGCCAGCCGTCCGTGACCACGTCGCCCGCGAGCATCTCGTGCAGGAGGCGCGCCCGGCCCCGCGTGGAGTGCTCCTCCTCGCCCGTCGCCCGGAAGGACGGGCACATCACCCCGCCCCCCGAACCGGCGGACGTGGTGCGGCACTTGGCGACGCCCACGCACCGCCGCACCGCCGCCGAGAAGTCCCCGCCGTCATGCGGGTAGCCGAAGGCCACGTCCACCGGCTGCCGCGGCAGCGGGTCGAACCGCAGGTTCGAGTCCAGCGGCGCGGGCCGCACCAGCATCCCCGGATTCAGCACGTCCGCCGGGTCCCACACCCCCTTCACCCGCTCGAACAGCCGGACGAGGTCAGCCCCGTACATCGTGGGAAGCAGCTCGGCCCGCGCCTGGCCGTCCCCGTGCTCGCCCGACAGCGAGCCCCCGTGCGCGACCACGAGCAGCGCCAGGTCCTCGGAGAAGCGCCGGAAGCGGCGCACGCCCACCTCGCTCATCAGGTCGAAGTCGATGCGTACGTGAATGCAGCCGTCCCCGAAGTGTCCGTACGGGGTGCCGCGCAGGCCGTGCTCGGCGAGCAGCCCCCGGAAGTCCCGCAAGTACGCCCCCAGTCGGGCCGGAGGCACCGCGCAGTCCTCCCACCCCGGCCACGCCTCGCTGCCGTCCGGCATCCGTGTCGCCGTCCCGCTGGCGTCCTCACGGACCCGCCACAGCACGCGCTGTCCCGCCGGGTCCGTCACGACCACCGAGTCCACCGTGTCCCCGGCGACCGCCCGCGTGATCGCCTCCGCACGCGCGCGTGCCTCACTCTCGCTCGCGCCGCCCGTCTCCGCGAACAGCCAGGCGCCGCCCTTGGGCAGCCCCTCGGACCCCCGTACGAGGTCGGCCGCCATCCCCTCCACCGTCAGCGGCCCGTACGGCAGCAGCCCGGCCGCGGCCTCCGCCGCCGCGCTCTCGTCGGCGTACCCGAGGACCGCGAGGGCACGCGCGCGTGGCGAGTCGACGAGGCGTACGACGGCCTCCGTGATCACGCCGAGCGTGCCCTCGGAGCCGCAGAAGGCGCGGGCCAGGTCGACGCCCCGCTCGGGGAGCATGGCGTCGAGCGCATAACCGGAGATACGGCGAGGCAGCTCGGGGAAACCGGTGCGCAGGAGCTCCAACTCCCCCTCCACCAGCGCCCGCAGGCCCTCCGGAGCACCGGTCCAGCCCTGCCCCAGCGTGAGCCGCTCGCCCGCGCCGCTGACGACCGAGAGCGAGGCGACGTTGTCGGCGGTCGTGCCCCAGGCGACCGAGTGCGAGCCGCAGGAGTTGTTGCCGATCATGCCGCCCAGGGTGCAGCGGTTGTGGGTGGACGGGTCGGGGCCGAAGGTCAGGCCGTGCGGGGCCGCCGCTCCCCGCAGGCCGTCGCAGATGACGCCGGGCTGGACGACCGCGGTCCGCGACTCGGCGTCCAGGGACACGATCCGGTTCATGTGCCGCGTGAAGTCGAGGACGAGCCCCGTGCCGGTCGCCTGCCCGGCGATGGACGTGCCGGCGCCGCGGGCCACGACCGGCACCCCGCGCTCCCGGCACACGGCGAGCGCCGCCGCCACGTCGTCCGCGTCGCGCGGGGCGAGGACGCCGAGCGGCACTCTGCGGTAGTTGGACGCGTCCATGGTGTTCAGGGCCCGCGCGGTGACGGAGAAGTCCACCTCCCCCCGCACGGCTCCCCGCAGTTCCTCTTCCACGCCTCCGAGATCACTCATGCCCCTATCCATGCCCTCAATATGCATCCGCGAAGGCGGCGGTCTCACCGGACGGACACCGGAAGGCCACGGCGCCGTAAGCCGTTAGGCTCCTCCCGTGGCTGAGATCCAGATTCCCGCTGACATCAAGCCCGCCGACGGACGTTTCGGCGCGGGCCCCTCCAAGGTGCGCACGGAGGCGCTGGACGCGCTCGCCGCCACCGGTACCTCTCTGCTCGGCACCTCCCACCGCCAGGCCCCGGTCAAGAACCTGGTCGGCAAGGTGCGCGAGGGTGTGCGCGACCTCTTCTCCCTCCCCGAGGGGTACGAGGTGATCCTGGGCAACGGCGGCTCCACCGCCTTCTGGGACGTCGCGACGCACGGCCTCATCGAGAACAAGTCGCAGCACCTCACGTTCGGTGAGTTCTCCTCCAAGTTCGCCAAGGCATCGAAGCTCGCCCCGTGGCTCGCCGAGCCCACGGTGATCTCGAGCGAGCCGGGTACGCACCCGGAGCCGCAGGCCGAGGCGGGCGTGGACGTCTACGCCTTCACGCACAACGAGACCTCGACCGGCGTCGCGGCCCCCGTCAAGCGGGTGGCAGGCGCGGACGAGGGTTCGCTCGTCCTGGTGGACGCCACCTCCGGCGCGGGCGGCCTGCCGGTCGACATCGCCGAGACGGACGTCTACTACTTCGCCCCGCAGAAGTCCTTCGCGTCGGACGGCGGCCTGTGGATCGCGGCGTTCTCCCCGGCGGCCATCGAGCGTGCGGAGCGTATCCACGCGAGCGGGCGGCACGTCCCGGAGTTCTTCAGCCTGCCCACGGCGATCGACAACTCCCGCAAGAACCAGACGTACAACACCCCGGCGCTCGCCACGCTCTTCCTGCTCGGTGAGCAGCTGGACTGGATGAACTCGCAGGGCGGCCTGGAGTTCACGACCGGCCGCACGGCCGCCTCGTCGCAGGCGCTGTACGGGTGGGCCGAGGAGTCGAAGTACGCGACGCCGTTCGTCTCGGACCCGGCCAAGCGTTCGCAGGTCATCGGCACGATCGACTTCGCGGACGAGATCGACGCTGCCGCTGTGGCGAAGGCTCTGCGTGCGAACGGGATCGTGGACACCGAGCCGTATCGCAAGCTGGGCCGCAATCAGTTGCGGGTGGCGATGTTCCCGGCGATCGACCCTGCGGACGTCGAGGCGCTGACGAAGTGCATCGACTACGTCATCGAGAAGCTCTGAGGTCTCACTGTCACCTGCGGGTGCTTTGTGGCTGGTCGCGCAGTTCCCCGCGCCCCTTCGGGCGCGGGGAACTCTGCTTTCACCTGCTCAGCTGCTTGAACTTGCGTACCGCGAGCGGCAGGAACAGGAGTGAGATCGCGAGGGGCCAGAGCACGGCCATCAGGACCGCGTTCTGCTCGACCCAGCTCGCCCCGCCGGCCCCGGGGTTGCCGAACAGTTCGCGTGCCGCCGTGCCCGTGGAGGAGACCGGGTTCCAGGCGGCGACCGGCGCGAGCCAGTCCGGCATCAGCGAGGGCGCGACGAAGACGCTGGAGATCATGGTGAGCGGGAAGGCGACCGCGTAGAGCCCGCCCGCCGCTTCGGGGGTCGGCACCACGAGGCCCAGGAACACGCCGACCCAGATCAGGCTGAACCGCAGAAGGAGCAGCAGCGCGAAGGCGGCCAGGGTCTCGGGCAGTCCGGCGCTGGAGCGCCAGCCGATCGCGAGCGCGGTCAGCGCGAGGATCGTCAGCTCGGCGCAGGCCACGATCAGGTCGGCGAGCCCGCGCCCCGCGGCGACCGCAGACGGCGCCATCGGCATCGAACGGAAGCGGTCGATGACGCCCTTGGTGGAGTCCGTGACGACCGCCATCGCGGTGTTCATGAAGCCGAAGGCCATGGTCATCACGAACATGCCGGGCATCAGGAACTGCTTGTAGTCGCCGTCGTCGCCACCGCCGGGCACCTTCATGGCCTCGCCGAAGACGAAGCCGTACAGGAGCACGGAGATGATCGGGAAGCCCAGCTGCCAGGCGATGTTGACGGGCTGGCGCTGGAAATGGGTGAGGTAGCGGCGGGTGACGTTCCAGGTGTCGGCGAGCGCCCAGTAGAGGCGTCCGCGCGAGGTGTCGGCGGCCAGTGGTTCCGATGCCAGTACGGCGCTCATGCCGCGGCTCCCGTCTTCTCGTCGATGCGTGCGGCGGCTTCCGCGGGAGCGGCCGCGCCCGTCTCGGCTTCCGTGCGGTGTCCCGTCAGGCGCAGGAACACGTCGTCGAGGCTCGGCCTGCGCAGTCCGATGTCCTCCACGGCGACGCCCTGCTCCTGCAAGGTCCGCGCCACGTCCGTCAGGGCGGCGACCCGGTCGGTGACGGCCGCCTGGACGCGGCGCTCCAGGTCGACGGACTCGGGCACGCCCTCGGCGACGCGGGCGACGGCCTTCAGGGCCGCGGGCAGGTCGGCGGTGTCGCGGACCACGACCTCCAGGTAGCTGCCGCCCACCGTGTTCTTCAGGCCGTCCGGGGTGTCGTCGGCGATGGCGCGGCCCTGGTCGATGACGGTGATCCGGGAGGCGAGCTTGTCGGCCTCCTCCAGGTACTGCGTGGTGAGCAGGACGGTCGTGCCGTCCGCGACCAGCTTCCGTACGGTGTCCCAGACCTCGAGGCGGCTGCGCGGGTCGAGTCCGGTGGTCGGCTCGTCCAGGAAGAGGACGGCGGGCGCGAGGATCATCGAGGCCGCGAGGTCGAGCCTGCGCCGCATGCCGCCGCTGTACTGGCCCGCTCCCTTGTCCGCCGCGTCCACCAGGTCGAACTGTTCGAGGAGTTCCTGGGCGCGCCGCCGTGCCCGCTTGCCGCCGAGGTGGAAGAGGCGGCCGAACATCTCCAGGTTCTGCCGCCCGGTGAGGACCTCGTCGACGGCCGCGTACTGGCCGGTCAGACCGATGCGGCCGCGCACCACGTCGGGCTGTCGCACCACGTCGGCCCCCGCGACCTCGGCCCGGCCGCCGTCGAGGCGCACCAGCGTCGAGAGGATGCGTACGGCGGTGGTCTTGCCCGCGCCGTTCGGGCCGAGCAGTCCGTGCACCGTGCCGCGCGCCACGCGCAGATCGAAGGCGTCCAGGGCCTTCTTCTCGCCGTAGCGCTTGTCGAGCCCCTCGGCCTGTACCGCGTAGTCGTTCGTCGTCTCGCTCACTGCCCCTCCAACTCTTCCCGCGCCCCGTCCGCGCCCCTTTGGGTACGCCGTACTCAATAGAGAGTACACCGTACCCAGTTTTTTCGGGTACACCGTACCCAATTTCTGGTCCGGCGATTAGGCTGAGCGTCATGACGAGCACGAACGGCGGTTCCGGCGACCCCACCCAGCGCACCGGCAGCGACATCGCCCACAGCCTGGAGCTGCTCTGGGGTGAGGGCGAACGCCCCACGCGCGGCCCCAAGCCCGGCCTCACCCTGGACCGGATCGTCACCGAGGCGGTGCGGCTCGCGGACGCCGAAGGGCTCACGGCGGTTTCCATGCGCCGCCTGTCCACGGAACTCGGCACCGGCACGATGTCCCTGTACCGCTACGTCCCGGGCAAGGGCGAACTGCTCGACCTGATGCTGGACCGGGTCTACATGCCGGCCCCCGACGCCGCGCCCCCGACCGGCGGCTGGCGCGAGGCCGTCGAGGCGTACGCCCGCGAGACACTCGTCCTCTACCGCGAACACCCCTGGCTGCTCCAGGTCAACCAGGCACGCCCGGTGCTCGGCCCCGGCTCGGTCGGCGGCCTCGAACTGACCCTGGCCGGGATCAAGTCGATGGGCCTGACCGACCCCGAGCTGATCGGCGTGATCATCATGGTCGAGGGGTACGTCACCGGGGTCGCCCGCACCCAGGTGCACGAGGTGGAGGCGGTCAAGAAGACCGGCCTGACGGACGAGGCGTTCTGGGAGGCGCAGCAGCCGACCCTCGAACGCATCATGACCAGCGGCCGCTACCCCCACCTCGCCGGTCTCTCCGACGACGCGTTCGGCCCGCAGTTCGACCACTTCGAGTTCGGCCTGCAACGCCTGCTGGACGGCCTCGACGTCCTGGTGGCCCGGCGCGAGGAGGAGACGGGCGCCGCCAAGCAGGCGTGAGGCCCGGCCCGCTACTTCCGGCGGAACACCCGCTTCAGCGCGAAGAAGGCCACGAGCACGGCGGCCAGCGCAAGCCCGCCCACCTTGAGGTCACCGTCGAGCCCGGAGCCGTCCCCCGACTCACCGGAACTCCCGCCGCCTGACGCGGAGTCGTGGCCGCCGCCCGCTCCCTCGACCTCGACGGGCTCGACCTCGCTCTGCCCGCCCTCGGAGCCGTACAGGATGGTCGTCCCGTCCAGGGTGTACGTCGCGGACTCGCCCTGCCGCTGCAACGGCACGCTCAGCCGCCCCTCGCGCTCGGGCTTCTTGCCCTCGCCCTTCCAGGTGTACGAGACGCCGCCGAGATACCCGCGCAGGGCGAGCTGCTTCCCGTCGGGCGAGAAGGCGCCGTCCGTGGTCCAAAGGCCGGTGGTGCCCAGGCGCTTGAAGACGTTGACGCCGGAGGAGGACATCTGGGCGGGCCCCTCGTACAGCGCGCCGCCCTCCTCCTTCTTGTCGGCGATGTAGATGCGGCCGGTCTTCGGGTGGACCATCAGGGCCTCGGCGTCGCGCGCGCCGTCCTCGTACTTCACCGTGTACTGCGTGGCGCGCACGGTCCGGTCGCCGAGCTTCTTCGGCTCGGGCAGCTTGTAGATCCACACGTGGGACCAGGTGCCGCCGAGGTTGTCTCCGATGTCGCCTACGTAGATGTTGCCGTCCGCGCCGACGGAGACGGCCTCCACGTCGCGGGGCTTCCCGACGCCGGTCATGGTGATCGTGGCGACGGTCTCGCCGGTCTTGCCGTCCACCGCGTAGAGCAGCGCGCCGTTCTTGTCCTGGTCGTTGTGCGTCCAGTGGACGCCCGGGTGGGCCCGGGAGGCGGCGAGGCCGCTGGACTCGATGATGCGGGGGTCCTTGATGGTGAACCCGTCGTGGCTGTCGTCGGCGGCGGCGGGGCCGGCGGCACTCAGCAGGACCAGGCACCCGGCGGCGGCACCCATCGAAGAACGCAGTGAACGCATGGCCCAAGCCTGCCACCCCCGCGGCCAGGGACGGACGTTCGCCGGGTGTTGAGCCTCACATCGGGTGGCCGGCCTCACATCGCAGGCCGGGGCTTTGATCCGCGATGATGAGCGGATGCTCAGGTTCATGTTCGTCGGCGACTCCATGACGATCGGCAGCGCGGGGGAACACACCTGGCGCCACCGGATGTGGCAGCACCTGCGGTCCTCGCTCGGCGAGGAGGGTTTCGCGGTGGTGGGCCCGCGCGACGCGCTGCACGACAAGGTCTCCGGCGAACCGGTCTCGTACGCCTACGCCGGCAGCGACCCCGACTTCCCCCGCCACCACTTCGCGGGGTGGGGCGAGGGCTGGCTGCACATGGCGCCCCAGATAGCGGACGCGGTCCGGGAGGACCGCCCCGACGTCCTGCTCATCTCCCTCGGCCTGATCGACCTGGGCTTCTACACGAACGCGGAACAGACGGCGGAGAACGTACGCCGCTTCGTCTCGGCGGCGAGGTCGGCCAACCCGCGCATCCGCCTCGTCCTGCTCCCGGTCATCCCGAACATCCGGGCCAGGACGGACGCGCCGTTCGCGGCGGAGGTGTTCCGCTTCAACGTGCTCCTCGCGAAGGCGGCAGCGGACCTCGACACGGGCACCTCCCCACTGCTCCTGGCCTCGACGCCGCCGTCGTACGACATCGACCACGACACGTACGACGGCACGCACCCGAACGCGAGCGGCGAACACAAGCTGGCGGCGGCTTTCGCGGACGCCATGCACCAGGCGTGGGGCCTGGGCACACCGTACGGGCCGACGCATCCAGCACCCGCCGAACTTTCGACCACCGCCTGAAACAGGGGTCGTATCCCTTCGGCTGCCGGGGCTGGACGAAAGGCTGATGTCCGGGCAGGATTCGTCTTTCTAGCGTGCCGGTATGACGGTCGAGAGCACTGATGACGCCCCGCCACGGTCCGAAGCGCACGCGCCCCGCCCCGCGGCCGTGCCCCCCGGGGAGCGGGCACTCGCGCCCGACCTCGCGCGGGGGCTGATGCTGCTGTTCATCGTGCTCTCCAACACCGCGTTCCATCTGACGGCGGCCCGGCACGGGCCTTCCGGGTGGCAGCCGGTGGACGGCGGATGGGCCGATCACGCCGTGCAGTTCAGCATGATCACCGCCCTCGACCTGCGCGTCTATCCGCTCTTCGCGTTCCTCTTCGGGTACGGGATGATGCAGCTCTTCCTGCGCCAGAAGGCCGCGGGGACCTCCGAACGGGACGCCGTACGGCTGCTGCGAAGGCGCAGTCTCTGTCTGGTCGTCATCGGTCTGCTGCACGCCACCCTGCTGATGGGCGGGGACATCGTCGGCTTCTACGGGCTGATCAGTCTCGTCCTCGGCTGGCTCTTCCTGCGGCGCGGTGACCGCGCGCTGACCTGGTGGATCTGGGTCGCCGCCGCGCAGTACGTGCTGCTCGCCGCGCAGCCGGTCGTCGAGGCGGCCCTGTCCGGCGAGTTGGGATCCCTGGGCGACGCGGGCGCGGAGCCGGGGGCCGAGGCGTACGGCGCGGGTGAGGCGAACTGGCTGACGGCTGCGGGCACCCGCTTCTCGACCGGCCTGTTCGTCACCTTCGCCGCGGCCCCGCTGTCACTGGTGGGTGGCGCCTACCTCATCTTCCTGCTCGGCTTCTGGGCCGCCAGGAAGCGCGTGCTGGAGGAACCCGCGCGCCACCTGCCCCTGTTGCGCCGGACCGCCGTGATCGGCATCGCGGTGGGGTGGCTGGGTGCGCTGCCCTCGGCACTCGCCCACGTCGGGGTGATCACCGTGCCGGACGACGCCCAGAGCGAGAGCGGGGCGCTGACCGTGCTGCGGGACGTCACGGGGAACGCGGCCGGGCTCGGGTACGTGGCGGTCGTGGCGCTGTTCGTGGCGTGGTGGACCAGGCGCGGGTCCCGCCGCGCGGGGAGGAAGGCGGGTGCGGCCGTCGTCGCCTCGACCGCCGTCACCGCCGTCTCCGCCGTCGGGAAGCGCTCGCTCTCCTGCTACCTCGCCCACTCCCTGCTCTTCGCCCCGGTCCTCGCCGCGTGGGGCCTCGGCCTCGGCGAGCATCTGACGAGCGCGACCATGGCGTTGTTCGCGGTGGGCGTGTGGCTGCTGACGGTCGCGGGGGCGTTCGCGATGGAGCGGGCGGGGCTGCGGGGGCCGGTGGAGGTGGCGCTGCGGTGGGTGATGTACCGGCCGCGCTCCCCCGGAAAGCCGGGGGAAGCCCCGTCACGTGGCCCGCGTCAGCCGGTTCGCCAGGGTTGACATCGTGTACGTGCCGATGCCGAGGACGACTTCGAGGGCGTTGCGCTTCGTGTAGCCGTGGGCGAGGAATGCCTTGAGGTCGTCGTCCCCCACGCCTCCCGCGGTCGCAAGCACCTCCAGGGTGAACTGCCGTACCGCCTCCAGGCGTTCGTCGGTCAGCGCCTTCCCCTCACGCAGCGCGGCGATCAGCTCCGTGTCCGCGCCGAGCTTGCGCAGCTTGCCCGTGTGCATGGTCACGCAGATGTGGCAGTCGTTGCGCACGGCGACGGTCATGACGACGACTTCCCGCGCCACCGGCTCCAGCGTCGACCCCTCGAAGGACGCGCTCAACTCCAGGAAGCCGTTGAGCAGTTCGGGCGACTCGGCGAGCCGCGCCACCGCGTTCGGCGTCTTCCCGAAGGCGGTGGCGGTGCGCTCGATCGCGGCGCGGGACGCGGCCGGTGCGGTTTCCGCGGTGTGCTCGGTGAACAAGAGGTACCCCCTACGATGGACAACGTGGTTGACGATAAGAAGGTAAACCAGGTTGTCGATTCCGGCAAGGGCCTTTCGGCGGACGGCGACGACAGCGACGGGCGCGGCGCAGGCGACGACAGCGACGGGCGTGGCTTCGAGCTGCCGCTGCTCCTCTTCGCCGGGTTCCGCACCCTGATCGACCGCCTGCACTCCGAGCTGGCCCGCCAGGGCCACCCGGACGTACGCCCCGCCCACGGCTTCGCGATGCAGGCGATCGGCGTACGGGGCGCGAGCGCCAGCGAGGTGGGCCGGCGGCTCGGCGTCTCCAAGCAGGCCGCGGGCAAGACCGTCGACCGCCTCATCACCCTGGGCTACGCGGAACGCACCGACGACCCCGCCGACGCCCGCCGCAAGCTCGTCCGCCTCACCCCGCACGGCATCGACGCACTGCGCCGCTCGGCGGCGATCTTCGACGCGCTGCACGCGGAGTGGGCCGGTCAGCTCGGCGCGGGGCGCCTGCGCACGCTCCAGGACGACCTGCGCACGGTCGTGCCGCCGGACGCGTTCCGCCTCGACGCGGCGGGCTGGCTCGGCGGTTCGTGATCCCCCGCGGGGCGCGCACCCTTGCATAGAGCGCACTCCAAGTCGTTGGCTTGGCACCCATGAAGTACACGCAGCTGGGACGCACAGGACTCAAGGTCAGTCGACTCGTGCTCGGGACCATGAACTTCGGGCCACTGACCAACGAGCCCGACAGCCACACGATCATGGACGCCGCGCTCGACGCGGGCATCAACTACTTCGACACCGCCAATGTCTACGGGTGGGACGAGAACAAGGGCCGCACCGAGGAGATCCTCGGCACGTGGTTCACGCAGGGCGGCGACCGACGGGACAAGACCGTCCTCGCCACCAAGATGTACGGGAACATGGCCCTGGACGGAAAGCCCGCGTGGCCCAACCACGACCTGCTCTCCGCGGTCAACATCCGCCGGTCGGTGGAGGCCTCCCTCAAGCGCCTGCAGACCGACTACATCGACATCTACCAGTTCCACCACATCGACCGCCGCACTCCGTTCGAGGAGATCTGGCAGGCGATCGATACCCTCATCACCCAGGGCAAAATCCTCTACGCGGGTTCATCGAACTTCCCCGGATACAAGATCGCCCAGGCCAACGAGATCGCCGCGCGCCGCGGCAGCTACGGCCTCGTCAGCGAGCAGTGCCTCTACAACCTCGCCGAGCGCAGCGCCGAGATGGAGGTGATCCCGGCCGCCCAGGACTACGGCCTCGGCGTCATCCCCTGGTCGCCGCTGCACAGCGGGCTGCTCGGCGGCGTCCTGAAGAAGGAGGGCGAGGGCAAGCGGCGTACCGGCGGACGCGCCGCCCAGGATCTGGCGAAGCCCGAGGTGCGCGCGCAGGTCCAGGCGTATGAGGACCTGCTCGACAAGCACGGCCTCGCGCCGGGTGAGGTGGCGCTCGCCTGGCTGCTCACCCGGCCCGGCATCACCGGGCCGATCGTCGGGCCGCGTACGTCGGAGCAGCTCACCAGCGCACTGCGCGCCGTCGAGCTGGAACTCCCGGCCGAGCTGCTCGACTCCCTGGACGAGATCTTCCCGGGGCCGGGGCCCTCGCCGGAGTCCTTCGCCTGGTGATCAGCGACTGATCGGCGACTGATCAGCGGGTGATCAGCGGGTGATCAGGGCGTGCGTGCGGCCGCGGTCATCGCCTCACTGGCCGACCGCGGCCGCCACCGCCACGACGACGAACATCAGCACGAGCACACCGGCCATGATCCGGTTCCTGGTTTTCGGGTCCACGTGGTCGAGGTTAACCGGCCCCGGCCAACGGCCGTCGACCGACCACCTCCCCAGTTTCGGGAAGGGGCGGGGTGGGGGAGAGAAAGCCGCATGGACAGCCACAGCCACATAGCCATCCGGCCCGCCGGTCCCGACGACATCCCCACCGTTCTCGCCCTGTTCGACGAGGCCGTCGCCTGGCTGGTCTCGCAGGGGCGTACCGGGCAGTGGGGCGACAAGCCCTGGTCGGCCAATCCGAAGACCATCGCTCTGGTCGAGAAGTACGTGACCACCGGCTCCCCCTGGATCGCGGAGATCGGTGGACTGCCGGTCGGCACGCTCACGCTGACCGACGGCCCGGGGTCGTACATCGACCCGGTGGACGAGCCGGAGCGCTACATCCATCTGCTGGCCTCCCGGCACGGGACAGGGGCGGGAGCCGCCCTCCTGGCGCACGCGGCAGAGGAAACCCGGAGACAGGGGGTCTCCCTGCTCCGGGTCGACTGCTACGCGGGCGGCGACGGCAAGCTCGTCGCGTTCTACGAGCGCAACGGCTTCACGCGGACCGAGTCCTTCGTCGAGCAGGACGGCACCTGGCCGGGCCAGATCCTGGCCCGGCGGGTCTGACCGGGCAGCCGCTCACGCCGCCGTCGCCAGCTCCCGCGGCACGAACTGCACGTGCTGCTGCCCGCGCCGCAGATCCACCTTGAGCCGCAGGTTCGCGGCGCGGGCCAGCATCAGGCCGACCCCGACCGCGGCCACGGCGCAGATGACGCCGCCGGCGGCCATGCTCACGCGCACCCCGTACGCGTCGGCGAGCCAGCCGAAGAGCGGGCCGCCGAGCGGCGTGCCGCCGGTGAAGACCATCATGAAGAGGGACATGACGCGGCCCCGCATCTCGGGGTCGGTGGCCATCTGGACCGAGGAGTTGGCGGTGACGTTCACCGTCAGGCCCAGGATGCCGATGGGCACGATCAGTGCGACGAACATCCAGAGCTCGGGCGCGAACGCGGCCACGATCTGCAGCACGCCGAAGGCGATCGCGGCCCCGGCGAGCAGCCTCAGGCGTGAGGTCCCGCGGCGGGCGGCGAGCAGCGCGCCCGCGAGGGAGCCGATCGCCATCAGGGTGTTGAACAGGCCGTACATCCCCACGCCGCCGTGGAAGATGTCGTCCGCGAAGGCGCTCAGCCAGATCGGGAAGTTGAACCCGAAGGTGCCGACGAAGCCGACGAGGACGATCGGCCAGATCAGCTCGGGGTGCTTGGAGACGTAGTTCAGGCCCTCCCTCAGCTGCCCCTTGCCGCGCGGCTTGCGCGGGGTGGGGTGCAGCTCGCGGGTGCGCATCAGCATCAGGCCGGTGAGCGGCGCGAGGAAGGACAGGCCGTTGGCGAGGAACGCCCAGCCGGGTCCGACGGCGGCGGTGAGACCACTCGCCACGGCGGGGCCGATGAGGCGGGCGGACTGGAAGTTCGCCGAGTTCAGCGAGACGGCGTTGCGGACCTGGTCGGGTCCCACCATCTCGGACACGAAGGACTGCCGGGTCGGGTTGTCGACGACCGTGACGAGGCCCGTGAAGAAGGCCGCGAGGTAGACGTGCCAGACCTGGACGTTGCCGCTCAGGGTGAGCGCCGCCAGGAACAGGCCGCTGATGCTCATCGCGCCCTGGGTGCAGAAGAGCAGCTTCCGCTTGGCGAAGCGGTCGGCGATGACACCGCCGTAGAGGCCGAACAGGAGCATCGGCAGGAACTGCATCGCGGTGGTGATGCCGACCGCGGCCGAGGAGCCTGTGAGGCTCAGGACCAGCCAGTCCTGGGTGATGCGCGCCATCCACGTGCCGGTGTTGGAGACAACGGCGCCGGAGGCGAAGAGCCGGTAGTTGCGGATCTTCAGCGAGCTGAACATCGACTGCTTGGCGGCAGGGGTCTTGTCGAGGGTGGTTGGTGCGGGGGCGGAGTCTGCTCCGGATCCCGTACTCAAAGTGCGTTCGCCTCCTTGGCGTCGTACTGGTGGTACTGGTCGTGCTGGTCTCGTGCTGGTCGTGCTGCCCGCTGCTTACAAGTGCGCGAGCTTCTCCAGGACGGGGGCGGCGGCGCGCAGTCGCGCCCACTCGTCCTCGTCGAGGTGCTCGGCCAGGCCGGCCAGCCAGGCGTTCCGCTTGCGGCGGCTCTCCTCGAGCATGGCCTCGGCCGTCTCCGTCTGGGTCACCACCTTCTGGCGGCGGTCCTCCGGGTGCGGCTCGAGCCGGACGAGACCCTTGGCTTCGAGCAGCGCGACGATGCGGGTCATCGACGGCGGCTGCACGTGTTCCTTGCGGGCCAGCTCACCGGGGGTGGCGTGGCCGCAGCGGGCGAGGGTGCCGAGCACCGACATCTCGGTGGGGCTCAGCGACTCGTCGACCCGCTGGTGCTTGAGTCGACGGGACAGGCGCATCACGGCGGAGCGCAGGGAGTTCACGGCGGCGGCGTCGTCACCATGGGAGAGGTCCGGCATGTTCGTTAGAGTAACTCATTACTCTAGCTAAAGACCACCTGGTTTCCCGCGACAAGGGTCACGGAACCCTTTCGTCACCCATATGAGTGAGGTGGCCGCGGAAAGTGAGACGCGGCCCGCGGAACGGCGGGGACCCTGGCACGCATGGGATCGACAGTGCTCAGCCTGCGAATAGACGGTGAGCTGCTCGACCGGCTCAAGCAGCACGCCGCCAAGAGGGGAATGAGCGTCCAGGACTACGTGGTCGGGACGCTCATCCGTGGTGACTTCGACGAGCGCTTCCAGAGCGCCGTCGAGGAGACGGAAAAGTTCTACGGGGCGGCCTGATGGCCGCCCCGTAGGCATTCACGCGATACGCGCCCTTACGTGAGGCCGAGCGCCGGCATCAGGTAGTAGAAGGCGAAGACGGCCGACACGATGTACATCGCGGCCGGCACCTCGCGGCCGCGGCCCGAGGCCAGACGCAGCGCGGTGAAACTGATGAAACCGATGCCGATGCCGTTCGTGATCGAGTACGTGAACGGCATCATCACCATCGTCAGGAACGCCGGGATCGCGATGGTGAAGTCCGCCCAGTCGATCTGGCCGATCGAGCCGGACAGGATCAGGAAGCCGACCGCGAGCAGCGCGGGCGTGGCCGCCTGCGACGGGACCATCGTCGCGATGGGCGTGAGGAACAGCGCCACGGTGAAGAGACCGCCGGTGACGATGTTGGCGAAGCCCGTACGCGCGCCCTCGCCGACGCCCGCCGTGGACTCCACGAAGCAGGTGGTGGCCGAGGAGGACGAGGCGCCGCCCGCGGCGACCGCGATGCCGTCGACGAACAGGACCTTGTTCATGCCCGGCATGTTGCCGTTGGCGTCGGTCAGCTTGGCCTCGTCGCCGACGCCCATGATCGTGCCCATGGCGTCGAAGAAGCACGACAGGAGCACGGTGAAGACGAAGAGGATGCCGGTGAGCAGTCCGACCTTCTCGAAGCCGCCGAACAGGCTGACCTGACCGACCAGGCCGAAGTCCGGGGTCGCGACGGGGTTGCCGGGCCACTCGGGCGTCGTCAGGCCCCAGGAGGGCACCTTCGCGACCGCGTTGATGACCATCGCGACGATGGTCATGACGACGATGCTGATGAGGATCGCGCCCGGCACCTTGCGCACGATCAGGCAGAGGGTGAGCAGCGCGCCGAGCACGAAGACGAGCACGGGCCAGCCGTTGAGGTGCCCGTCGCCGCCCAGCTGCAGCGGGACCGTGGTGTGCGCGGCGTCCGGGATGCGCGAGACGAAGCCGGAGTCGACGAGGCCGATCAGCATGATGAAGAGGCCGATGCCGATCGCGATGCCCTTGCGCAGACCGAGCGGCACGGCGCTCATCACGCGCTCCCGCAGTCCGGTCGCCACGAGCAGCATCACGACGAAGCCCGCGAGGACGACCATGCCCATCGCGTCGGGCCACGACATGCGGGGCGCGAGCTGGAGGGCGACCACGGTGTTCACGCCGAGACCGGCGGCGAGCGCGATCGGGACGTTGCCGATGACGCCCATGAGCAGCGTGGTGAAGGCGGCCACCACGGCGGTCGCGGTCACCAGCTGGCCGTTGTCGAGCTGGTGCCCGTACATGTCCTTCGCGCTGCCCAGGATGATCGGGTTCAGCACGATGATGTAGGCCATCGCGAAGAAGGTGGCGAAGCCGCCTCGGACCTCACGGACGAGGGTGGAACCCCGCTCGGTGATCTTGAAGAAGCCGTCGATGCCACCCTGCGGGGGCTTCGGCGGCTCTTTGCTGGCGTCGACCGGGGTGGTGGCCGAGGAAGGCATGCGGGACCTCGTGGACTCAGAGAAACGCAGAGAAAGGGGGAAGATCGTCAAGTGGTGGGCAATGATCGATTTGTTTGTTCTTACGAAAACAACCAGCCATTAACGAGCGGTTTCAGTATGAATACATGAAGGGGAATTCGCTATCTCCGCGCGTAGACCCTTGTGCCGCCAGGGCGGACCGACCCCCGCGGGAGCCCGCCCCGACTGCTCGTAAGCTAGGCGCATGGAGAAGTGGACCCCCAAGCACGAGGCGCCCGAGCCCCTGGAGGGCCCCGTCGTCGCCACCATCACGGGCGGCACGATCCTCTGGTTCGTCCTCTTCCTGGTGCAGCTGCCGTTCTACGGCTGGTTCGACGACCACGACGCCACCTGGTGGGTGTGGACCTGCCTGGCCGGAGCGGGCCTCGGCCTGATCGGCATCTGGTACGTGCGGGGCCGCGACGCGGCGATCAAGCGGGACGCGGCACGCAAGGCGGCCCCCGCCGCCGAGTAGTCCGTTCGTCGCGCGGCCGCCCGCGCGACCACGGGACTGCGGTACGACCACGGGACGGTCCGTCTCCTACCGTGGTCGGATCTTTGGGCCACTCAAGGGGTGAAGCCCACGCCCCGCCCGTACCGTCGATGCCATGACGCATATCGACGCGGGCGCCGAGCTCGACCCGGTCCACCCGGTGGCACCGCCCACCGGACGCGCGACGGGTCTGACCGCCGCCGAGGTCGCCGAGCGGGTCGCACGCGGCGAGGTGAACGACGTACCCATCCGCAGCTCCCGGTCCACCACCGAGATCATCCGGGCGAACGTCTTCACGCGCTTCAACGCGATCATCGGCGTGCTCTGGGTGATCATGCTCTTCGTCGCGCCGATCCAGGACTCCCTCTTCGGGTTCGTGATCATTGCCAACACGGGCATCGGCATCATCCAGGAGCTGCGCGCCAAGAAGACCCTGGACGGACTCGCGGTCATCGGCGAGGCCAAACCCACCGTGCGGCGCGACGGCACGGCGGCCGAGATCTCCACCTCCGAGATCGTCCTCGGCGACCTGGTGGAACTGGGGCCGGGGGACAAGATCGTCGTGGACGGCGAGGCGGTCGAGACCGAGAGCCTCGAGGTCGACGAGTCCCTCCTGACCGGTGAGGCCGACCCGGTCATCAAGAAGCCCGGCGACAAGATGATGTCGGGCTCCTTCGTGGTCGCGGGCGGCGGCGCGTTCACCGCCACGAAGGTCGGCCGCGAGGCGTACGCGGCGCAGCTCGCCGAGGAGGCCAGCCGCTTCACGCTCGTCCACTCCGAGCTGCGCACGGGCATCTCCACGATCCTCAAGTACGTGACGTGGCTGATGGTCCCGACCTCGATCGGCCTCATCATCAGCCAGCTCGTCGTCAAGGACGACAACTTCAAGGAGTCCGTCGCCTACACCGTGGGCGGCATCGTCCCCATGATCCCCGAGGGGCTCGTGCTCCTCACGTCGGTCGCCTTCGCGATCGGCGTCATCCGGCTCGGCCGCAAGCAGTGCCTCGTGCAGGAACTCCCCGCGATCGAGGGCCTGGCCCGCGTCGACACGGTCTGCCTCGACAAGACCGGCACCCTCACCGAGGGCGGCATGGACGTCACCGAGCTGCGCCCGCTGGGCGACACGGACGAGGCGTACGTACGAAAGGTGCTCGGCGCCCTGGGGGAATCCGACCCGCGGCCCAACGCCTCGCTCCAGGCGATCATCGACGCCTACCCCGACAGCGAGGAGTGGCGCTGCACCGAGTCGCTGCCCTTCTCCTCGGCCCGCAAGTACAGCGGCGCCTCCTTCAGCGAGGGCGACGGCGGCGACTCGACGTGGCTGCTCGGCGCCCCGGACGTGCTGCTGCCCGACGGTGACCCGTCCCTCGCCGAGATCGAGGACCTCAACCAGCAGGGCCTGCGCGTACTGCTCCTGGCCCGCGCCGCCGGTGAACTGGACGACCCGGACGTGGCCGAGGGGGCCCGCGCGACCGCCCTGGTCGTCCTGGAGCAGCGGCTGCGCCCGGACGCCGCCGACACCCTGCGGTATTTCGAGGAGCAGGACGTCAGCGCGAAGGTCATCTCGGGCGACAACGCGGTCTCCGTGGGCGCGGTCGCCGGGAAGCTGAGCCTGCCGGGCGCCGAGAACACCGTGGACGCCCGCAAACTCCCCACTGACCAGGGCGAGATGGCCGAGGCCCTGGACGCCAACTCCGTCTTCGGCCGGGTCACCCCGCAGCAGAAGCGCGACATGGTGGGCGCTCTGCAGTCACGCGGCCACACGGTCGCGATGACGGGCGACGGCGTGAACGACGTCCTGGCCCTCAAGGACGCCGACATCGGCGTCTCCATGGGCTCGGGCTCCGAGGCGACGCGGGCGGTCGCCCAGATCGTGCTCCTGAACAACAGCTTCGCGACGCTGCCCTCGGTGGTCGCGGAGGGCCGCCGGGTCATCGGCAACATCACGCGGGTGGCGACGCTGTTCCTGGTGAAGACGGTCTACTCGGTCGTCATCGCACTCCTGGTGGTCTGCTCGCAGGTGGAGTACCTGTTCCTGCCCCGCCACCTCACCCTCCTCTCCACCCTGACGATCGGCGTCCCGGCCTTCTTCCTGGCCCTGGCGCCCAACAAGGAGCGGGCCAAGCCCCACTTCGTACGAAGGGTCATGCGGTACGCGATCCCGGGCGGGGTCGTCGCGGGCGTGGCGACGTTCTGCACGTACCTCCTCGCCCGGAGCCACTACTCGGGCGCGGGAGCGCGGGAAGCCGAGACCAGCGCGGCCACGCTGGCGCTGTTCCTGATCGCCATGTGGGTCCTCGCGATCATCGCCCGCCCCTACACATGGTGGCGGCTCGGCCTGATCGGCACGATGGGTCTCGGCTTCCTGCTGGTGCTCACCGTTCCGTGGCTCCAGGACTTCTTCCAGCTGAAGCTGGTCGGCACGACGATGCCGTGGGCAGCGGTCGCGGTCGCGGCGGTGGCCTCACTGATCATCGAGGTCATCTTCCGCTGGGTCGGCCGCCGCTTTCCGGCGTAGGTACGCGCGTGGGAACCAGCGTGTGAGAACTAGTTGACGTCGACGAAGTCGCCGGTCGACGTCACGGCCGGGGTCGTGGACGTACCGGCGAAGACGTAACGGAAGTAGCCGTCCGCGGAGGCCTTCACGGTCGTCTTCAGGTTGCCCTTGGAGTCGGACGTGATGGTCTTCAGGGTGGAGTAGGAGGTCGCACCCTTCTTCTTGTACTGAAGCTTCACCGGCTGGCTGGTGTAGCCCGCGTACTTGGAGGTCTCCCAGTTGGCGCGGGTGAGGGCGCCGGTGACGGTGAGGGTCTTGCCCTTCTTGACGGGCTCGGGGGAGGCGTTGGTGGTGAGGCGGGCGTTGCGCTGCATACGGGCGTCCGAAGCGAGCTCGTCCTTGGCCACGTAGTCACCGTCGTCGCCGTACGCGCTGGCCGAGACCTTCCACTTGCCGGCCAGGGTGTTGCTCCAGAGGTCGACCTTCGGGTCGACCACGACGGTGGACGTGCACGTGGACGTGGTGGCGTTCACGACCTTGCAGTCGGCCATGAGCTCGTCCGGGAAGATGAGACCGTCGATGTCGGCCTCGACGTCCGTGCCGTGCCACAGGAAAGCACTGCCGGCGATGATCCCCGAGGGGTCGGTCGCGGTCACGGCGATGGTGACCTTCTTCTTCTCGGTGGTACCGAGCACGATGTCCTTGCCGCCGTTGACGGTGACCTTCGTGATCTTGGTGTCGCCGACGACCTCGTCGAGCGGCATGTCGGCGGCGAAGGGCGCGAACTTCGGGGCGTTCGGCTCATCGGCCGCCTGAGCGGCGGGCACGACGAGAGCGGACAGAGCCAGGGTGCCGGTCAGTACGGCCACGGTGGCACGGATGCGCATGTGTTTCCCCAGGTGGGAAGGGGCTCCGCGGTGCGTGGGGGCTGTCACGCGGGGCCCGGTGATCTAGGAGTCTGTTGACTCGCAAGATCAGACCCACGAGTTGCCGGTCTGGTTGTACGAGAAGTGAAGATTTAGTGACCGAGATCTGGACTACAACCTTCCGCCCCCGAAGGGACACGAGGAACGGCGCGCCCTCACGCACCCGCGGACAACGACGAACCGGAGGTGCCTGAGGGGCGCGAGGAACGGCGCGATCAGCCCCCACGCACCCGCGGACAACGACGAACCGGAGGTGCCTGAGGGGCGCGAGGAACTGCGCGATCAACCACGACGAACTCGCACCCGACAACGAACCGACGCCCCCCCAAGGGGCGCGGGGAACTGCGCAACCAGCCCCCACGCACCCGCGGACAACGACGAACCGCCGGTCCCTAAGGGGCGCGGGGAACTGCGCGATCAGCCACAAGCCACCCGCGGGCAGCGACGAACCGCCGGTCCCCAAGGGGCGCGAGGAACGGCGCGACCAGCCACAAGCCACCCGCGGGCAGCGACGAACCGCCGGTCCCCAAGGGGCGCGAGGAACGGCGCGACCAGCCACGACCCACCCGCGGGCAGCGACGAACCGCCGGTCCCCAAGGGGCGCGAGGAACGGCGCGACCAGCCACAAGCCACCCGCGGGCAGCGACGAACCGCAGGTACCAAAGGGGCGCGAGGAACGGCGCGATCAGCCACAAACCACCCGCCCCCCACACCCCCCTCAGTCAAACCACCGGTCCCGCTCCAACTCCTCCGTCCGCGAAGGATCCTCAAGCAACGCCGCCACCTCGAACCGCCGAGGCCACTGCCCCGCCGCCCAGGCAAGCCCCGCCGCGACGCCCTCAAGGGTGGCGGCATGGACCGTGCCGTCCGGGCTCCGACGCCAGTCCAGCTCGACACCCCCGGCAACCAGCTCCTCGTGCTCGACGTACGTCCCCGGAGTCGCGGGGCCCAGCAGGAGACGTACCGACTCCGGCACCGGATGCTCCGCCCCCTCCCCCGCAGGCTCCACCGCCGAGGTCTCGCTCAGCCGACGTACCTGGAACAGCTCGGCCAAGTCCCCCGCCCTGCGCGGCTCCACCGGCAGCAGCGCCACACCCCCGGCCAGCGGCAACAGATCAGGCGCGTCGGCGACAACCGCGTCCGCCACGTCGACGACCACGACCTCTCCGTCCACCACGGCCCGCACCTCGTCCGGCAACGTCACCTGCTCCGGATCCAGATCGGCCAGAGCCCCGTACAGCGCGTGCAGCTGCGCCGCCGAAACGGTCCTCTCCGGGTCCGCGAGCCGTTCGAGCAGCTCGGCGGCGCCGCCCGGCTCCGCGAGGAGTGCGGCGACCGACGTACGGACGCCGAGCGCCCGCAGCACCTGCTCGTCGTCGAAGCCGGACGCGTCGGCCGCGTCGTAGAGCCCTTCGAGCAGCGGATCGCCGCCCGTGGCCCGCAGACCGGCGGGACGCCGCCCGCCGAGCACGGGATTCCCCCGCAGCCACCACGCCGTGTACGAACGGACGCTCTCCGTCGTGCCGTCCGGCAGCAGCACCCGCAGCGGCTGCGTCAACGCGTCCCGCAACGGCGGGAGCGACAACATCGCCAGGGCCTGCGGCCAGCAGTCGTCGTCGACCAGGTCCAGGTCCCGTACGGCGATGATCTCGGTGGCGACGGGCGGCACGGGAGTCTCCGGCAGCCGGTCGAGCGTGTCCTCGCACCACACGTCGACCGCGTCGAGCAGCCCCGCGTCGTCAGGCTCGGCGAAGTCGCCCTCGCGCGGGTCGAGTTCATCGGGGTCGAGTACGACGTCCGTGGCGCGGACGAGCGCGAAGGTGGCGAGCACCCCGCACGCGGCGAGCGGCTGCTCGCCCCAGCGCTCGGCGAGTTCGGCGTCCACCGTGGCGAGTTCGTCCTCGCGCATGACCTGGGCGAAGGGGCTGCCGGGGAAGACGAGTTCACCGGCGGGCGCGAGGTCGCCGTCCTCGTCGTCGGGGAGGGCGAGCGCGCCGAGCCAGGGCTCGTCGCCGGGCGCGAGGTTGGCGTCACGGACGAGCGCGAGCACGATGTCCGCGAGCTCGTCGGCGTCCAGGGCGTCCTCGTCCCACGTGTCGTCGTCGAGTGAGGCGGCGACGGCGGCGCGGACCTGCGGGGTCGTCAGAACGGCGCGGGGCGTGGCGGGCAGGGCGCCGAGCTTCTCCAGGAGGGGATGCACGGCGTCAGGGTGGGCGACCTTGAGACCGAGACGGACGAGCGCGGCCGGATCGCCGTCGTCGCCGGTGACGGGCAGAAGGACCTGCCGCGGACCGATGGTGGTACGGCCTCCCCCAGAGCCGAAAGCCTGGGAGGCGCCCCCAGCGAGCGGAACGGGAAGCCCGGTGAGCCGATCGGGATCGACCCCGGCCAACGTCTCGTACAGCCGGTGCCACCACTCCGGCTCCCGCTCAAGGCCCGCGAGGCGGTCGATGGCCTCCGTCAGCGGGACGCGGGCGACACCGAGGGTGCGCAGCTCGGCGCGCCGCTCAAGTCCTGCGGGCAACAGGCACGGCAGCACATCGGCCAGCACACGTACGGTGTCGGCGCCCGCGCCCTCCACGACCTCGGCGTCACGCGGCCGCAACGCGACGGGGACCTGCCACTCGGGCACGTCGGGGTCCTCTTGGGGCACGGCCTCCACCGCGGGCGGCAGGAAGGCCGTACGAGGCAGCCGGTCGAGGATGGCCTGGCGCAGGGCGCCGTCCAACTCGCTCTTGCCGAGCGGGCCGGGGACGAGCCCGATGATGGCTTCCCCGACGGGCCGCCAGTCGGCAAGGAGTTCGGCGTACGCGTCGGCCGCGCGCTGCACGAGGAAGTCGGTGAGGGGGCCGGGCGCCGCGTGCCGCCGGGTGGTGTCGAGCGGGAACGAGGCGATGAGCAGGGCGGGCACGCCGAGGGGCTCGTCACTCGGGGTCGGCGCGTGCAGGACGGGGGCGCTGCGGGGAGCCTGCGGGGCACCGTCGCGGTCGGTGGGGACGGCCCAGGTGACGGACCAGTGGGGGCGCAGCCGCTCCTCGACGGGCCGGTCGGCGAGGAGGCCCTGCTCCAGGGACCCTTGCTGACTTACGGTGCGCCAGCGGGTGTCGCCGTCACGGCTGTCGGAGACGTCGACGTAGCCGGGCTCGGAGGTACGGCGGAGGGTGCGGGGCGTCTGGTCCGCGACTTGGACGACTACTTCCTCAAGGCCGGGCAGGGCGAGGAGCAGCGCGTCATCGATCCCGTCGAGAAGCCGCACGACGAGGTCCTCGGCGGCGGCGTCACGCAACGGCAGGATGACGACGGTGTCGTACCCCTCCGGGGCGGACCCTTCGGCGGCGAAGGGCAGCCGCAGCAGGGGTACGTGGCCGTCGCGCCTGCGGATCTCGTCCCCGAGCCCCGGGCTGAACCGGGCGGTGTCGGCGGCGAGTTCCCGCGCCTCGCTCAACGACCAGCGGACGCCACCCGTACGCCCCACGAGGGCGGGCTCGTCGGAGACGGCGAGGACGGCGGCGAAGCCGACGCCGAAGCGGCCTACGGCGCCGTTGTTCTGCTCCTCCCGCTTGGCGGAGGCGCGGAGGGTGGAGAGGGATTCGACGCCGGTGGCGTCGAGGGGGGCGCCGCTGTTGGCGGCGGCGAGTACGCCGTCCCGGAGGGTGAGGGCGAGTCGTCCCGGGGCGCCGGCGCGGGCTGCGGCGTCGGCGGCGTTCTGGGCGAGTTCGACGATCAGGCGGTCGCGGTAGCCGCCGAGGGCGAGGTCTTCCTCGGCGTTCGCGTCCTCCCGGAAGCGGGCCGGGCTCGCCGCCCAGGCGTCGAGGACTCCCCGGCGGAGCCGTGCCGTGCCGAACGGGTCAGTACCCTCGGCCGCCGGCCGCACGGTCTTGCTCACGGTGTCGTCTCCCTCGCTCGGTTCGCGGGGCGAACGGTACCGCGTCGTGCGGTTTCGCCTGGCAGCGCGGGGTCTCGCCGGGGGCGGGACGACCTTCGCGGACCATTGCCCCCCCGGGGGGGGTGGGGCGTCCCCCGGATCATCGCTCCCGGGGGAGGCGGGGCGACCCCCACTGATCATTACCCCCGGGGGCGGGGCGACCCCCGGACCATCCCCCCGGGGGGCGGGGCACCCCCGGGGCCCGTCGGCCATCCCCGGGGCCCGTCGGCCATGCCCCGGGGGCGGGGCGACCCCCGCGGACCATCGCCTCCCCAGGCGCGGGGCAACCCCCGCCGACCAGCACCTCCCCGGGCGCGGGGCGACCCCCACGGACCGTTGCCCCCGGGGGGCGGGGCGACCCCGCGGACCATCGCCTCCGCGGGCGCGGGGCGGCCCCCGCCGACCAGCACCTCCCCGGACGCGGGGCGACCCCGCGCCCGTCGGACACCTCCCCCATGCTCGCTCCGCGCGGATCCTCCCCACCCACCCGCCCGAGCACCCCGCAGCGCAAACCTGCGGGTAGAAACCTCCCGGCGCTCCGCGCGGGTTTTCCCACCCGCCGCCCGAGCACCCCGCGACACCACTCCTCACGTAGGACCCCTTCGCGGCGCGAGCAGTCCACCGACCTGCAGCCCGGCGGACCCCTCCCCGCGCTCCGCGCGGACCTTCCCCACCCACCCACCCGAGCACCCCGCAGCACGAACCCTCGCGCAGGGGCCTCGGTGGCGCGAGGCGTCCCGACCCGCGGACCGGTGGACACTTTCCCGCGCTCCGCGCGGATCCTTCCCGCCCACCCACCCGGACACCCCGCAGCACTAACCCCACGCAGGAACCCTCGGTGGCGCGAAAGTCCCAAACCGCAGACCGGTGGACACTTTCCCGCGCTCCACGCGGATCCTTCCCGCCCACCCACCCGAGCACCCCGCAGCACCACGCCTCGCGCAGGAACCCTCCGTGGCGCGAGCAGTCCACCGACCTGCAGCCCGGCGGACCCCTCCCCACGCTCCGCGCGGACCTTCCTCACCCACCCGAGCACCCCGCAGCACCACCCCCCACGCAGGAACCCTCAGTCCTGACCCGCGAACCGGTGGAACCTTTCCCGCCCACCTACCCGAGCGCCCCGCAGCACCACGCCTCGCGCAGGAACCCTCCGTGGCGCGAGGCATCCCGACCTGCGGGCCGGTGGACACATTCCCGCGCTCCGCGCGGATCCTTCCCGCCCACCCACCCGTGCGCCCCGCAGCACGAACCCCCACGTAGGGGCCCTCGGTGGCGCGAAAGTCCCAAACCGCGGACCGGTGGAAACACCCCACCCGCTCACCCGAGCACCCCGTAGCCAATCGCTGCCGGGCAAACGGGTGGGCGGGCGGGAAGTATCCGCGCGGAGCGCGGCATGGAGCAGCGCCGGGCCGCAGACAGACAGGAAACGCGCACCCCCTCCCACGCCACCCCGGGGCAACGGGTGGGTGGGCGGGAGAAATCCGCGCGGAGCGCGGCGTGGAGCAGGGGCGGGCCGCAGACAGAGAGCAGACGCATGCCCATCCCACGCCTCCCCGCGCACCACGGGGTATCGGGTGGGTGGGCGGGGAAAAATCCGCGCGAAGCGCGGACGCGAAGCAGCAGAGGGCCGCCGAGGCAAGGCAATCCCGCGTTCCTCCCACGGCACCCCGTGCACCGCGGGGTAATCGGGTGGGTGGGTGGGAAAAAATCGCGCGGAACGCGGGCATTACGAAGCTGGGAAGCGCTGATGTAGGACGCCCCCGGCGCCACACCCCACGGCACCCCGTGCGGCTACGGGGCGATCGGGTGGGTGGGTGGGAGGCATCCGCGCAGCGCGGGTGCGCGGGTCGGAGGCATCCGCGCGGACTGGGCGCATGGGTGCGAGGCGTCCGCGCGGAGCGGGTGCGTGGGTGCGAGGCGTCCGCGCGGAGCGGGTGCGTGGGTGCGAGGCGTCCGCGCGGAGCGGGTGCGTGGGTGCGAGGCAACCGCGCCGAGCGGGTGCGTGGGTGGGAGGCGTCCGCGCGGAGCGCGGGTAGGGAGCAGCGCCGAGTCGCCGGCCAAGAACAGACGCCCGCCCCAGCCCCGTTCCAGCCTCAGCCCCACCCGCAGGGCGCCAGCCCCACCCGCAGCGAGCCAGTGCTAGGCCAGCCCAAGCCCAGCCCCACCCGCCGGGTGCCAGCCCAGCCCAGCCCAGCCCACCCCAAGCCCCCCCAAGGCCCCCCGGGAAACCTCAGCTATGGCCCAAGTCCTCCGCCCCACCCTCCAACGGAACCGACCCCGAGTCAGCAGCAGGACGCAAAGGCAGCACATCCACGCGCGTCTCGTCGAGGACCGGTGCGGCAGGACGTGACGGCGTAGGCATTACGGCCGCCTCCGAATGCCCACCGCAGCCGTACGCGAGGGACACCACGTGCCCGTCCGCAGGACCGAACTCGTTCGCGCACACCCCGAACGCCTGCCCGAGCGATCCGCCGATCGGGGCAAGGAAGCCACAGCTGACGCAGGACGCGGGCGCCGCCTGCGCCATCGCCGTCTTCGCGCCGTGCGATTCCTCCCAGCGATCGGCCGCGGCATGCAGGCCGTACCGGGACAGGACACGCGCCCGGCGCATGCCGAGCTCGTCCGCGAGCGCCGCGATGGAGCCACGCGCCGGCGCCGCCGGCAGCTCGGCGGGCGATCCCGCCGTCACCTCCGCGTCCTCCGCGTCGGCGAGCTCCGCCATCTCCTCGGAGAAGACCGAGTTCGGCGGCGGCTCCTCCTCGCCCGAGAAGCCGGGCTCGAGGCGCAGGTCCTCGGCGTCGGTCGGCAGGAGGTCGCCCGGACCCATGTCGCCGGGGCGCAGACGCTCGCTCCACGGCACCCACTCGGGGGCCAGCAAGGCGTCAGGGCCGGGAAGCAGCACCGTCTCGTCGAGCGTGACGACCTTGGCGCGCGAGGCGCGCGCCACCGTCACGGCCCAGCGCCAGCCCCGGTAGCCGAATTCCTTGCACTCGAACAGGTGCGTGACGACGCGGTCGCCTTCGACCACGACCTCGACATGCTCACCGACCACACCGGGCGCGGCGGCCTCCTCGGCCGCGTCACGGGCCAGTCCCACCGCCTCGGCGCACAGGCGGTCGGGAGTACGCGGGGTACGCGGGGTACGGCTTCGCGTTGTCGCTGCGCTCACAGGTATCGCTTCTCCATTACGCCGTCTCACGAGTGCGCCACCCATACGCGGGGGTGCGGACGGAGCGGACCAAGGGGCCGCGTCGACGTCCGCGCCCGAACGTCCTCGGGCGCACCTACGTCATCCATTCTGCGGGATGACCGAGAGGCGCGCGGCCAAGAACAACCGCCGCAGGCGCGCTACGCACGCTACCTTCTCCTGGCCCCTGGGCCTACACCGGCGTGCGGCTGCCCTCCCCACCGAGCAGAGCGTTTCGCCGCTTCGCGGCGTTTCTCCCGCCGCCCACCCGTACAGCGCGCCTTTAGGGGGCACTATGACGAGGTGGCAACCGCAAGGTCGTCGTCCCAGGGATACAGCGGACGAAGCTCGGTGCTGAACCGGGCCGCCCGCTGGGTCGGCCGCGCCCTGCACCTGCCCTTCACCGGGACGGCCCGCGGCATCCGCAAGGCCACGCACGCGCACGGCGCGGGCGAGTCGGGCCTCGGCAAGCTCATCGAACTGCACGCCGTGAACGGCGCGGGCGACGTCATGATCACCATCGCGCTCGCCTCGACCGTCTTCTTCTCCGTGCCGACGGACGAGGCCCGCGGCCGTGTCGCCCTCTACCTCGCCATCACCATGGCGCCCTTCACCCTCCTCGCCCCCGTCATCGGTCCCCTCCTGGACCGCCTCCCGCACGGCCGCCGGTACGCGATGGCCGCCGCGATGCTGGCCCGCGCCCTCCTCGCCCTGCTGTTGTCCGAGGCGGTGATCACGGGGAGCCTGGAGCTCTATCCGGCCGCGCTCGGCGTCCTGGTCGCCTCCAAGGCGTACGGGGTCGTGAGAAGTGCCGTGGTGCCACGGCTCCTGCCCAAGGGCTTTTCCCTGGTCAAGGCCAACTCCAGGGTCACGCTCGGCGGGCTTCTCGCGACCGGGATCGCGGCTCCCATCGGCGCGGGGCTACAAGCCCTCGGCCCGCGCTGGCCCCTCTACGGCGCCTTCGTGATCTTCATCGTCGGCATGCTTCTCTCCCTCTCCCTGCCGTCCAAGGTCGACTCGGCCAAGGGCGAGCACAAGGCGCTGCTCGCTGCCGACGAGGAGCATCTACATCTGCACGCGCGCGCCGAGGCCGCGTCGGACACGTCCAAGAAGCGGCGCCTGGGGCTGCGTACGGTCGGGCCCGCCGTCACGCACGCCCTCACCGCCAACGCCGCGCTGCGGTGTCTGTCCGGCTTCCTCATCTTCTTCCTCGCCTTCCTGCTGCGCGAGGAACCGCTCGGCGGCCAGAGCGCCGCGGTGTCCCTGGGGATAGTGGGTGTCGCGGCCGGAGTCGGCAACGCGCTCGGCACCGCCGTCGGCGCCGGCCTCAGATCGCGGGCGCCGGAGGTCATCATCGTGACCGTCGTCGGCGTCGTCCTCGGCGTGGCCGTCACCGCGGCGGTGTTCTTCGGGGCGGTGGGCGTGGCTTGCCTCGGCGCGGTGGCGGGCTTCGCTCAGGCCATGTCGAAGCTCTCCCTGGACGCGCTGATCCAGCGGGACGTGCCGGAAGAAGTGCGGACCTCCGCCTTCGCCCGCTCCGAGACCCTGCTGCAGGTCTCCTGGGTGGTCGGCGGCGGAATCGGCATGGCGCTGCCGCTGAACGGGTCACTGGGGTTCTCGGTGGCCGCCGCGATCGTCGCCGTCGGCTGGTTCTCGACGGTGCGGGGTCTGCTCTCGGCGGCCCGGCACGGCGGGAAGCGCCGCTCGCGGGTGGCGTGACCCCGACAGTGAACACGACAAATTGACGGAGGCGGCACGCCGCGACCCCCACGTGGCGGGACGGCACCGGGTGCCCGATAGCCTTCGCCCATGACCTCCCTGCTCCGCGGCGGAGCCGCACTCGTTCACCGCTCGGCGCGTCGCCGCCGTTCCGTGGCCGCCCTTGGCGCTGTCTCCGCCGGACTCCTCGTCCTGTCGGCCTGCGACAAGCCGACGCCGCTCGCCACCGTCACGGTCGGCAGCGACTCGGTGAACTCCGAGGCCTCCTGCTACAACGACGGCAAGGAGCTCGAGCAGTCCCAGCTGCAGGGCTGCCTCAAGGACACGGACGTCGAGTCCATCAAGGTCGACCCCGACGAGAAGGTCCGCTTCGGCGTCGACCCCGAGGTCGCCGACAAGGGCTGGACGCTCCTGATGAACGGTCAGCCGCTCACCGAGGCCAGCAACAAGACCTACGTCGTCATCCCCGGCAGCGTCTTCTTCAACCAGCAGTACGGCGGCGGCAAGAACTCCACCACCGTCAGCCTGCTCGAAGGCGGCAAGGGCTCCACGGCCAAGGCGACCGGCCTGTGGTCGTTCAAGCTCAAGAAGGACTCCTGACCCCTCCCCCGGCGTCCGCCCCTCGCGTCCTGGTGGCCACCGCCGTCCCCGCCGAACGGGACGCGGTGGCCGGCCGGCTGCCTCCTCACATGGACGCCGTCGCCGTCGGTGTCGGCCCCGCGGCAGCCGCGGCGCACACGGCGGCCGCCCTCGCGCGCGCCCCGTACGACCTGGTGATCTCCGCCGGGATCGGCGGCGGCTTCGGGCCCGACGCGCCGCTGGGCTCCCTCGTCCTCGCCGACGAGATCACCGCGGCCGATCTGGGCGCCGAGACGCCCGACGGCTTCCTGCCCGTCACCGAACTCGGGTTCGGTGCCGTCACCCATACGCCGCCGCTTTCCCTCGTACGGGATCTGGCCGCCGCCTGTGGCGGGCTCACCGGCAGCGTCCTGACCGTCTCCACCGTGACCGGCTCCGTCGAGCGCGCCGCCGAGCTGCGCCGCCGCCACCCGCGGGCGCTCGCCGAGGCGATGGAGGGTTTCGGCGTCGCCGAGGCGGCCGCCGCGTACGCACTGCCCGTCCTGGAGATACGCGCGATCTCCAACGCCGTCGGGCCACGGGACCGCGCGGCCTGGCGGATCGGCGAGGCGCTCGGCGCGCTGGGAGAGGCGTTCGGGAAATTCGCGCCCGTACTGGAGAGTTGGAAACGGCATGACTGAATCCCCCGCGCAGGACGCGCTGCAGATCGCTTACTCGCCCTGCCCTAACGACACGTTCGTCTTCGACGCCTGGGCGCACGGCCGGGTGCCCGGCGCGCCCGCCCTCGATGTCACCTTCGCCGACATCGACATCACCAACGGCATGGCCGAGCGCGGCGAGCTCGACATCCTGAAGGTGTCGTACGCCGTCCTGCCCTACGTCCTCGACCAGTACGCGCTGCTGCCCTGTGGCGGGGCGCTCGGGCGTGGTTGCGGACCGCTGGTCCTCACGCGGGAGGCGGGGGCCGACCTGACCGGCAAGACCGTCGCAGTGCCGAGCGAGAGGTCGACGGCGTACCTGCTGTTCCGGCTCTGGGCCGCGGACACCCTGCCCGACGGCGTGGGCGAGATCGTCGTGCTGCCCTTCGACCAGATCATGCCCGCGGTGCGGGACGGCAAGGTCGACGCCGGGCTCGTCATCCACGAGGCGCGCTTCACCTATCAGAACTACGGGCTCAACTGCCTTGCCGACATGGGCGAGCACTGGGAGCGGACGACGGGCCTGCCCATTCCGCTTGGCGCGATCATCGCCAAGCGGTCCCTTGGCGAAGAGCGTCTGCGGCAGCTCGCGGACAGCGTCCGGACCTCGGTGCGGATGGCCTGGGACGACCCCGAGGCCTCGCGCCCGTACGTGCAGGAGCACGCCCAGGAGATGGACCCGGCCGTCGCCGACCAGCACATCGGTCTGTACGTGAACGAGTTCACGGCCGATCTGGGCGAGAACGGCCACGCGGCGATCCGCGGACTCCTGACGCGCGCCGCGGCGGAGGGGCTCGTACCGCCCCTCGCGCCGGACGCGCTCGCGTTCCCCTGAGCCTGCGGCCTGGTGAGACTGCGGCCTGCGGCCTAGACGTCCAGCTGGTCCGCGACCGCACGCAGCAAGCCGGCGATCTTCGCGCCCGACGCCTTGTCGGGGTAGCGGCCCTTCTCCAGCATCGGCGTGATGTTCTCCAGGAGCGTCGTCAAGTCCTGGACGATGGATGCCAGTTCGTCCGGTTTGCGCCGCTGCGCGGCCGCGACGGACGGCGTCGGGTCGAGGATCGTCACCGACAGGGCCTGGTCACCGCGCTGGCCGGCGACGACGCCGAACTCGACGCGCTGGCCGGGCTTGAGTGTGTCGACACCTGCGGGCAGTACGGAGGAGTGCACGAAGACGTCGCCGCCGTCATCGCGGGAGAGAAAGCCGAAGCCCTTCTCGCTGTTGAACCACTTGACCTTGCCGGTAGGCACCTGAAGTCCTCGTCCTCGTACTTTGTCGTCGAACGCGTCTATGCCGCGGAAAACGGCTCTGGATAGCACTACAGCGGGTCGCCCGACCCGCCGGAACCAAGACTATTGGTCCGGGGGCCGGTGACAAGACGTCCCCGGATTCTTCCTTCGCGCTGGGAACTACCCTGGTGGGGTGCGTGACAAAACCCAAGCGAATTCCGCCGGACCGGGCGATGGCCTGGTCCGTGCCGGAGCGATCGTCTTCTTCGTCGGAGCCCTGGCCACTCTGGTCACGGTGGCCCCACTGTTCCTCGGCACCGAACCCTTCCCGTCCATCGCGTACGCGGTGTGCATGCTGATGGGCGTCGGATTCCTCGTCGCCGTGGCGGGCGTGCTGCGCGGTATCGCCGTACAACGCCGTCAGGCGAAGTCCGCGACTACTTGACGGGTCCCGCGACGTAGGAGTCGAGCCAGGCCGGGAAGCCCGCCAGGTCGGTGAGCACGATGTCCGCGCCCGCCGCGCGCAGTTCCGCTGCGTCGCACGGCCCGGTGGCCACCGCGACGGAGAGCGCGCCCGCCGTACGCGCGCCGCGTACATCACCGGTGTGGTCACCGACGTACACCGCCGCGTCGTGCTCGCGCAGCGCCTCCGCCTTCGCCTCGGCCCACAGCCAGCCGATCACCGCGTCCGCCTCGATGCCGAGGTGCGCCAGGTGGAGCTTCGCGTTCGGCTCGTGCTTGGCGGTCACCACGATCGCCCGGCCGCCGTGGGCGCGCACGGCCGCCACGGCCTCTCGGGCGCCGGGCATCGCGAGCGTGGGGGCGATGGCGTATGTGGGATAGATCTCACGGTAGCGGTCGGCCATCTCCTGGATGCGCTCCTCGGGGAACCAGTGGCGCAGCTCCTGCTCCAGGGGCGGGCCGAGCCGGGAGACGGCGAGGTCGGCGTCTATGGGTGTTCCGGTCTCGGCGGACAGGGCGTGAAAAGCCTTCCTGATGCCGGGGCGGGAGTCGATCAGGGTCATGTCGAGGTCGAAGCCGACGGTCAGAGCGCGTGAGGTCATGCAGCCATTGTGCAGAGGCCCGCGGGCCGGATGACCTGCGCCGCGGTGGCCTTACGCTTAGCCGAGCCTTACCGAAGTTCCCGCTCAGCCCCACCGACCCGAATCGAGCGCAGCCGATGCGTGTGCCAGCCCGACGCGCCGTCGCGATGACGGCAGCGGTCGTGGCCCTGCTGATCGCGGTCCTGCTCAGCCTCTCCGTCGGCGCCCGCGCCATCGCGCCGTCCGCCGTCCTCGACGCCCTGCTGCACGGCGGCCACAGCGACGCCGCCGACGTCATCCGCGAGATGCGGGTGCCGCGCACGCTCATCGGCCTGATGGTCGGCGCCGCGCTCGCCCTGGCCGGCACGGTCCTGCAAGGCATCACCCGCAACCCCATCGCCGACCCCGGCATCCTCGGCGTCAGCCAGGGCGCCTCGGTGGGCGTGGTCATGGCGATCGCGTTCGCGGGCGTGCACACGCTGACCGGATACGTCTGGTACGCCTTCGTCGGCGCGGGCATCGCGTCCGTCGCGGTGTACGCCATCGCCGCGAGCGGAAGGGGCGGGGCGACCCCCGTGAAGCTCGCGCTCGGCGGCGCCGCGATCAACGCCCTGCTGGTGTCCGTGACCACCGGCATCCTCACCACCAAGGCCTCGGCTCTCGACGAGTTCCGCTTCTGGCAGGTGGGCTCGCTCTCCGGGCGCGACGCGGAGATCGTCGGGCAGATCTGGCCGTTCCTGCTGGTGGGGCTCGTGCTCGTGCTGTCCGTCGCGCGCGGACTCGACGCGCTCGCGCTCGGCGAGGACGTCGCCAAGGGGCTCGGCCAGAAGGTCGCGACCGTGCGGATCGTCGGCGGGCTCGGGGCGACCGTCCTGACCGGGGCGGGGGTCGCGGCGGCCGGACCCATCGCGTTCATCGGGCTCGCCGTCCCGCACATCGCGCGCGCGATCGTGGGCAGTGGGCATCGCTGGGTCCTGCCGATGGCCGCCGTCCTCGGACCCGTCATGCTGCTCGTCTCCGACACCGTGGGGCGCGTGATCTTTCCGCCCAGTGAGGTGCCTGCGGGTGTGATGACCGCGCTCATCGGGGTGCCGTTCCTGGTGACCCTGGTACGCCGGAAGGCGGTGGCCGCGTGAAGACGACCCCCCGTTGTGGGCAGGCGTTCCGCACGGCGGAACGGGTGGGCACAACCCATGATGCGGGCCGGCCGGTGAAGCTGCGTCCAGCCGGGTATGCCGTACTGCGGCTCGGGAAAGCCGCGTTCCTGGTGCACCGCAGGGCAGCGGTGGCCGCCGTCGCCCTCGCCCTGCTCCTGGCGGCAAGCTGCCTCGCCTACCTCTGCGTGGGCGAGTCCTTCGTCGCGCCCGGTGAAGTCCTGAAGGTCCTGACGGGGCAGCCCTCCCCCGACGAACTGGTCGTGGGAACGCTGCGCGAACCCCGCATGGTCGTCGGCCTCCTCGTCGGCGCCGCCTTCGGAGTCGCGGGCGGCCTCATCCAGACCGTCGCCCGCAACCCTCTCGCCAGCCCCGACATCATCGGCATCAGCCAGGGCGCGAGCGCCCTGACGGTGGGTGCGATGACCCTCGGCGTCACGTCGGCCACCGTCCTGCCCTACCTCTCCGTGCTCGGCGGCGTCGCCGCGGCCGCCCTCGTGTACGCCTTCGCCTGGCGCGGCGGCCTGCACGCCACCCACTTCGTGCTCATCGGCATCGGCTTCGCGATCGCCCTGCGCTCCGTCACCACGCTCTTCATGACCAAGGGCGACTATCTCGTCGCCCAGCAGGCGCAGATCTGGATGACGGGCTCCCTCAACGGCCGCGGCTGGACGGAGGCGTCGCCCCTCGCCCTGACCCTGCTCGTCCTGCTCCCGTTCGTGTTCTGGGCCGCCCGCGCCCAGCGCGCGGTGACCATGGACGACGACACGGCGACCGCGCTCGGGGTGCGCCTGGGACACGTACGCCTCGGGCTCGTGCTGCTCGGCGTGATCCTGGCCTCCGTGGCGACCGGCGCCGCCGGGCCCGTCGACTTCGTGGCACTCCTCGCCCCGCAGATCGCCCGCCGCCTCACCCGCACCGCGCAGATCCCGCTGCTCTGCTCGGCACTGGTCGGCGCGCTGATCGTCGTCCTCGCCGACCTGCTCGCCCGGCGGCTCTTCTCGCCCACCGAGCTGCCGGTCGGCGTCCTCACGGCGGCCGTCGGCGCCCCGTACCTGATCTGGCTGATCGTGCGAAGCCACAGCGACCGCAGCCGCTCCGCCCGCAATGGAGGCACCTCGTGACCGCCGCCCGCCTCAGCGCCCGCGAGCTGACCCTCGCCTACGAGGACCGCGAAGTCGTGCACCAGCTCGAACTCGCGGTGCCCGACGGCAAGGTCACCGTCATCGTCGGCCCCAACGCGTGCGGCAAGTCGACCACCCTGCGCGCGCTCGGCCGCCTCCTCAAGCCCCGCAGCGGGGCGGTCCTGCTCGACGGCGACGCGCTCGCCAAGCTGCCGACCAAGAAGATCGCCCAGCAGATCGGGCTGCTCCCGCAGACGCCCGTCGCACCCGAGGCGATCACCGTCGCCGACCTCGTCGCGCGCGGACGCCAGCCGCACCAGCACTGGTGGCAGCAGTGGTCCGACGAGGACGAGCGGGCCGTGACCGAGGCGATGGAACGCACCGACGTCGCCGCGCTCGCCGAGCGGTCCGTCGACGAACTGTCGGGCGGTCAGCGCCAGCGGGTGTGGATCGCCATGGCCATCGCGCAGGAGACGGACATCCTGCTCCTGGACGAGCCGACGACGTATCTCGACATCGCCCACCAGGTCGAGGTGCTCGACCTGGTGCGCCAGCTCGCCGCCGACACCCCGGAAGGCGGCCGCGGCCGGACCGTGGTCGTCGTGCTGCACGACCTCAACCAGGCCGCCCGGTACGCCGACCACCTCGTCGCCATGAAGCAGGGCCGCATCGTCGCCGAAGGCGCGCCCGCCGATGTCGTCACCGAGGATCTCGTGCGCGAGGTGTTCGGTCTGGACTGTGTGGTGGTACCGGATCCCGTGACGGGGTCGCCCCTGGTCGTCCCCGGGGCCCCGTGGGCCGCCGACGCGCACCCGCACCCCTCGTCCGACCGAAAGGTGGCTCCCGGACCATGACCGCCAAGCCCCGCTCCCCGTACCGCTCTTCGCAGCGCCGTGTCCTCGTCGCCGGGGCACTCGCCCTCAGTGGCGCCCTCGCGCTCACCGCCTGCGGATCGTCGGACTCGGACTCCGGCAAGGAGGACGCCCGTTCCGGCGACACGCACGTCGTCAAGACCGCCATGGGTGACGTGAAGGTCCCCGTCGCCCCGAAGCGTGTCGTCGTCCTCGACACGGCCGAGCTGGACTCCGCGATCACGCTGGGCGTGAAGCCGGTCGGCTCCACGCACGTCGAGGCCTCGTCGGGCTTCCCGGGCTACCTGCCCAAGGACGAGGTCAGCGGCATCGAGGACGTCGGCGAGATGCTGAACCCGAACATGGAGGCCATCGCGGCCCTCGAGCCGGACGTCATCCTCACCAGCAAGATCCGGCACGCGGCGAAGTACGAGCAGCTCAAGCAGATCGCGCCGACCGTGATGACGGAGAACACGGGCTACCCCTGGAAGGAGAACTTCCAGGTGCACGCCGCCGCGCTGGGCAAGAAGGCCGAGGCGAAGAAGGTCGTCGCCGCGTACGACGCGCACGCCGAGAAGGTCACCACCGCCGTCGGCGGCCCGGCGAAGGCCAAGGCCACGGAGGTCAACGTCGTGCGCTTCGTGGAGGGCGCCGACATCCGCATCTACGGCGAGCGGACGTACGTCGCCACGCTCCTCGACGACGTGGGTCTGGGCCGCCCCGCCATCGCCGCCAAGGCCAAGGACGGCTTCTCGTACGACGTGTCGCCCGAGAAGATCGACCTCGCCGACGCGGACGTCATCTTCCGTTCCACGTACGGCGATCCGAAGAAGTCCCGGCAGACGCAGACCGTCGGCAGCAGCCTGTGGAAGAACATGGACGCGGTGAAGCAGGGCAACGTCCACACCGTCGACGACGAGCTGTGGATCCAGGGCATCGGCTACACGGCGGCGGACAAGATCCTGGACGAGATGCAGGCCGCGCTGACGAAGGAATGACGGAATGACGGGGGAATGACGAACGAGGCGGCGCACTCCGACGTGGTGTCGGTGTGCGCCGCCTCGGGGATGTACCGGCGTACGGCTCGCGGTGTCACGGCGGTCACTTGGGGTCGTCGTTGAACCTCGCGGTCGCCCAGAAGTAGCCGAGCAGGGTCAGTCCCAGGCACCAGCCGACGGCCAGCCAGCCGTTGTGGCCGATCTCGGTGCCGAGCAGCAGTCCGCGCAGGGTCTCGATGGCCGGGGTGAAGGGCTGGTACTCGGCGATCGGCCGGAACCAGCCCGGCATCGAGTCGACCGGGATGAACGCGCTGGACAGGAGCGGCAGCAGGATCATCGGCATCGCGTTGTTGCCGGCGGCCTCGGCGTTCGGGCTGACCAGGCCCATGCCGACCGCGACCCAGGTGAGGGCCAGGGAGAAGAGCACGAGCAGGCCGAAGGCGGCCAGCCACTCCAGGACGGTGGCGTCGGTGGAGCGGAAGCCGATGGCCACCCCGACGGCGCCGACGAGGACCACGCTCATGACGGTCTGGATCACGCTGCCGACGACGTGCCCGACGAGCACCGAGCCGCGGTGGATCGCCATGGTGCGGAAGCGGGCGATGATGCCCTCGGTCATGTCGTTCGAGACGGAGACCGCGGTACCGATCACGGTGCTGCCGATGGTCATGAGCAGGATGCCCGGGACGATGTAGGCGATGTAGTCGCTGCGGTCCGTGCCGCCGATGCCCGCGCTCATCACGTCTCCGAAGATGTAGACGAAGAGCAGGAGCAGCATGACCGGCGTCAGCAGCAGGTTCAGGGTGAGGGACGGGTAGCGCCGGGCGTGCAGGAGGTTGCGGCGCAGCATCGTGGAGGAGTCGCGGACGGCGAGGGAGAGGGAACTCATCGGACGTTCTCCTTGGGCTGGTTGGGCTGGCTGGGGATGGCGTCGGTGCTGGTGAGGGCGAAGAAGACGTCGTCGAGGTCCGGGGTGTGCACGGTGAGTTCGTCGGCCTCGATGCCCGCGGAGTCCAGCCGGTCGAGAACGGCGCGCAGTGCGCGCTGGCTGCCGTCGCTGGGGAGTTGCAGGGTGAGGGCCTCGTCGTCGCGGGTTACGTCGTCCAGGGCGAGGGCGGCTGCTTTGTAGGCGTCGGGGTCGGTGAACCGCAGGCGTACGTGGCCGCCGGGAATGAGTCGCTTGAGCTCTTCCGCGGTGCCTTCGGCGGCGATTTTGCCGTCGTTGAGGACGGCGATGCGGTCGGCGAGTTCGTCGGCTTCTTCCAGGTACTGGGTGGTGAGGAAGACGGTGACGCCGCCGGAGACGAGTTCGCGGATGATCTGCCACATGTTGTGGCGGGAGCGGGGGTCGAGTCCCGTCGTGGGTTCGTCCAGGAAGATGATGCGCGGGTCGCCGACCAGGGTCATGGCGATGTCCAGACGGCGCTTCATGCCACCGGAGTAGGTGGAGGCGGGCTTCTTGGCGGCTTCGGTGAGGTCGAAGCGTTCCAGGAGTTCGGCGGCGACCCGGCGTCCCTCGCCTCGCGGCAGGTGGTGCAGGTCGGCCATGAGGAGCATGTTCTCCTCGCCGGTGATCAGCCCGTCCACGGCGGAGAACTGCCCGGTCACGCCGATCGCGGCACGGACGGCCTGGGGCGCGGCGGCCAGGTCGTGGCCGCCGACGCGCAGGTCACCGGCATCGGCGGTGACGAGGGTGGAGAGGATCTTCACGGCGGTGGTCTTGCCGGCACCGTTCGGGCCGAGGAGGGAGAAGACCGTTCCTTCCGGGACGGCCAGGTCGATGCCGTCGAGCACGGTCTTGTCGCCGTAGGACTTGCGCAGCCCGTTCGCGGCGATGGCCAGGTTCGTCATGTGGAGCGCTCCTAAGGGGCTGCGGGTCGGCTGTCGGGGTCGTCGGATGCCGAGTGGTCAGATGCTGCGGGCCGTGATGTCGCCGTAGGCGGTGGTCGCGTGGATGTTCAGGCCCGCGGCGGCGCCATCGGCGTTCTGGAGCGTGTTGTGGATCCGGCCGTACGAGGTGCCCGCGTCCAGGGAGGCGGAGACCCCGCGGGCCGCGCCGACCGAGATCTCGCCGGACTCGGTGCGCAGGGTGACCGTGCCGTGCACGGCCTCGGTGACGGCCAGGTCGCCCTTCTGCGTGCTGATCTCCGCGGGCCCGCCGAGACGGCCGACCGTGATGTCGCCGGCCTGGAGGGCGAGGCGGGCGCTCGCGGTCTCGTCGAGCTTGACCGTGCTCTGCGCGCCCTCGAAGACGACGTCGCCGAGCCGTCCCACTCCGCGCAGGTCCGCGGCGGCGGCCTTCGCCTCGACGTGGGATCCGGCGGGCAACTGGACGGTGACCTCCACCGATCCGGAGCCGTTGCCGAGGATCCCGTGCTTCGCCGGCGCGGCCACGATGCGCAGGACACCGTCGGCGTACTCGACCGTGGTCTGCTCGGCCGCCGTCACATCGCGGCTCTTCGAGGCGCTCGCGGGCCGGACCTCGACCGCGGTGTCGGTCCGGTCGGCGGCGATGAGGCGGATGTGGCCGGCGGGGATGTCGATGACGGCGGAGATCGCGGTGGGGGTGTCGAAGTTCTGCATGGTGTGTTCCTTCGGGTCGTTGTTCGGTGTTGTTCGGGGTGTTGTTCTTTCGTCGTTTCCGACATGGGAAAAGCTACGTTGCGTTCACGGTACTGGCAACACACTCGTTGCGCTGAAGTTGCAGTTGCGCAGCTCAGGCCAGCTATTTCGTTGCAACAGTCCAAAAACGAATGCAACAACGGTGATGCGTTCGTTGCAATGAAATGGAAGTGAACGCTATGGTGAGGGCATTCGACGGGTACGAAGGAGATCGCGATGCCGGGCGGCAGACTCACTCAGCAGGAACGTCAGCAGATCGCGCTGGGACTGGCCGACGGCCTCGCCTACGCGGAGATCGCCAGAAGCCTCGACCGGCCGACGTCGACCATCACGCGCGAGGTGATGCGCAACGGCGGCCCCACCGCCTACCGCGCCGACCTGGCCCACCGCGCCACCGAACGCCGCACCCAGCGGCGCAGGCAGGCGGCCCCCCGCGCGCCGGAAGCCGCCCCGCAGGCACATGGACGTGACGCCGAGGCCGTACGGGAGTTCGAGGAGACGCTCACGACCGTCTTCATGCAGTCGGGGATGCCCAAGATGATGGCCCGGGTCCATGCCTGCCTCTGCACCACCGACTCGGGCAGCCTCACCGCGGCCGAACTCGTCCAGCGGCTCCAGGTCAGCCCGGCGTCCGTCTCCAAGGCCATCACGTACCTCGACGGGCAGGGACTCATCCGCCGGGAGCGCGACGAACGCCGCCGCGAGCGCTATGTCGTGGACGACGACATCTGGTACCAGTCGATGATGGCGAGCGCCCGCTCCACCGCCCACGTCGTCGAGACAGCGCGGCAGGGCGTGGGCATCCTCGGCCCCGGCACCCCTGCGGCCACCCGTCTCGAGAACATCGCCCGCTTCCTCGACTTCGTCAGCGAGAGCATCGCCCGCGCCGCGGACCAGGCACGCGAGGTGCTGCACGCGAAGCCGGAGGGGGGTTCGGACGACCGCGGCTGACCGCGGCCCGCGGGCCTACGGCCGTTGGCGCTGGGATCTCCACAGCAGGTAGAGCGCGGAGGCGATGGCGGCGCCGCGTACGACCCACGGCCAGGTCTCCGCCATCGCGTCACTCATGTGGCCCTCGCGGATGGGATCGCCCCAGCGCCCCTCGTTCCTGCCCCACAGCCAGGTGATCCCGGCGGCCACGGACAGACCCGGCAGCCCCAGTACGGCCCACTTGGCCTCGGCCCGGCTGAGCCTGCGCGAGGCGTAGGCGAGGAGCCAGCCGCCGCCCAGGGCAAGCCAGTTGCCGAGAATGGCGCCCACGGTGAGGAGGGCCGCCGCGAGCAGGAGCAGGGGGTTGGTGAAGCGGGGTCCTGTGGGGGCGCCGGCCGCGGTGACGGGCCGCCGGATGCGAAGGCGGCGGCGGGGCGCGCGGGCGGTGTCGTCCGCCTCCTCCCACTCCTCCTCTTCGCCCTCGTCCTCTTCGTCGGCCTCGTCGTCGGCCGCGCGCTTGTCCTCTTCGGGGCGCTTCTTGGGCGGGGGCTTGAGGATCTCCGGGATCTCTACGCCGCCGGTGAAGCCCGGGACGCTGTCGGCGAGGCCGAAGGGGCTGCTGTCCACCCGCCACCAGTCGGGCTCGGAGCCGCGGGCGCCGAGCTCGTCCGTGCTCGCGAGGTGCGGCGGGGACGGCAGGTCGTCCTGGGGCGGCTCCGGTTCCTCCGCGGCGGGGCGGGGGCGCGGGACGGCGCGGCGCAGGCGCTTGGGGCGTTCCTTCGGCTGGCCGGTGCGCTGGGTGGGGACGGCGGGGCGGGGAGTGCGGGGCTTATGGGGCTTGTGGGGCTCGCGGGGTTTGTGGGCCTTGGGCAAGTCGGGGGCGTCGCTGTCGGCGGTGCTGGCGCCCGAGCCCGCCGCTTCGACCAGTTCCTCGGGGGCCCCGAGGCGGTCCAGGATGCGGCGTATCGCGGCCGGATTGTCGGCGGAGGCCTTCGCTCTGCTGCGGTCGATCTCGTTCCGCAGATCGGATACGAGGCGCATGCGGGCGGCGGACGGCAGCTGGTGCTGCTGGGCCAGGTCGCCGACGCGGCTCAGATAGTCGAAGACGAGCTGATCGCTCTCGATCCCCACGAAGTCCCCTCCGGGGCGGCGCCGTTGGCCCGCCCTTTGTGCCCGGTAGGACGACCGTACCTTCTTCTGGCGTGGGCGCCTGTGTGTCCTCCCTCCTTTAGCCGGGGCTTCGAGCCCCTGCGCCCGTTTTCCTTGCGAACAAGCCTTCCCGCCCACCCGCCCGTTTGCCCCGCAGTCACCTCTTGACGAACAAGCCTTCCCGCCCACCCGCCCGATTGCCCCGCAGTCACCTCTTGACGAACAAGCCTTCCCGCCCACCCGCCCGATTGCCCCGTAGCCACCCCCGCCACCTGCCGCGCCCCCAGGAACGCCCGGCCTCGTACCCCAACCCGCTACCGTGAGCCCGATGAGCACCGACGAGCAGCCACAGCGCCCAGCGGACACCCCCCGGTCCCTCGCCGAGGCGCTTCGTTCCCGTGACGACGCGTCCCTCGGTGCGCTGCTCCACGCCCGCCCCGATCTGCTCACGCCGGTCCCGAACGACCTCACGCAGCTCGCCACCCGCGCGGCCACCCGCGCCTCCGTGGTCCGTGCCCTGGAGCGCCTCGACCGGTTCGCCCAGCAGGTCGCCGAGGCGCTCGCCGTGGCCCCGGAGCCCGCTGCGTACGAAGAGCTGCACGCGCTCGTGGCCGGGGACGAGGGAGGCGACAGCACCGTCGAGGCGGCGCTGGGCCGCGCCCTCGCCACCCTGCGCGAGCAGGCCCTGGTCTGGGGCGCCGACGACCGCCTCCGCCTGGTCCGCACCGCACGCGAACTGCTCGCGCCCGCCCCGCAGTACCCCTCCCCCACCGGTCTCGGCCCGACCGTCGCCGAGGCCACCGCGGGCATGTCGCCGAACCGCATGCAGGACATCGTGGCGGCGGCCGGGCTGCCGTCCACGCACGACGCGGTGTCCGCGGTCCGCTCGCTCACCGAACTCTTCACCGACCGCACCCGCATGTCCGCGCTCCTCGACGAAGCGCCCGCCGAGTCCGTCGAGGTGCTCTCCCGGCTCGTCTGGGGGCCGCCGTACGGGCAGGTCACCGCCGATCCGGCGCGCCACCTGCGCTGGCTCCTCGACCGCGGCCTGCTCCTGCCGACCGCGCCCGGCACCGTCGTGCTCCCCCGCGAGGCGGCCCTGCACCTGCGCGCCGGCCGCGCCCACCGGGTGCTCGAACCCGCGCCGCCCGCCGTCGAGGCGCTGCGCGAACACCGTCCACAGGCTGTGGACGCGGCGGCGGCCAGCCAGGCGTACATGGCACTCGACACGGTCGAGGAGCTCCTCAAGGACTGGGACGAGGGCGGCCCCACCGTGCTCCGCGCGGGCGGCCTCAGCGTGCGCGACCTGAAGCGGACCGCGGTGGCCCTGGACCTGCCGGAGCCGGTGGCGGCGTTCTGGGTCGAACTGGCCTACGCGGCAGGGCTCGTGGCGTCGGACGGCGAGGCCGACGAGCGGTACGCGGCGACGCCCGCGTTCGACGACTGGCAGGAGCTGCCCCCCGCCGAGCGCTGGTCGGTCCTGGCCACGGCGTGGCTGACGGCGACCCGCACGGCGGGCCTGATCGGCGGCCGTGACGGCAAGGACCGCACGCTTTCGGCGCTCGGCCCGCACCTGGACCGCTCGTCGGCGCCGGAGATCCGGCGCCGTGTGCTCACGCTCCTGACCACCCTGCCGGACGGCGCGAGCCCGACCCCCGAGTCGATGCTGGCCCGTCTGCGGTGGGAGCGCCCGCCGCGCGGCGGCGCGGCCGCCTCCGGCAGCACGCCCGCCGGCGCCGCTCCCGGTCACGCCGCCCCCCTGGAGCTGCGCGCCCGTATCGCCCAATGGACGCTGAACGAGGCGGAGTTGCTGGGCGTCACGGGACGCGGGGCGCTGTCCGCGCACGGCCGGGCCCTGCTCGGCTCCGAGAGCGAGGACGACTCCGTGGGGACGGCGGCCCCCCATCCCTCCCCCGCCGAACTCGCCGCGTCCGGCGCACGGGCCGCCCGGCTCCTGGCACCGTTGCTCCCCGAGCCCCTCGACCACGTCCTGCTGCAGGCCGACCTCACCGCCGTGGCCCCCGGCCCGCTGGAGCGGCCGCTCGCCGAGACGCTCTCCGTGCTCGCCGACGTCGAGTCGAAGGGCGGGGCGACCGTGTACCGGTTCACGCCCGGCTCCGTGCGGCGGGCGCTCGACGCGGGCAAGTCCGCCTCCGACCTGCACGCCTTCCTCGCCGCGCACGCGCGTACGCCGGTGCCGCAGCCCCTGGCGTATCTCATCGACGACGTGGCCCGTAAGCACGGCCACCTGCGGATCGGCGCGGCGTCCGCGTACGTGCGCTGCGACGACGAGGCCCTGCTGAACGAGATCCTGGCCGACAAGCGCTCCCAGAGCCTGCGTCTGCGCCGCCTCGCGCCGACCGTGCTCGCCGCGCAGGCCGATCCCGGGGCGCTCCTCGAAGGCCTGCGGGGGATGGGCTTCGCGCCCGCCGCGGAGAGCGCCGAGGGCGACGTCCTGATCACGCGGGCCCACGCCCACCGCTCGCCGCCCCGCACCGCTCCCGAGCCGGTGCACGACGGGCCGCCGCTGCCGGACACCACCTTGATCGGGGCGGCCGTGCGTGCCATCCGCGCCGGTGACCTCGCCTCGACCATGCCCCGCAAGGCGACCCCGGAGAAGGGCGACGCGCTGCCCCGCACCACGGCCGCCGAGACCCTCGCCACGATGCAGGCCGCGGTCCTGACCGGCGAGGCGGTGTGGATCGGGTACGTGAACGCCGAGGGCTCCGCGAGCCAGCGCGTGATCGCCCCGATCCGGGTGGAGGGCGGCTTCGTCACGGCGTACGACCACACCGCGGACGAGGTCAAGACGTATCCGCTGCACCGCGTGACGGGGGTCGCGGAGCTGGCCGACGACTGAGGCGGACGGTTCGGGCGCGCCATGCGGCACACTGGAGGTTTGGCTTACCGAAAGGGTGCGCGCGTGAATGGTCCCCTGATCGTCCAGTCGGACAAGACTCTCCTGCTCGAGGTCGACCACGAGCAGGCGGAGGCCTGCCGACGTGTCATCGCGCCCTTCGCGGAGCTGGAGCGTGCTCCCGAGCACATCCACACCTACCGCGTGACGCCGCTCGGCCTGTGGAACGCCCGTGCCGCCGGGCACGACGCCGAGCAGGTCGTGGACGCGTTGGTGGAGTTCTCCCGCTACCCCGTGCCGCACGCGCTGCTCGTGGACATCGCCGAGACGATGGCACGCTACGGCCGGCTCACGCTCTCGAAGCACCCCACGCACGGTCTCGTCCTGACCACCACCGACCGGCCGGTCCTGGAAGAGATCCTGCGGTCCAAGAAGGTGCAGCCGCTGGTCGGCGAGCGCCTCGACGCGGACACCGTCGCCGTACACCAGTCCGAGCGCGGTCAGATCAAGCAGACGCTCCTGAAGCTGGGCTGGCCCGCCGAGGACCTCGCCGGGTACGTCGACGGCGAGGCGCACCGCATCGACCTCGCGGAGGACGGTTGGTCGCTGCGGCCGTATCAGAAGCAGGCGGTCGAGGGGTTCTGGCACGGCGGCAGTGGTGTGGTCGTCCTGCCCTGTGGCGCGGGAAAGACGCTGGTCGGGGCCGGTGCGATGGCCGAGGCCAAGGCGACGACGCTGATCCTGGTGACCAACACGGTCTCGGCCCGGCAGTGGAAGTCCGAGCTGATCAAGCGGACGTCGCTGACCGAGGACGAGATCGGTGAGTACAGCGGGACCCGGAAAGAGATCCGGCCCGTCACCATCGCCACGTACCAGGTCCTGACGACGAAGCGTAAGGGCGTCTATCCGCACCTCGAACTCTTCGACTCCCGCGACTGGGGCCTGGTCATCTACGACGAGGTGCACCTGCTGCCCGCCCCCGTCTTCAAGTTCACCGCCGACCTCCAGGCGCGGCGACGCCTGGGCCTGACGGCGACGCTGGTGAGGGAGGACGGCCGCGAGTCGGACGTCTTTTCGTTGATCGGCCCCAAGCGGTTCGACGCTCCGTGGAAGGAGATCGAGGCGCAGGGGTACATCGCGCCCGCGGACTGTGTCGAGGTGCGGGTGAACCTCACGGACTCGGAGCGGCTCGCGTACGCGACGGCCGAGGCCGAGGAGAAGTACCGCTTCTGCGCCACGACGGCGACGAAGCGGAAGGTGACGGAAGCGCTGGTCAAGAAGCACGCGGGCGAGCAGACGCTGGTCATCGGCCAGTACATCGACCAGCTGGACGAGCTGGGCGAGCATCTGGACGCGCCGGTCATCAAGGGCGAGACGACGAACGCGCAGCGCGAGAAGCTGTTCGGGGCGTTCCGGGAGGGCGAGATCTCCGTTCTCGTCGTCTCGAAGGTCGCAAACTTCTCGATCGACCTGCCCGAGGCTACGGTCGCGATCCAGGTGTCCGGGACGTTCGGCTCCCGGCAGGAGGAGGCACAGCGGCTCGGTCGCGTGCTGCGTCCGAAGGCCGACGGTCATGAGGCCCGCTTCTACTCCGTCGTGGCGCGGGACACCATCGACCAGGACTTCGCGGCGCATCGGCAGCGGTTCCTGGCGGAGCAGGGGTACGCGTACCGGATCGTGGACGCGGACGAGCTGCTGGCAGACAACTGAGGGCCAGACAGCTGAGGGCCAGGGCGAGGGCCAGCAGGGGGTAGGGCGAGGCGAACGGCTGCTGCCAGTCGGGCAGCCGCAGATCCGTCTCCCCCTGGTGGGGGACGAGCCACAGGGTGCGGGCCGTGAAGAGGGTCGCCACCGCCGCGGTCAGGCGGGGGCGGCCCTCCGCCATGAGCAGGACCAGGAGCGGCACGCACCAGATCCAGTGGTGGGACCAGCTGATGGGCGAGACGAGGAGCGCGGTGGCCGCCGTGAGGAGGACGCCGCGGGGCTCGCTGAGGGCACTGCGGGCCAGCCACAGCCCGGTGGCGGCGACGAAGGCCGCGGGGACGGCCCACACGAGCCCTGGATGCGGGTCGTGCGTCACGCGGGCGACCAGCCCTTGCAGCGACTGGTTGTCGACGATCCACGCCTTGCCGACGCGGCCCGTCTCGAAGAGCCGGCGGGTCCAGAAGTCGACGCTGGCCGCGGGCAGCGCGAGCGCGCCGAGCGCGAGGGTGCCGGTGAGGGCGGCGGTGGCGGTGAGCCCTTCGCGTACGCGTCCGGTGAGGAAGAGATACGCGATGAAGACCGCCGGGGTGAGCTTGATGCCGGCGGCGACCCCGATCGCGGCGCCCCTGCCGAGGGCGCCGGGAGGCCGGGTGAGGTCCCAGAGGACCAGACACGCGAGGGCGAGATTGATCTGCCCGAAGACGATGGTCTGGAACACGGGCTCGACCCAGACCCCTAGGGCGGTGGCGACGAGGAGGGGGCCGACGCGGGTGGGAAGTCCGGCGAGGCGGCAGGAGAGGTGGACGAGGAGCCCGAGGAGGAGGACGTTCCCGCCGAGGAAGGCGAGCTTGAGGGCGGGGAGGGGGAGCCAGGTGGTGGGTACGAAGAGGAGGGCGGCGAAGGGCGGATAGGTGGCCGGAAGCTTCCACTCGGTGACGGTGAACCCGTAAAGATCCCCACCACCCGCGACGGCGAGCCCCTCGGCCCGATAGACGAGAACGTCGGCCATGGGGGTGCGCTGCACGAAACAGAGGACGGCCAGGGCAACAAGGGACACCCCCAGGAGGCAGGCACCTCCCGCCACACTCCGCACTCGCCCGCTCACCCTCAGTACCGTCACCCGGGCGACCCTAGTGGATCACCTCTGCGACTCCCTCCCGCGGACCTCTCCCACCCACCCGCCCAGAACCCCGCACCTACCCCTGACCGAACAAGCCTTCCCCACCCACCCACCCGTGGCCCGGCATCCGACGGCCGGAAGAGACGGGCCCCGGGGTGCCGGGCGGGTGGGCGGGAAAGGCCCGTTCGGCAACAGGCAAGACCTCGGGGCGCCGGGCGGGTGGGTGGGAGAGGCCCGTTCGGCAACAGGCAGGACCCAGGGCAAGCCGCACCCGGGAGGAAAATCCGTGGCCCCGCCCCCGCGCCCCGCATAAGATGCTCCGTCTGCCCGCGTGGAACGCGGTCGCTGGCCGGTCGGCAACCGGGCAGCCCCAACAGCCCGCACCCCGGCCGGAGGCAACCGTGCACGCCCAGCCCGACCCGCTCTCCCGAGAGCGGAACCACCTCGCCGCCTCCCGCTCGGCCCTCCGCGCCATGCGCGAGGACGCCGAAGCGCTCGACATCCGCGACGTCACCGCGAACTGGGTCAACGCCGCCGTCCTGCAGAGCCAGATCGACGAGCGGATCAAGTCCCTCGCCGACCTCTCCCACACCCCGCTCTTCTTCGGGCGGCTCGACTACCTCCACGCCCCCGGCGCCGAACAGGCGGAAGGCGCCGAGGGCGAGCAGTTCTACATCGGGCGGCGCCACGTCCACGACTCCGACGGTGACCCCATGGTCATCGACTGGCGCGCCCCGGTCTCGCAGCCCTTCTACCGCGCCTCGAAGAAGGCGCCGATGGACATCGCGCTGCGCCGGCGGTTCGGATACACGGGCGGCGACCTCACCGCGTACGAGGACGAGCACCTCAGCGACGCCGACGAGGCCGAGCGGACCAGCAAGCTCCTCCAGCAGGAGATCGAGCGGCCCCGCGTCGGCCCGATGCGAGACATCGTCGCCACGATCCAGCCCGAGCAGGACGAGATCGTCAGGAGCGGGCTCGGTGGTTCCGTCTGCGTGCAGGGCGGGCCCGGGACCGGCAAGACCGCCGTCGGTCTGCACCGGGTGGCCTATCTGCTCTACGCCCACCGCGAGCGTCTCGCCCGGACCGGGACCCTCGTCATCGGGCCCAACAAGTCCTTCCTGCACTACATCGAGCAAGTGCTGCCCGCGCTCGGCGAGTTGGAGGTCAAGCAGGCCACGGTCGACGACCTCGTCGCCCATGTGGAGGTACGCGGGACGGACGAAGCCGCCGCCGCCGTCGTCAAGGGCGATGCCCGCATGGCCGCCGTACTGCGAAAGGCCCTGCGCTCCCACGTGTCCATGCCCGAGGAGCCCGTCGTCGTCGTGCGCGGCTCCCGGCGCTGGCGTATCCCGGCGTACGAACTGGAGGAGATCGTCGGCGAGTTGCTCGCGCGCGACATCCGGTACGGGGCCGCCCGCGACGCCCTGCCCCAGCGCATCGCGCACGCCGTGCTCGTACGGATGGAGCAGGCCGGCGAGGCCCCCGACGACCGGGTGCAGGACGCCGTCGCCCGCAACGCCGCCGTGAAGGCCGCCGTCAAGGCCGTGTGGCCGCCCGTCGACCCCGCGAAGCTCGTGCTGCGGCTGCTCTCCGACGCCGAGTTCCTCGCCACGCACGCGGAGGGCATCCTCGATCACGAGGAGCAGAAGCTCATCCTCTGGGCGAAGCCCCCGCGGAGCGTGAAGGCCGCCAAGTGGTCCGCCGCGGACGCCGTGTTGATCGACGAGGCGGGCGATCTCGTCGCCCGGACCCATTCCCTCGGGCACGTCGTGCTCGACGAGGCGCAGGACCTCTCCCCCATGCAGTACCGCGCCGTCGGGCGCCGCTGCACCACCGGCTCCGCCACCGTCCTCGGCGACCTCGCGCAGGGCACCACCCCGTGGGCGACCCGGAGTTGGGAGCAGGCCCTGGAGCATCTGGGGAAGGGGGACGCCGTGGTGGAGGAGCTCACCGCCGGTTTCCGTGTGCCGAGGGAGGTCATCGCGTTCGCCTCCCGGCTGCTTCCCTCCATCGCGCCGGGCCTCGCCGAGGTGAGGTCCGTGCGTGAGTCGCCCGGTTCACTGGTGGTGCGGCACGTGACGGACACGGACGCCGCCTCCCCCGGCCTCGACGCCGCCTCCCTCGAAGCCTGTGCCGAGTCGCTGCGGCAGGAAGGTTCCATCGGGCTCATCGCCGCCGACGCCCGCATCCCCGCGCTCGCCGAAGCACTCGGCGCCGCGGGGATGACGTACCTCTCGCCCGGCGAGGAGACCACCCCCGACACCCGGCTCACGCTCGTGCCCGCCTCCCTCGCCAAGGGGCTCGAGTACGACTACGTGGTCCTGGACGAGCCCGCGGCCGTCGTCGACGGCGAGCCCGACGAGCGGACGGGTCTGCGGCGCCTGTACGTCGCCCTGACCCGTGCCGTCTCGGGGCTCACCGTCGTGCACTCGGCCGCGCTTCCCGAGCAGCTCGCCGGATAGGGCCCTCTGCCGGAGGGACGCCGGAGGGCCCTACGCGCGGGTCCCGGAGCCGTCCGCCGCGGTGCCGGCGGACGGCAGGTGCGTGACGACGAGGACGATGCCCGCGAGCGTCACGATCCGGGTGGCCGCGTCCAGGCCGTTCCAGTCCTCCGACTGCCACATGGCGAACCACTCGCCGCCGATCCCGATGAAGCCAGCCCCGAAGAGCAGGAGCACCATCAGGAGGCCGACCGTGCCCGCCCGCCGGGCCCGGCGCAGTCCCTGGGGGCGGCGCAGCGCCCCGGCGTACAGGACCGTCGCGGCGATGAGGACCAGCGCCGCCAGGGTCTCCCAGACGATGATCCCGACGTACGCGATGTCCTGCAGCGTGGTGGACTCCACCGCGCGCCACATCAGGTCGTCGTCCTTGAAGGTGGTGTCCATCGCCAGGACATGGCGTACGAACTGCTGGTTGGTACCGAAGTCGGTGATGTTCCCGAACGCCACGAGGGCGATGTAGAGCGCCACCGTCCCGGTGAGCAGCGTCGCGGCGACGGGCAGCGCCCCGGCCGCGAGCATCCGCTCCGCGGGACGCGTCTTGCTGGCTGGTGTCGGCATGAAGTCCCCTCCCTGTCCGTCCAGTTGTATCGCGTCCCGCGCGTCAGCCCCACACGCGGTCAGGCGTCCAGCGCCTCGCGCCACGTACGCACCGCGTCCGCCGAGACCGGCGCCGACCAGCCGTCGGGGCGTGAGGCGCCGCCGATGTGGAAGGCGTCGACGCCCGCGGCCCTGAGCCGCGGCAGGTGGTCGAGGCGCAGGCCGCCGCCGATCAGGATCTGCTGCTCGTAGCCCGGTTCGCCGGACCGCGCCGCCTCGTCGAGCAGCGTGGTCATGCCTTCGTCGACGCCCGTGGCCGCGCCCGCGGTGAGGTAGGTGTCGAGGCCGGGCAGGTCCGCGAGCTGCTTGCGCAGGGAGTCGCGGTCGGGGGCGCGGTCGATGGCCCGGTGGAACGTCCAGCGGCAGCCGTCGAGCGCGCCCACCACGGCCTCCACCGCGGCCAGGTCGGGGCCGCCCGTCTCGTCGAGGAAGCCCAGGACGAACTCGTCGGCGCCCGCGCTCCTGAGCTCGCGCGCACGGCGTACGAGTGCGTCGACGTCGCCCGCGTCGAAGCCGTCCGCGAGGCGCAGCATCACGCGCAGGGAGATGTCCACGGCGGCGCGGATCTCGGCAAAGGTCGCGCGGGACGGGGTCAGGCCGTCCGCGGCCATGTCGGTGACCAGCTCGAGGCGGTCCGCGCCTCCGGCCTGGGCGGCGACGGCGTCCTCGGCGTCGAGGGCGATCACCTCCAGGACTGCACGCTTGCTCATGGATGTCTTCCTTCGGGTCCGGGGCCGCGGGGGCGGGCGACGCGGAGGCCGTGAAGCCGCCACACATAGGTCTAGTCCAATTACCCAGCCTACGCGCAGATCACCCCGGCGCGCCCCAAGCGCACCGGGGTGATCGTAGAGACATGTACACGTCGGCCTTGCCGCAGGTTCCGCCGAGCGGCCCCCGGGTGTTCAGCTCAGCGGCTTGAACCCCCTCAGGCGCAGGCTGTTGCCGACCACGAAGACCGAGGAGAACGCCATCGCGGCGCCCGCGATCATCGGGTTCAGGAGGCCCGCGGCGGCCAGCGGCAGTGCGCCCACGTTGTAGGCGAAGGCCCAGAACAGGTTCGACCTGATCGTGCCGAGCGTGCGGCGGGAGAGGCGGATCGCGTCCGCCGCCGCCCGCAGGTCTCCCCGTACGAGCGTGAGGTCGCCCGCCTCGATCGCGGCGTCCGTGCCCGTGCCCATCGCAAGACCCAGGTCGGCCTGGGCGAGCGCCGCCGCGTCGTTCACGCCGTCGCCGACCATCGCCACGCTCCGGCCCTCCGCCTGCAGCCGCTTGACCACGTCCACCTTGTCCTGCGGCATGACCTCGGCGATCACGTCCTCGGGGGCGATGCCCACCTCGGCGGCCACCGATGCCGCGACCGCCTTGTTGTCGCCGGTCAGGAGGATCGGGGTCAGGCCGAGGGCGCGGAAGCGGCGGATCGCCTCCGGGCTCGTCTCCTTGACCGCGTCCGCGACCTCGAGGACCGCGCGCGCCTCGCCGTCCCAGGCCACCGCGATGGCCGTACGCCCGGCCGCCTCGGCCGCCGCCTTCGCCCGCTCGAGCTCCACGGGCAGCTCGATCGCCCACTCCTTCAGCAGCACCTCGCGGCCGACCAGGACCGCGTGGCCCTCGACGATGCCCTGGACGCCGAGACCCGCCACGTTCGCGAAGTCCTCGGGGGTGGGCAGCGGACCGACCTTCTCCGCGGAGCCCGCGGCGACCGCTTGGGCTATGGGGTGCTCGGAGGAGTGCTCCAACGCGCCTGCCAGACGCAGGACTTCGGCCTCGGTCGTGCCGTCCGCGACGTGCGTGGCGAGCAGGGTCATCTTGCCGGTGGTGACGGTGCCGGTCTTGTCCAGGACGATCGTGTCGACCTTGCGGGTGGTCTCCAGGACCTCCGGACCCTTGATGAGGATGCCGAGCTGGGCGCCGCGTCCGGTGCCGACCATGAGGGCGGTCGGCGTCGCGAGCCCCAGGGCGCACGGGCAGGCGATGATCAGTACGGCGACGGCCGCGGTGAAGGCCGCCGTCAGGCCGGAGCCGTTGCCGAGCCAGAAGCCGAGGGTGGCGACGGCGAGCGCGATGACGACCGGCACGAAGACCGCGGAGATCTTGTCGGCGAGGCGCTGGGCCGCCGCCTTGCCGTTCTGCGCGTCCTCCACCAGCTTGGCCATGCGGGCGAGTTGGGTGTCGGCGCCGACGCGGGTGGCCTCGACGACCAGGCGTCCGCCGACGTTGAGGGTGGCGCCGGTGACGGAGTCGCCCGTGGTGACCTCGACCGGCACGGACTCGCCGGTCAGCATGGAGGCGTCGACGGCGGACGCGCCCTCGACGACCTTGCCGTCGGTGGCGATCTTCTCGCCGGGCCGCACGAGGAACCGGTCACCGACCTTCAAGTCCCCCACGGGAATGGTCTCTTCGCGCTTCCCGCCGTCACGCAGGACGGTGACGTCCTTGGCGCCGAGCTGGAGCAGCGCCTTCAGGGCGGCGCCCGCCTTGCGCTTGGAACGGGCCTCGAAGTAGCGCCCGGCCAGGATGAAGGCGGTGACGCCCGCCGCCGCCTCCAGGTAGATGTTCCCGGCGCCGTCCGTGCGGGCGATGGTCAGCTCGAAGGGGTGCGTCATGCCGGGCGTGCCGGCCGTACCGAAGAAGAGCGCCCACAGCGACCAGATGAACGCGGCCGACGTGCCGACCGAGATCAGCGTGTCCATCGTCGCCGCGCCGTGCCGCGCGTTCGTGTACGCGGCCTTGTGGAAGGGCCAGGCCGCGTACGTCACGACCGGCGCCGCGAGCGTCAGGGACAGCCACTGCCAGTACTCGAACTGCAGGGCGGGGATCATCGCCATTGCCACGACGGGCAGGGAGAGCAGGACTGCGGTGATCAACCGCTCGCGCAGCGGCCGCAGTTCGTCGTCGGCCGCCCGCTCTTCGGCGTCCGGGGCCGACTCCTCCGTACGGGGCGGGGCGGGCTCCTGCGCGGTGTAGCCGGTGGCCTCGACGGTGGCGATCAGGTCCTGCACGGCGACGTCCTGGCCGCGGTAGCTGACCTTGGCCTTCTCGGTGGCGTAGTTGACGGTCGCCTCGACGCCGTCCATGCGGTTGAGCTTCTTCTCGATCCGGGCGGCGCACGAGGCGCAGGTCATGCCACCGATGGCCAGTTCTACTTCGGCCACCTCGGTGGTGCCGGTGCCGGTGCCGGGTGTGGTGGACATGGCTGCGGGCTCCTTGGGACGGGGGCGGGGGCAGGGGCAGGGCCGGGGGTACCCGGGGTGGGTACTCCTCAGCTGGCTCCCTTTATACCCCTGGGGGGTATCGCATGCAAGGGTCACCCGGGCTTGACTTGATACCCCTAGGGGGTATGGTCGGAGCCATAAGAGAGCCAGCCTCCCCTCGCCCCACCCACAGGAGCCGTCATGAACACCGGACTGAAGATCACCGCCTTCGCGGCGGCCGTCGCCGCGACCTTCGGCACCGCGTACGGAGTGGGCCAGGGCATCGACCCCGTGACCGCGGAGAAGAAGCCCGCGAGCGAGCACGGCGGGCATGCGGGCGAGGGCGGGAAGGAGGAGAAGCCAGGAGAAGCGGCCGCCGGCGGGGGCCACGCGGAGGCCGTGCCCGGCGGCCTGCAGATCTCCGAGCGCGGCTACACCCTCGCCCTGGAGACCCCCCGCATCGACGCCGACAAGCGCGAGGAGCTGCGGTTCACGGTCGTCAGGGACGGCACGGGCAAGGACGGCACGGGCGAGGACGGTGCGGGCAAAAACGGCCGGGGCAAGAACGTCACGGCGTACGAGAAGGAGCACGGCAAGGAGCTGCACCTCATCGTCGCCTCACAGGACCTGACGACCTACCGCCACCTGCACCCGACCCGCGCGGCGGACGGCACCTGGTCGACGCCGGTCGAGCTCCCGGAGGCGGGCGGTTACCGCGTCTTCGCCGACTTCAAGCCCGCGGGCGCGAAGGAGGGGCTGACGCTGGGCGCGGACCTCGCGGTGGCGGGGACGTACGAGCCGCGGACGCTGCCGAAGCCCGCCATGAGGGCGAGCGTCGACGGCTACGAGGTCAGCCTCAAGGGGGAGTTGAAGCCCGGGAAGGCGGCGGACGTGACCCTGAACGTGGAGAAGAACGGCAGGCCCGTCACCGATCTTCAGCCCTACCTCGGTTCGTACGGCCACCTGGTCGCCCTGCGGTCCGGCGATCTCGCCTACCTGCACGTCCACCCCACCGGCTCGCCCGGCGACGGCCGTACGAAGCCGGGGCCCGGCGTGTCCTTCGCGGCGACGGCTCCGAGCGGGGGCGCTTATCGGCTGTTCCTGGACTTCAAGCATGAGGGGGAGGTGCGGACGGCGGCGTTCACGGTGTACGCGGGTGGGAGCCACGACGCCGGGGGCGTCGAGACCCCCGAGTCGGGCGACTCGGGCCACGCGCACTGACCTGCGGGGTGCTGTGGCCGATCGCGCAGTTCCCCGCGCCCCTGAAACCGCCACGGACGCCGTCCGCACCTGCGGGTCCGCTGTGCTCGCTCGCGCAGTTCCCCGCGCCCCTTCGGGGCGCCGACCCCCCGAGAAACGACACGACCAGCCCCCTCCAGGGGCGCGAGGAACTGCGCGACAAGCCACGGCGGACCCGCAGAGACACACGACCGGACCCACCCCCCAGGGGCGCGGGGAACTGCGCGACAAGCCACGGCAGGCCCGCAGACGCACGCGGCCGGGATCAGTCGAAGATCGGCAGCTCCGATTCCTTCGCTCCCGCCAGTTCATAGCGCGTTCCCGCGAGAGGGCGGCCCGTGTAGAGGCGGATCAGGGTCGGTGCGTCGCCGATGTAACGGGCCGGGGGCCGCTTGCCGTCGGGGACGCCCAGGGCGAGCGGCTCATCCCTGCCGTCCACATCAGCGTGCAGCGCAAGCGCCGACGTCGCCCTGCTGTACTCCCCGAGCAGGGTCAACGCATCGGGCAGACCCGCACCGCCGTACGCCCCGGGCAGGCCCCACGCCTCCCGTACGTCCCCCGCGTGCACCCACTCCCCCAGCGCCACGCCGTCGAGGCGCCCCTTGAACTCGACCATGACCGCACCCGCCTCCGTCATGCCGCGCTCCAACTCGTCCACGACACGGGAGTTGGACCAGTCGGCACGCTCGGCGATGTCGCGGTCATTGCTCTCGGCGCTGTAGACGCCCTCCTCGAAACGGCGCTCGATGACGCGCATCAGAGCAGCACCGCAGTGCGCGAGGACGTGCCGCACGGTCCAGCCGGGACAACAGGTCCTGACCGCGTACGCGGAGTCATCGGCTTCCCTCAACAGCGGTATGAGCAGGTCGCGTTCGGTACGCAGCAGCCGTCCGGGCAGCTCGGGGTCGTAGGTCTCGTCGCGGTGCGTCATGGAAGTCATGCGGGCAAGCCAAGCGCGTGCGGCGGCATACGGCAACGCACAGGGGTGATATACGTACGGATACCCGCCCCGGGTATCCGTACGCCTGACCGCTAGAGTCGCCCCATGCCCCACGACGACAAGGACCTGGACCTCCGCGCCCGCTGGCACGCGACGCTGCTGCGCGCGAGCGAGGGAACCCCCGACCCCGGCCCCTACGCGGATAACCTGCTGGCGCGCTGGGCCGAGCCGCAGCGGCGGTATCACACCACCGCGCACCTCGCGGCGGTCCTCGATCACATCGACGTACTGGAGGAGCACGCCGAGGAGCCCGATCTCGTACGGCTCGCGGCGTGGTTCCACGACGCGGTGTACGCGCCGGACCGCTCCGAGAACGAGGAGCGCAGCGCCCGCCTCGCCGAACGCGCCCTGACCGAGGCCGGGTTGACCGAGGCGCGGACCGCCGAGGTGGCCCGCCTCGTGCGGCTCACCGTCACGCACGACCCGGCCGAGGGCGACCACGACGGCGAGGTGCTGTGCGACGCCGACCTGGCGATCCTGGCCGCGGCCCCGGACGCCTACGCCGCGTACGCCGCCGCCGTCCGCGAGGAGTACGCCTTCGTGCCGGACGAGGATTTCCGCACGGGCCGGGCCGCGGTGCTCCGGCAGCTCCTGGCGCTGCCGAGGCTGTTCCGTACGCCTTACGGAGCGGCCGAGTGGGAGGGTCCGGCGCGCGAGAACCTGGCGACGGAAATGGAGCTGCTGGACTCCTGAGGCTCCCGTACGCTCGCCGCATGCTTTCCATGGGCGGGGACCAGATCGAGGAAGCCGTGGCGCACGCGGCGGGGGTGCTGCGTGCGGGGGTGGAACTCGACTGGAGCGTCAAGGCGCGCGGTCTCGAATGGAGCTGCCTGGAGACGGCCGAGCACATCGCGGGCGATCTCGTCGCGTACGCGGGGCAGTTGACCGGCCGGGCGACCGAGGCGTGGGTCCCCTTCGAGATCGCCTTCGACGAGGGGTCGGGTCCCGCGGACGCGATCAGCGTCATCGAGTCGACGGGCGGGCTGCTCTCCGCGGTGGTGCGGACGACGCCCGCGGGGGTGCGGGGATACCACCCGTACCCGTACGGGAGCGCGGACGCGACCGGCTTCGCGGCGATGGGCACGGCGGAGGTGCTCCTGCACACGTATGACATCGGGCAGGCGCTCGGCCTGGACACGCAGCCGCCGGCGGGGCTGTGCGAAGCGGTGCTCGCCTGGCTCTTCCCGCAGGTCATGCCCGCGCGCACGCCTGACGAGCAGTGGGCGACGCTGCTCTGGGCCACGGGGCGCGGTGCGCCGGCGGGGCGGCCCCGCCTCGACAAGTGGCGCTGGCACAACGCCCTCTCGATTCCCGCGGGGCGGATCGCGCTGCGGGAGGTGTCCCCCGCGGCGGCGGCGGATCTCGCCGCGGGTGGCACGGGGGGTCTGACGTGGATCGAGGACGGGCCCTTCGACGGGACGCGGCGGGCGGCGGAGGGGGTCACGAAGGCGTACGCGTCCGGAGTGCACCGGCCCGAGTGGGGGATGTTCGCGCTGGTGCGGGTGGAGGACGAGGTCGCGGTCGGCGGCATGGGCTTCCACGGCCCGCCGGACGAGGAGGGCGTGGCGGAGGTCGGCTATGACCTGGCGGTCGGCGCGCGGGGCCGGGGGTACGCCACGGAGGCCCTCCGCGCGCTCTCCGACTGGGCCCTGGCCCGCCCGGGGGTCTCGGCCCTCCTCGCGGTGATCGACCCCGAGAACGAACCTTCCCAGGCGGTGGTCACCAGAGCGGGCTACACCCGAGCCTCGGACCGCGAGGATCTCCGGGCGTACTTGCGCCGCGTGTCGCCTGCGGCGCAAGGAGGGACTGCCCCGCAGCACGCGTAGCCGCGCGAGGCGCCTGCCCGCGGCACGGGAACGGGCTGCCCCGCGGCACGGGCACCCTGAACAGCCGCCGCTTCGCGGCAATGCTTCCCGCCCACCCACCCATCACCCACGGGAATGTCATCACCCATCCCGACGTTCACCACTGTTATGCCGACACCTGACCCGAAGTCCGCCGAGCCAGGCGCCAGCCGGTCCCGTATGCCCGTGGCCGTCTACATCCTCGGCCTCGCCGTCTTCGCGCTCGGGACGAGTGAGTTCATGCTCTCGGGGCTTCTGCCCCCCATCGCGGACGACATGGACGTCTCCATCCCCCGCGCCGGCCTCCTCATATCCGCCTTCGCCATCGGCATGGTCGTCGGCGCTCCCCTGCTGGCCGTGGCGACCCTGCGCCTTCCCCGCCGTACGACCCTCATCACCCTCATCACCGTCTTCGGGCTCGGCCAGGTCGCCGGTGCCCTCGCGCCCACGTACGAAATCCTCTTCGCGTCCCGCGTCGTCAGCGCCTTCGCCTGCGCCGGATTCTGGGCGGTCGGCGCGGCCGTCGCCATCGCGATGGTGCCGGTCAACCAGCGGGCCCGCGCCATGGCCGTGATGATCGGCGGCCTCTCCATCGCGAACGTCCTCGGCGTCCCCGCGGGCGCCTTCCTCGGCGACAACTTCGGCTGGCGTTCGGCCTTCTGGGCGGTGGGCGTCGCCTCCGCGATCGCCCTCGTGGGCGTACTGACCCTCATCCCCCGCATCCCGCTCCCGGCCGAGAAGCCGCGCCTGAAGCGGGAGTTGGCCATCTACCGCGACCGGCAGGTCTGGCTCTCCATCACGATCACCGCCCTCGCGGCGGGCGGCGTCTTCTGCGCGTTCTCGTACCTCTCGCCGCTCCTGACGGACGTCGCGGGCCTCGACGAGGGATGGGTGCCGACCGTGCTCGGCCTCTTCGGACTCGGCGCCCTCATCGGTACGGCGATCGGCGGCCGTGTCGCCGACGCGCACCTCTTCGGGGTCATGCTGAGCGGCGCCGCGGCCTCGACGGTCTTCCTCGTCGCCCTCGCCGTCTTCTCCGGCACGACGGCCGTCGCGGTGGCCCTCTCCTTCCTCCTCGGCGTCTCCGCCTTCTACACGGCCCCGGCCCTCAACGCCCGCATGTTCAACGTCGCGGGCGCCGCCCCCACCCTCGCGGGCGCGACCACGACGGCGGCGTTCAACCTGGGCAACACCGGCGGCCCCTGGCTCGGCGGCACGGTCATCGACCTGGACCTGGGCTACGCGTCAACGGCGTGGGCGGGCGCGGCGATGACGGCGGTGGCGATCATCGCGGTGACGGTCTCCCTGCGACTGCACCGCAGGGCGCCCAGCCGCGTGATCACCACCTCCCCGGCCGAACCCGAAGCCGAGGCTCCCCACCCCGCCTCCGCGCCCTCACTCCAGGGGCCGTAGGAACCGCCGCTCGTAGCGCCGGATGCACTGCGTCCGGCGCGCGAGCTCAAGGGCCTCCTGGCACTCGGGGTCACTCACGCTCTCCGTGCGGTAACGCTCGTAGTCGGCGAGGCTCGGGAAGGAGAAGAGGGCGTACGCGATGTCGCTGTCGCCCTCGCTGGGCAGGAAGTAGCCGTGGTGGTCGCCGCCGAGGCGGTTGACCAGGACGACCCACCGGCGGCCGTACTCCTCGAAGTCGGCGATGCGGTCGGGGTCGATCTCGTACTTCAGGTGAACCGTGATCATGCGGCTCACCCTAGGCTCGGGCTGCGTAGCGCGGCGGGCCTTTCATCGCGCCGCCGCCTTAAGCCGGCCTCCCCTTCGGCCGCCTCAACCCCGCATCCGTAAGCCTGCGCACCAGCTCCTTCGAGCCGATCTCGACCGCGCCCGCACGCACCGCGTCCTCGTAGCGGTGCGAGGGCAGGTCGTAGTGGTCGCGCTCGAAGGCGCGCGCGGGGGCGCCGATGCCCGCCGCGAACGCGTGCAGTTCCTCGTACGAGACGTCGCTGACCAGGTGCGACCACGTGCGGCCGTGGCCGGGCCAGGTCGGCGGGTCGATGTAGACCGTCACGGCGTCAGGCCGCCCACGGGGGCGACGACGACGCCCGCCTTGCCGCACACCCAGTGCGGGTCGGGGCCCAACTCGGGCTCCACGTCCAGGGCGTGCGGGTCACCCGTGCCGCAGACGGGGCACAGCGGCCAGCGGCCGTAGCGCTCCAGGAGCGCGTCCTGGACGTCCTGGGCGACGAGGCCCGCGACGTAGTCGACGCCCTCCGGCCACTGCTCGACCCACCAGCGGCGGTGCGCCACCGACTCCTCGACCAGCGAGACGACCTCGGCCTGGGCGACCTCCCGGGTCACGAGGTCGGCGAGGACAAGTGCACGAGCGGCGTGCAGCGCCTGCTCCAGAGGGTCGATCGCGTCCATGCAGCCATTGTCCACCCCACGCGCAACCCGCCGAAGATCCACCAGCACCCCCGCACGGACTTCGGGACTAAAGGGGTCTTGACCCATCCGGGGTCCGAAAATATCTTTCAAGCGTGACCAATGACGTGAAGGAAATTTTCGCGGGCGCGGCGCCCCCCGCCCCGGCCGCCCTCGCGGCCAAGGTGCGGACCCTCGCCCCGTCCATGACCCGCTCCATGCAGCTGGTCGCCGAAGCCGTCGCCGGCGACCCCGCGGGCTGCGCGGCCCTCACGGTCACCGGCCTCGCCGAGCTCACCGGGACCAGCGAGGCCACGGTGGTCCGCACCGCCCGCCTCCTCGGCTACCCCGGCTACCGCGACCTGCGGCTCGCCCTCGCCGGACTCGCCGCCCAGCAGCAGTCGGGCCGCGCGCCCGCCGTCACCGCCGACATCGCCGTCGACGACCCCATCGCGGACGTCGTGGCGAAGCTGGCGTACGACGAGCAGCAGACCCTCGCCGACACCGCGGGCGGACTCGACACCGTCCAGCTCGGCGCCGCCGTCGCCGCGCTCGCCGTCGCCCCCCGCACCGAGATCTACGGCGTCGCGGCCTCCGGCCTCGTCGCCCAGGACCTCGCCCAGAAGCTCCTTCGCATCGGCCACATCGCCCACGCGCACTCCGACCCGCACCTGGCCGTCACGAACGCCGTCACCCTGCACTCCAAGGACGTGGCCATCGCGATCACGCACTCCGGGTCCACGGGTGACGTCATCGAGCCGCTGCGCGTCGCCTTCGAGCGCGGGGCGACGACCATCGCGATCACCGGACGCCCCGGCAGCCCCGTCTCGCAGTACGCGGACCACATACTGACCACCTCCACCGCCCGCGAGAGCGAGCTCAGGCCCGCCGCGATGTCCTCCCGCACGAGCCAGCTGCTCGTCGTGGACTGCCTGTTCGTGGGCGTCGCCCAGCGGACGTACGAGACCGCCGCCCCCGCGCTCGCCGCCTCGTACGAAGCGCTCGCCCACCGGCACAGCCCGCGCGGCAGCGCCCGCTGAGCCGCCCCCCCTGACGCCCGCATCCGCGCCTGCACGCCACCCCCACCACCCCCGCCGCACACGAAAGAGCCGCACCTCATGACCTCCACCACCGACGCCACGGACTCCCCCGCCCCCGGAAGCGGATCCGGGGACACCTACGGCGAACTCCGCGCCCAGCTGGACACGCTCACCACGGAGGCGTTCCGGCCCGAGCTCTCCGAGATCGACCGGCTGCCCACGGCGGAGATCGCGAAGATCATGAACGGCGAGGACGCCACCGTGCCCGCGGCCGTCGCCGAGCAGCTCCCGGCCATCGCCGCCGCCATCGACGGCACCGCCGAGCGCATGGCCCGCGGCGGACGGCTCATCTACGCGGGCGCGGGGACGGCCGGGCGCCTCGGGGTGCTCGACGCCTCCGAGTGCCCGCCCACCTTCAACACCGACCCGGCCGAGGTCGTCGGCCTCATCGCGGGCGGCCCGAGCGCCATGGTCACGGCGGTCGAGGGCGCGGAGGACAGCAAGGAACTCGCGGCCGAGGACCTGGACGGGCTCGGGCTCACCGCGGACGACGTGGTCGTCGGCGTCTCGGCGTCCGGCCGCACCCCGTACGCGATCGGCGCGGTCGAGCACGCACGGGCCCGCTGCGGCGCGCTCACCATCGGCCTCTCCTGCAACGCGGACAGCGCTCTCGCGGCGGCGGCCGACCACGGCATCGAGGTCGTCGTGGGCCCCGAACTCCTCACCGGCTCCACCCGCCTGAAGGCGGGCACGGCCCAGAAGCTCGTCCTCAACATGCTGTCGACGATCACGATGATCCGCCTCGGCAAGACCTACGGAAACCTGATGGTGGACGTACGCGCGTCGAACGAGAAGCTGCGCGCCCGCTCGCGCCGGATCGTCTCCCTCGCCACCGGCGCGTCCGACGAGGAGATCGAGGCCGCGCTCGCCGCCACCGACGGGGAGGTGAAGAACGCCATCCTCACCATCCTCGGCGGAGTCGACGGCCCCACGGCCGCGGACCTGCTCACCGCATCGGACGGCCACCTCAGGTCAGCCCTCGACAGCTCGCGTACGACCAGCACCCCCCGTACCACCTGACCGACCTCCCCCAGCCGCTGAAGAACAGCGCCACCCGCACGCACAGCAAGGCACCCCGCACCATGGCAACTGACAAGAACCGCGCCACCGCCGCCGCGATCCTCCCCCTCGTCGGCGGCGCCGAGAACGTCACGTCCATCGCCCACTGCATGACGCGCCTGCGCCTGGGCCTCGCCGACCGTTCGCTGGTCGACGACGAGGCCCTGAAGGCGCTGCCCGCCGTCATGGGCGTGGTCGAGGACGACACGTACCAGATCGTGCTCGGTCCGGGCACGGTCGCCCGCGTCACCCCGGAGTTCGAGGCCATGGTGGCGGAGGGCAGGCCGGCCGAACCGGCCGCGCCCGCCGAACCCACCCTCACCGCCGAGGAGTTGGCGGCGCAGGGTGCCTCGCTGAGGGCGGCACGCAAGGCGAAGAACGCCACCCCCTTCAAGCTCTTCCTGCGCCGCATCGCGAACATCTTCGTGCCGCTGATCCCGGCCCTCATCGGCTGCGGCATCATCGCGGGCATCAACGGCCTCCTGGTCAACCTGGAGTGGCTGCCCGCGATCACTCCGGCGCTCGCGGCGATCGCCTCCGGGTTCATGGCGTTGATCGCGGTGTTCGTGGGCTTCAACACGGCGAAGGAGTTCGGCGGTACGCCGATCCTGGGCGGCGCGGTCGCGGCGATCATCGTGTACGCGGGTGTCGCGAACATCGAGGCGTTCGGCCAGAAGCTCTCCCCCGGCCAGGGCGGTGTACTGGGCGCGCTCGGCGCGGCGGTCCTCGCCACGTACATCGAGAAGTGGTGCAGGCGCTGGGTTCCCGAGGCGCTCGACGTCCTCGTGACCCCCACCGTCACGGTGCTGCTCTCCGGCCTGGTCACGATCTTCGGCCTGATGTTCCTCGCGGGCGAGGTCTCGACGGGCATCGGCACGGCGGCGAACTGGCTCCTGGACAACACGGGCGCGTTCGCGGGCCTGGTCCTGGGCGGCCTGTTCCTGCCCCTCGTCATGCTGGGCCTGCACCAGGCGCTGATCCCCATCCACACCACGCTCATCGAGCAGCAGGGCTTCACGGTCCTGCTCCCCATCCTGGCGATGGCGGGCGCGGGTCAGGTGGGCTGCGCGATCGCGGTCTACAAGCGGCTGCGCCACAACACCTCGATCCGTACGACGATCAAGTCCGCGCTCCCCGCGGGTTTCCTGGGCGTGGGCGAGCCCCTGATCTACGGTGTCTCGCTGCCGCTCGGCCGTCCGTTCGTCACGGCGTGCGTGGGCGGCGCGGCGGGCGGCGCGTTCATCGGCTTCTTCTCGATGATCGGCGACAAGGTCGGCTCCACGGCGATCGGCCCGTCGGGCTGGGCCCTCTTCCCGCTCCTCGACGGCAACCAGGGCCTCGGCCTGACGGTCGCGATCTACGGCGGCGGCCTGCTCGTCGGCTACCTCGTGGGCTTCTTCACGACGTACTTCTTCGGCTTCAGCAAGCAGATGCTGGTCGACCTGAACGCCGACACGACCACCCACGAACAGGTCGTCGCGGCCTCCCCGGCGACGGCTTCCGGGCCGACGACCCCGGAGGCGGAGCCGGCCAAGGTCTGACCCACGTGCGTCCGCCCGCGGCGAGTTGTCCGCGGACTTCCCCGGGTTTGTCCGTGATCCGTAACGGACTTCTCCTCGGTGCATCCTCGCGCCCCCGTTCCTCGTCCTGCCAGGTGCCGCGCGTGACCGGGGAGCGGCGAGGGACTGGACGCGAAGGGGCGGACGATGGCGCGGCACAGCGGCGGACGTGGCTGGTACGGCAAGTTGATCGGGGCGGCGCTCGGCGTGACGCTGCTCGCCACCGGCGCGGGGGTGTGGAGCGCGCAGGCCGGCACCTCGGAGGAAGCACCGGCGGCCAAGAAGCCCAGCGCCGTGAAGCCGGTCTCGGCGACCATCGCGCACGCCTCCGAGAAGGGGAAGCAGGGCGTCAACCTCACCATCGACGACGGCCCCGACCCCGTCTGGACCCCCCAAGTACTCGACGTGCTCGCGGAGTACGACGTGAAGGCGACGTTCTGCATGGTCGGCACGCAGGCCGAGGCCCACCCCGACATGGTCAAGAAGGTCGTCGCCGCCGGACACCGCCTGTGCGACCACTCGGTGTCGCACAACACCGGCATGGACAAGGACTCCAAGGCCTACCAGTCCCGGCAGATCCTGGACGCCGAGCGCATGATCACCAAGGCGTCCGGCGGCGTACGTCCGATGTACTACCGGGCCCCCGGCGGGGCGTTCACCCCGTACAGCCGCAAGCTCGCCGCCGAGCGGGGCATGCGTCCGCTCGGCTGGAACGTGGACACCAAGGACTTCGAGCGCCCCGGCACGGACGCCATCGTCGCCACGGTCGAGCGGGAGCTGCCGGGCGGGCCCACGCTCCTCTTCCACGACGCCGGCGGCGACCGCACCCAGACCGTCGAAGCCCTGCGCACGCTCCTCCCCCGTCTCAAGCAGCAGGGCTACACCTTCGGTTTCCCGGTGCGCTGAGCCGGAGGAAACCGACGGTCACGAAGGTCCCGAAGGTGTGCTCATTCGGGACATACTTCCCGGGCGGCGGCACGCCCACCTTGACCGAGTACCGCGCCCGCGGCCGCCCTCCGCCCCGTCCCGACCTGCTCCGGCCCCCGTGCGGCACGGGCGAAAGCAGCCAACGCCCCGCTGTCCGAAAGGACTCGGCCCGCCCGGGGAATCCCGGTGGCCGTCTTCCGGTGCCTACGCCGCGTATCGAGGATGGCACCTGCCGTCATCGAGGCCGACGCACCGGAGGGGACCATCCATGACCGAGCCCAACGACACCGGCCAGCCCGACGAACAGCAGATCGCCGAAGCTCTCGGCTCCGCGGCCAACATCACGCTGGCCCCCGGCCCCCGGGAGGTCTCCGAGGCCGCTCCCGCCCCCGACCAGGAGTGGACGCTGCCGGGAGGCAGGGCCTGGGTGTATCTCGCCGACCCCGGGCAGGGGCTCACCAAGCCGGTGATCCTCGCCGACGGCTTCAACACCGGGCCGAGCGACCTCGACTTCCTCTGGGAGGGCCTGGAGCGGCGAACGTACCCGTTCATCAGTGAGCTGCGGACGCGCGGCCACGACGTCATCCTGCTCGGCTTCGACGAGCGCAGCGCCTCGATCCTGGACAACGCCAAGGCGGCCCGCTCGGCGATCCAGGAGGCCATCGCGCGGCGCACGGGCAACCGCCCGCTGGCCGTCGGCGGTTTCAGCATGGGCGGCCTGGTCACGCGGTACGCGCTCGCCAAGATGGAGCACGAGAGCGTCGACCACGAGACCGAGGTGTACTTCTCCTTCGACAGCCCGCACCGCGGTGCCTGGATCCCGATCGCGCTGCAGTCGTTCGCGCACTACATCCGGCGGCTCAACGCAGCCTTCTCGAACCAGATGAACAGCCCGGCCGCGCGGCAGCTCCTGTGGCAGCACATCGCGGAGTGGAACGACACCCCGGCGACCGACAAGGAGCGCGTCGAGTTCCTCGCCGAGCTGGCGCGGGTGGGCGGCTGGCCAAGGCGCCCGCGGAAGATCGGCGTCGCCAACGGCGTGCGCACCGGCGTGGCCAACGGGATCGGCCCCGGCGAACGGGCGTTCCACGGCAAGGGCCTGTCCATCACCGGCACCCACCTCTACACGCAGCCCGCGGGCGAGGAGAAGCTCGTCGCCCAGCTGCGGGTGGTGACCCTGCGCAAACCGCAGATCCACACCTCGGGCCTGCCCGAGATCGACGGTGCCCCCGGCGGCACCCTGGAGGGCTTCGGCATCCTGGCCGACGAGCTGAACAAGATCCCCGCGATCATCGGCCTCGGCTCCGAGGCCACGATCCGCGAGCACTGCTTCGTCCCCTCCGTCAGCGCGGTCGCCCTGCGGGACATCGACACCCAGGAGAAGCTGCACGACCCGTTCCCGGAGCAGTCCGAGGACAGCGAGCTCGACGAGTACCTCTGCGCCACCCACAACGAGGGCCACACCCTCGTCACCGACGAACTCTGCACCTGGATCATGGCCCGGCTTCCGGACTGATCCCCTCCCGGGGGCACGCGGCGAGCGGCGCCTCGGTGACACCGGCCGCCCGGCACAGGACGAGGACGACGTCGTCCGTGAGCGGGCGGCCGGTGTGCATGACGGCCATGGCGTACAGGGCGTCGAGCGCGTCGGCGTCCGACGGCTCGGCCAGCGCCTCGGCCGCGCGCGGGAGCAGCGGAAACTCTTCGCCTTCTGTGTCGCGGGCCTCGCTCAGGCCGTCGGTGTAGAAGAGGAGGCGCTCCCCCGGCTGGAGGTAGACGCGGTGCGGCACCGGAGCCGTCCGCAGACCCAACGGGAGTGCGGGCTGCGGGGGTTCGAGAAGCCTGACCTGCTTGCCCACCCGGATGGGCGGCGGGTGGCCGCAGTTGACCAGGCGGACCTCGCCCGGCGCGAACTCGGCGAGGACGGCGGTGACGAAGTCCTCGGGCTCCAGGCCGGGAGCGAGCCGGGTGTCCAGGGCCGTGGCCAGGTCGGCGAGGCAGGGGGTGACATAGGCCAGGTCGCGGAAGGCCTTCATCGTCGCCGCGGTGGTCCGCAGCGTCTCCAGGCCGTGGCCGCGTACGTCCCCGACGAAGAGCCGCGGGCCGTACGGCGTGTGGACGACGTCGTACAGATCCCCGCACACCGAGGCGCCCCGCACCGGACTGTGCTGCCGGGTGCACACCTCGACCCCGCCGAACTCGGCCGCCAGGGGCTGCAGCAGCGCGCCCTGTGACGCGCGCGCCACCTCGGTGACCCGGGCCAGCGTCGCCTTCCGTTCGGCGTGCCGGGCGGCGTTGCGGACGGCGAGGAGCCCGCCCGCCGTCAGCGCCGCGAACTCCAGGGCGAAGCCCGGGGTGCCCACCGAGCGCCGCATGACACCGGTCACCGCCGCGAGCAGCACCGTCCAGCCGGCCACCGCGGCGGTGCGTCGCGTGCTCGACCACACGCCGGCGAGGAGGGGGCCGATCAGCAGCACGGCGACCCCCGTCGGTCTGCCGACGGCCGCGAGGGCGGTGCTCACCGTCAGGGCGAGCGCCGGCACGAGGTCCCGGCCGCACCATCTCCCCATGTCTGCCTCCCGGCACCGCCCCGCCGACGGTCCTGGCCCTGCCCCACCCGATGTGCACGCTCCGTGATGGCTGCGGACACTATGGCTCACGCGCGGCCCGGCGCAGAGGTGGTTGATCGGTGTAGGCCACAGATGACCGGACCTGACGCCGAAATGCGGGCCGACGAGCGGGTCTTCCGCGGAAATGGGCATCTCGCGACATCACCGGGCCCCCGACCATGACAGAGAGCAGACTCACCTGGCGGCACGCAGCGGCTGCGGGGTCCATGGGGGCCGTCGTGGCCCGCGCGTCCTGGCGGGGAGGCCACCATGCGGGAATCCGGGCAAGGCCGACAGGGCGGCAACCTGCCGGACGAGACGACGAGCTTCGTCGGTCGCGGGGCCGAACTGCGGGCCGTGGCACAGGCCGTGACCGACACCCGCCTGGTGACGCTGACGGGCGTGGGCGGCGTGGGCAAGACCCGCCTGGCCCAGCGCGCCGGGGCCGGACTGCGGGGCGGCTTTCCCGACGGGGTGTGGCTGGTCGGTCTCGCGCAGCTGAGCGAACCGGCCCTGATGGGGCTCGCCGTGTACGAGGCCCTGCGGCTCGCCGACCAGAGCACCCGGCCCGCGTTCGAGGTGGTGGCCGACTGGCTGGCCGACAAGAAGCTGCTCCTGATCCTGGACTGCTGCGAGCATCTGGCCGCCGACTGCGCCGACTTCGTACGCACCCTGCTCGCCGCGGCCCCGGACGTCCACGTCCTGGCCACCAGCCGCCGCCCCCTGGCCCTCCGGGACGAACACGCGATCAGCGTGCCCCCGCTGCCCGTGCACACCCTGGGTGCCCAACCCTCCGACGCGGCGCGGCTGTTCATGGAGCGCGCGGGTGTCACGCAGGAGGACGGCACAGCGGTGGCGGACATCTGCGCGCATCTGGAGGGCATCCCCCTCGCCATCGAACTGGCCGCCGCCCGCCTGTCCGAGATGGATCTGGACACCCTGCGGCAGCGGCTGCACGCCCGCTTCGAGACGCTCGGCTCCCCCTCCCCCTCCCCCGGCCCTTGGCACGGCGAGAGCGAACCCCGGCACCAGACCCTGCGCACGGCCATCGGCTGGAGCCACGAACTGTGCACCCCACAGGAGCGGTTGGCGTGGGCCCGCCTCTGCGTCTTCGCCGGTGGCTTCGAGCAGGAGGCGGCCGAGCTGGTCTGCGCCGGCGGCCCGCTCGGCAGCGGGCAGATCGGCGGGCTGCTGTCGGCCCTCGTGGACAAGTCGCTCCTGCGGTCGGTGAAGACCAGGCGCGGCCCGCGGTACTCGATGCTGGACACCGTCCGCGAGTACGGCCAGGAGTGGCTGCGCCGGCTCGGCGAGGAACAGCGCCTCGCGGAGCGGCACCGGGACTACTACCGCTGGCTGGCCCGCACCGGCGGTCGCGAGTGGACGGGCCCCGACCAGGTGGCCTGGTACGAGCGCTGCACGGCGGAGCACGCCAACCTGCGCGCGGCGCTCGAAAGCTGCCTGGCGTCGCCGGACCCGCGCGACAGCCTGGAGATGGCCGGCGGCCTGTGGTTCTTCTGGCTCTGCTGCGGCTTCCAGCGCGAGGGCCGCCACTACCTGGACCGGGCCCTCGCCAAGGCTCCGGGTCCTGGCTGCGGCCCGGGGCGTTTCTGGGCCCTGTGGGCGTGTGGAGCGGTGGCCTTCATGCAGGGCGACCTGGAGGCCTCCGGGCGGCTGTCCGAGCAGTGCACGCCGTTGGCGGAGCAGATCGACGATCCGGCGGCGGTCGACGCCGCGCTCTACCTCCAAGCGGTCCAGCTGGTCCTGACCAGCCGCCCTGCGCGGACGATCGGCCTTCTCGCACCGACGGCCGGTTCGCCGGACTGCGGCGGCGGCTCCCCCGCCGTCAAGCTCTTCGTGCTCTCCGCGGTGGTGTACGCCCATCTCCAGCTGGGCGAGTTCGACCTGGCCACCACGAGCGCCGACACCCTGCGCCGGGAGTGCGAGCGGCACGGCGAACAGTGGATGCTCAGCTTCGCCTTCTACCTGCTGTCCAGGGCCGCGCTCGGCAACGGCGACCCGGCGTCGGCCGTCCGCCACGCCCGCGACGCCCTGCCGATCAAGTGGCGGCTGCACGACGTCTTCGGGGCCGCCATGAGCATCGACGCGCTGACCTCGGCCATGGCCGACCCCGAACAGGCCGCGCGGCTTCTGGGCATCTCCGATGTCCTGTGGCGCTCCAGCGGTGTCGCGCAGATGGGCAGCCCCCACCTGATGGCCGCCCGCCAGGCCTGCGAGCGCCGGGTCCGCGACGCCATCGGCGATTTGGCGTACGAGGCCGCCTTCCGCAAGGGCCTGGAGACCGACGTGGACGAGGGCATCGCCTACGCCCTGGCAACGCCCGAGGGCGGCACCCCTTCGTGAGAAGGAGTGCCGCCCTCGGTACGTACAGGACGCAGATCGACCAGAGGTCGATCAGAAGTCCATGTCACCGCCCGGCATGCCGCCGCCGGCCGGGGCAGCGCCCGCCTTCTCCGGCTTGTCGGCGATGACGGCCTCGGTGGTGAGGAACAGCGCGGCGATCGACGCGGCGTTCTGCAGGGCAGAGCGCGTGACCTTCGCCGGGTCGAGGATGCCCTCGGCGATCATGTCGACGTACTCACCGGTCGCGGCGTTCAGGCCGTGGCCGACGGTCAGGTTGCGCACCTTCTCGACGACGACACCGCCCTCGAGGCCGGCGTTGACCGCGATCTGCTTCAGCGGGGCCTCGAGGGCCAGCTTCACAGCGGCGGCACCGGTGGCCTCGTCGCCCTCGAGCTCAAGCTTCTCGAAGACAGCGGCGGCCTGGATGAGCGCCACGCCACCACCGGCGACGATGCCCTCTTCGACGGCGGCCTTCGCGTTGCGAACGGCGTCCTCGATGCGGTGCTTGCGCTCCTTGAGCTCCACCTCGGTCGCGGCACCGGCCTTGATGACCGCAACACCGCCGGCGAGCTTCGCCAGGCGTTCCTGCAGCTTCTCGCGGTCGTAGTCGCTGTCCGAGTTCTCGATCTCGGCGCGGATCTGGTTGACGCGACCCTGGACCTGGTCGCTCTCACCGGAGCCGTCGACGATCGTGGTCTCGTCCTTGGTGATGACGACCTTGCGGGCGCGGCCGAGCAGGTCGAGACCGGCGTTCTCCAGCTTGAGGCCGACCTCCTCGGAGATGACGGTGCCACCGGTGAGGATGGCGATGTCGCCGAGCATGGCCTTGCGGCGGTCACCGAAGCCCGGGGCCTTGACGGCGACGGACTTGAAGGTGCCACGGATCTTGTTGACGACCAGGGTCGACAGGGCCTCGCCCTCGACGTCCTCGGCGATGATCAGCAGCGGCTTGCCGGACTGCATGACCTTCTCGAGGAGCGGAAGGAGGTCCTTCACGTTCGAGATCTTCGAGTTCACGATCAGGATGTACGGGTCGTCGAGCGACGCCTCCATACGCTCCATGTCCGTGGCGAAGTACGCCGAGATGTAGCCCTTGTCGAAGCGCATGCCCTCGGTGAGCTCGAGCTCGAGCCCGAAGGTCTGCGACTCCTCGACGGTGATGACGCCTTCCTTGCCGACCTTGTCCATCGCCTCGGCGATGAGCTCGCCGATCTGGGTGTCGGCGGCGGAGATGGAGGCGGTCGAAGCGATCTGCTCCTTGGTCTCCACGTCCTTGGCCTGCTCGAGCAGGGCGCCCGAGACGGCCTCGACGGCCTTCTCGATGCCGCGCTTGAGGGCCATCGGGTTGGCACCGGCGGCCACGTTGCGAAGGCCCTCGCGGACCAGCGCCTGGGCCAGGACGGTCGCGGTCGTCGTGCCGTCACCGGCGACGTCGTCCGTCTTCTTCGCGACCTCCTTGACCAGCTCGGCGCCGATCTTCTCGTACGGGTCCTCGAGCTCGATCTCCTTGGCGATGGAAACACCATCGTTGGTGATCGTGGGGGCACCCCACTTCTTCTCGAGGACGACGTTGCGACCCTTGGGGCCCAGGGTCACCTTGACGGCGTCGGCGAGCTGGTTCATGCCGCGCTCGAGGCCGCGCCGTGCCTCCTCGTCGAACGCGATGATCTTGGCCATGTGAAGTGGTCCTCCCGGACAGGGGTGGCATGCTTCCGGATCGCGCCAGCGCCCGCGACGGACGGCCTGCAAGCCTTGTGGTTCCTTGCCCCACCCGGCCTGCGGGCCTCACCGACCCGATCCAAGTTCTGTCACTCTCACTCGGAGAGTGCTAAGCCCAATGATTAGCACTCGACCCCTACGAGTGCAAGCGCCTCTCGCGGATCCCGGACGCGGGAGGGCGCGCGCGGCCAGGAGTGCGCCGCGGACGCACGAGGGGCCCGCACCCCTGTCGGGATGCGGGCCCCTCGTCACTCGCTAAGTTCGCTGGCCGATCGCGCCGAGATCAGACGGCGAGCTTGACCATGTCCGCCTGCGGACCCTTCTGGCCCTGCGAGATCTCGAACTCCACTCGCTGACCTTCTTCAAGGGTGCGGTAGCCGTCCATCTGAATCGCGCTGTAGTGGACGAAAACATCCGCACCACCGTCGACCGCGATGAAGCCGTACCCCTTCTCCGCGTTGAACCACTTGACGGTGCCCTGAGCCATGCCTAACTCCCCTATTACTGGCCCTTGCACGGACCCGCACTTCGCGGACCCGGGTCAGACCTCACCCCCCCAATGGGTTGTGGAGGCGTGCGCCGGAACGCGTCGACCGCGGCTGAATGTATCTGTCCAACTGCCCTCTGCAACAGGTCAATCGGACGAGAATTCTGGGCACGCCTGATCGGTAATATGCGGAGAATTCGCCGGAGTTCAGGGCAAGTCGGGCCAGACAAATGCCACGAGAAGGGCAAATGGGCAGTGCACTTTGGCTACTTCTTGTCGCCCTCGGGGCGACTTCGTATATGCGCTCGGCACAAACGGGGAAGCTCGCTTCCCAACTGTACCGCGCTCAACCACATGGAATTGCCCCCTCCGTTTCTCTCGCGGAGGGGGCAATGACCATTACGCAGGGTATTTCCTTAAAGAATCAACCAGGATCAGCCACCCGCGACGGCGGGGATGATCGAGACGCCCGCGCCGTCCGGTGTCGCGGTCTCAAGACCCTGCTCGAAGCGGACGTCGTCGTCGTTCACGTAGACGTTCACGAAGCGCCGCAGCTTGCCCTGGTCGTCCAGGACACGGGCCGCGATACCGGCGTGCTTGGCCTCCAGGTCGGCGATGACCTCGGAGAGGTTCGCACCCTCGGCGGCGACCTCGGACTGACCGCCGGTGTAGGTGCGAAGAATGGTGGGGATACGGACGTTCACGCTCATGGGATTCACCTCGGGGTATGCGGGCCCCGTAAGGGGCGCGGGGAACTGCGCGACCAGCCACGACGGTCCGCAGAGGGAAGGAAGGCTCAGGCCCTACGGCGGCTAACCGGCAAGCCCCGCGGAGCGAAACGCCTCAAGGCTGGGCTTGATCGTCGCGGTCGCCTGAGACGTCTCGGCAACAGCGTCGAGGGTCTTGAGGCCGTCACCCGTGTTCAACACCACCGTGGTGAGCGCCGGGTCGATGAGCCCCGCCTCGAGCAGCTTCTTCGTGACGCCGACCGTCACACCGCCCGCGGTCTCCGCGAAGATCCCCTCGGTCCGCGCGAGCAGCTTGATCGCTTCGACGACCTGCTCGTCGTTCACGTCCTCCACCGCACCGCCCGTGCGACGCGCGATGTCCAGGACGTACGGCCCGTCGGCGGGGTTGCCGATGGCGAGCGACTTGGCGATCGTGTTCGGCTTCTGGGGGCGCACGACGTCGTGTCCGGCCTTGAAGGCGGTGGACACCGGCGAGCAGCCCTCGGCCTGGGCGCCGAAGATCTTGTAGGGCTTGTCCTCGACGAGGCCGAGCGCGATGAGCTCCTTCAGACCCTTGTCGATCTTCGTGAGCTGCGAGCCGGAGGCGATCGGGATGACCAGCTGGTCGGGGAGGACCCACCCCAGCTGCTCGCAGATCTCGTACGCGAGGGTCTTGGAACCCTCGCCGTAGTACGGCCGCAGGTTCACGTTCACGAAGCCCCAGCCCTCGCCCAGCGGGTCGCCGATGAGCTCGGAGCAGAAGCGGTTCACGTCGTCGTAGTTGCCCTCAATGCCGACGAGCTCGCCGCCGTAGACCGCGGCCATGACGACCTTGCCCTGCTCCAGGTCGTGCGGGATGAACACGCAGGAGCGGAAGCCGGCGCGGGCCGCTGCGGCGCCGACGGCGCCCGCGAGGTTGCCGGTGGAGGAGCAGGAGAGCGTGGTGAAGCCGAAGGCGCGCGCGGCCTCGATGGCCTGGGCGACGACGCGGTCCTTGAAGGAGTGCGTCGGGTTGCCGGAGTCGTCCTTGACGAACAGCTTGCCCTGCTCGACGCCGAGCTCACGGGCGAGGTTGTCGGCCTTGACGAGCTTGGTCCAGCCGGGGTTGATGTTCGGCTTCTCGGCGACGTCGGCCGGGACGGGCAGCAGCGGGGCGTAGCGCCAGATGTTGTCGGGGCCGGACTCGATCTGCTTCCGCAGGGCCTCGGGGTCACCGGTCGGCAGGTCGTACGCCACTTCGAGCGGGCCGAAACAGGCCTGACAGGCGAAGATCGGGCCGAGGGCGTAGAGCTCGCCGCACTCGCGGCACGAGAGGCCCGATGCGGGGCCGAGGTCCACGGAACCCGTGGACGTGGAGTCGATCGAGGGGGTGGTGTCGTTCGTTGCGACAGTCTGCGCAGCCATGGAGGCGAGGCCCTTTCTCCTCATCTTCCTCGCGACGCATCTCGCCGCGAGACGGAATTGGCACCTTCCCCACCGAGACCTCGCGTGCGCGGTCGGCGGGATGGTTGCCGGGGCTTCAACGGGCCGTATCCCTCTGCCCCTCTGGATGAGCGGTATGGCGCCGGGGGCTTCTGGGGCCCCAGGGCATTTGTGACGCGATGACCCCGGCATGCGATGGTCATCGGCGTTGTTCAAGACTGTAACCGACGGCCTGGACCCTTGAGATAGTCGTCCGAACCGCGAGATGGATCACATGTAGGCCACACACAGGAGGAGCCACCCGTGCTGGAAGAGGCCGAGCGCTGGCTGACCAGGCGTTCCTGGTCCGTTGCCGACCGTCCGCTCAGCGCACTCGTCGACGCCAAGCGGGCGTCGGGGGCCTCGGTGAGTGTCGTCCTGCCCGCGCTCGACGAGGAGGGGACGGTCGGCGAGATCGTCGCCGAGATCCGCCGTGAGCTGGTCGAGAAGGCCGCTCTCGTGGACGAGCTCGTGGTGATCGACTCCGGCTCGCGGGACCGTACGGCCGAGGTCGCGCGGAAGGCGGGCGCGCGGGTCGTGCACCGGGACGTGATCCTGCCGCGCATCCCGGCCGTGCCCGGCAAGGGCGAGGTCATGTGGCGCTCGCTCCTGGTGACCGGCGGTGACATCGTCGCGTTCGTCGACGCGGACCTGCGGGAGTTCTCGGCGGACTTCGTCACCGGCACAGTGGGCCCGCTCCTGACCGAGCCCGACGTGCAGTTCGTGAAGGCGATGTACGACCGCCCCCTGGGTGAGACCGCGGGCCAGGGCGGCCGGGTGACCGAGCTGATGGCGCGCCCGCTGCTCAACATGCACTGGCCCCAACTCGCGGGATTCGTCCAGCCGTTGGGCGGCGAGTACGCGGCGCGCCGGTCTCTCCTGGAGCGGCTGCCGTTCCCCGTCGGATACGGGGTGGAGCTCGGCCTCCTCGTGGACGCGCTGCACACCGTGGGTCTCGACGCGCTCGCGCAGGTCGACGTCGGGGTGCGCAAGCACCGGCACCAGGACGGGCAGGCGCTCGGCCGGATGGCGGCGGCGATCTACCGGACGGCGCAGTTGCGGCTCGCGCGCGGCCATCTCGTACGCCCCGAGCTCACCCAGTTCGAACGGGGCGCGCAGGGGTTCGAGCCGCGGACCCATTCGGTGGACACCGAGGAGCGCCCGCCGATGGGCGGCATCGCGGAGTACACGGCTCGCCGCGTGGCGTGACCGCCAAAGCCGGGCATTTTGTCTACATTCCCCACTTATGTGGGTCACGCAAGCATGGGGAAGCGCGCTACGGATCGGTGCCGTGGCCTTGGCGACGGCCACTCTCACGGCAGGAGCACTCGGCGCGTCCGCCGCGGCGGACGCCGGCACCGGTCCGAGGATCAGCCACACCGAGGACATCGCCCGGTGGACGCAGGCGCACCCCGCGCCACCGGAACAACAGGGCGCGCCCGTCCCCCGGGGGGAACTGGCCAAGTCGGGCAGCGACTCGGACACGATGCTGTACGCGGGTCTGGCGATCTCCCTGTGCGCACTGGGAGCGCTGGCGGTGGCGGCTGCGAGGAGCAGGCGCGACTAGCTTCGACTAGGGCCCTTCGGACGTGTTTGAGGCCCCGCCCCAGGGGCTAGGTTCGCCACATGGTCTCCGAGCACGCTTCCGCCCAGGTCCTCGTCGCGTCCAACCGCGGCCCCGTCACGTACGCCCTGGAGGAGAACGGGGAACTGACGGCCAAGCGGGGCGGCGGCGGCCTCGTCTCCGGGCTCAGCGCGATCGGCGGCTCCGACGGCGACGACGCGGCCCTGTGGGTCTGCGCGGCGCTGGGCGACGGCGACCGGGAGGCCGTGCGGCGCGGGGTGGGCGAGCCCGGGGTCCGGATGCTCGACATCGATGCCCAGGTGCACGCCGACGCGTACAACGGGATCGCCAACTCGGTGCTGTGGTTCGTCCACCACATGCTCTACCAGACGCCGCTGGAGCCGGCCTTCGGCCCGGAGTTCCGGGCACAGTGGGCGGCGTACGAGACCTACAACCGGGCCTTCGCCGAGGCGCTCGCGGAGAGCGCGGGAGCGGACGCGGCGGTCCTCGTCCAGGACTACCACCTGGCGCTGGTGCCGGGGATGCTGCGCGAGCTGCGCCCCGACCTGCGCATCGGCCACTTCTCGCACACACCGTGGGCGCCGGTGGACTACTTCCGGATGCTCCCGGACGACATCGCGGAGCAGCTCCTTCGCGGCATCCTGGGCGCCGACCGCGCGGCCTTCCTGACGGGCCGGTGGGCGGACGCGTTCACGGAGTGCTGCGTCGCCGTCCTCGGCGGTACGTCCGGCACGCGGATCGGGGTGCACGGGCTCGGGGCGGACGCGGACTTCCTGCGGGAGCGGTCGCGGCGGGCGGACGTGGAGGAGCGCCTTGTCGCGCTGCGGGAGCAGATCGGGGGCTCCGGCGACCGCAAGGTGATCGTCCGCGTGGACCGTACGGAGCTGTCGAAGAACATCGTGCGGGGACTGCTCGCCTACCGGGAGCTGCTCGAGTCCCGCCCGGAGTGGCGGGAGCGGGTGGTGCACGTCGCCTTCGCGTACCCCTCGCGGCAGGACCTCGCGGTGTACCGCGACTACACGGCGGAGGTCCAGCGGGTCGCCGACGAGATCAACTCCCGCTTCGGCGTGGAGGGCTGGACCCCGGTCGTCCTGCACGTGAAGGACGACTTCGCGCGCTCGCTCGCGGCGTACCGCCTGGCGGACGTGGCGCTGGTGAATCCCATCCGGGACGGGATGAACCTGGTCGCCAAGGAGGTGCCGGTCGTCTCCGACGACGGGTGCGTCCTCGTGCTGTCGCGGGAGGCGGGGGCGTACGAGGAGCTGGGCGAGGATGCGGTCGTCGTGAACCCGTACGACGTCACGGGGACTGCTGTCGCGTTGCACGCGGCGCTGACGATGCCGGAGGGTGAGCGAGCGGAGCGTACGAAGCGTCTCGCTTCAGCGGCTACGGCTCTCCCCCCGGCCCAGTGGTTCCTGGACCAGCTGCGGGCGCTGAGGGCCTGAGTTTTCCCCAACCCCGCCCCTTCCCGGCTGTGACATTTGCGGCTGCGCCGCGCAGGGGCTCCGCCCCAGACCCCGCTCCTCAATCGCCGGAGGGCTGAAAATTCAGCCCGTCCGGCGTTTGAGGACGAACTCGGCGGAGCCGGTGATTGACGGCAAGCAAGGCCCCCGCGCCAGAGCGGGTTTTCGGGAAGGGGCGGGGTTGGGGACTAAAAAGTCCCTACGCCAGCCTTGCGGCAACCGCTCCCAGCAGCTCCACCACACCCCCCGGCCCGTCCACCACCAAGTCCGCCCGCTCGGCCAGCTCCGCGACCTCCGCACTGCCACTGCACACAAGCAGCCCCCGCACCTGGTCGGAGCGGAGCTTCTCCACGGCCGCGAAAGCAGGCAGGTCGCCCAAGTCGTCGCCCGCGTAGAGCACCGTCTCCGCCCCTACCTCCCGCACGTAGTCCGCGAGCGCCACGCCCTTGTCCATGCCCGGCGGCCGCAACTCCAGGACCAGACGCCCCGGTTCGACGATGAGGCCGTGGCGGGACGCCAGCTCCGCCAGCGGGCCCCGCAGCGCCTCGAAGGCGGCCTGCGGATCGGCCGCACGGCGCGTGTGGACGGCGACCGCACGGCCCTTCTCCTCTATCCACGTACCGCGCCACGCGCCCATCGTGTCCAGGAATCCGGGCAGTTCGGCCCGCACGGCCGCCACCCCGGGATGCGGCTCCGCCGCGTGCACGGTGGACGAGACGGCGTCCCACCGCTCGGCGCCGTAGTGCCCGAGCACGACGAGGTGCTCGAGGCCCGGCACGCCCGCGAGCCCGCCGTACCGCACCGCCACACCCGCGGGACGCCCGGTGACGACCGCGACGGAACACACCTTCGGCGCGAGCGCGGCGAGGGCGGGGACGGCGTCGGGGTGGGCGCGGGCCTGCTCGGGGTCGGGCACGATCGGGGCGAGCGTGCCGTCGAAGTCGAGCGCGATCACGGCTTTTCCGGGGCGCGCGAGCAGCGCGGCGAGGCCCTCGCGCCCGGCGGGGGTCACGGGCTCGGGCAGCTCGGGAGAGGACGTCGAGTACACAGGGTCACCCATGGGCCCGACCCTACGCTCAACGCTCCCCGCGCCGGGACTCCCTGACCCGCCGAAGCCGGTTGACGGTGACCGGATCGTGCGCGAGGGCGCGGGGATCGTCGAGCAGGGCGTTCAGGAGCTGGTAATAGCGGACCGGCACCAGGCCGAGCTGCTCGCGCACGGCCCGCTCCTTGGCGCCGGGACCGGTCACCCAGTCACGGCGCTCCAGGGCGAGGATCGCGCGGTCACGCTCGGAGAGCCCGGTGTCGGGGAACGTGTCGTCCTGGGCTGCGTCCCGCGCGTCGTCGTCCTGGGCATCCGTCATGCCGGTCACGCTATTCCGAGTTCTCCTCGGTCGCCGCCTTGGACTGGATCTGGCTGAGGATCGACGCCGGATTGCCGTTCGTGTCGACGGCCTTGCCGATGTACTTCTTGACCTGGACGGACACCTGCGCCCAGGACGTCTTGCCCACGGGGTACAGCTGCGAGGTGGGCAGCTCGTCGAGGAACTCGGCGAGCGCCTTGTCGTTCTTGTTGCCCGTCATCGCCTCGGCGGCGGAGTTCGTGACCGGCAGCAGGTCGTACTCGCGCGAGAAGTCCAGGACGTTCTTCGTGCTGTAGGCGAAGTCGAGGAACTTGCCGATCTCCTCGCCGTTGCCGCGCTGCTTGAAGGCCATCATCCAGTCGGCGACGCCCATCGTGGCCTGCGCGTGGCCGTTCACCCCGGGCATCGGCACCATGCCGTACTTCACGCCCTTCTTCGCGGCCATCTGCATCAGCGTGGGGTGGCCGTTGAGCATGCCGACGTCGCCGCGCGTGAACGCGGCGAAGGCCTCGGCGCGGTCGAGCTTGGCGGGGGGCGTGGGGCCCGTCAGGCCCTTGCCGACGAGCTCGTCCTTCAGCCAGGTGAAGGTCTTCACGTTCTGCGCGGAGTCGATGTCGTACGTGCCGACGTTGTCGGTGTAGCCGCCGCCACCGCTGAGCAGCCACTGCATCGTCTCGGCCTGCGCCTCTTCCTTGCCGAGGGGCAGGGCGTAGGGGATCTTCACGCCGCGCGCCTTGAGCGTCTTGGCGGCGGCCGCGAGCTCGCCCCAGCTCTGCGGCGGGGTGAGGCCGGCGTCCTTGAAGATCTTCTCGTTGTAGAAGAGCAGGCGCGTGGAGGAGGCGAACGGCATGCCGTACTGGACGCGCTTGACCTCGCCCGCCTCGGAGAGCGGGGCCATGAAGTCGGCCTGGGTGGAGATGGAGACCAGGTCCTCGGTGCGGTACAGCTTGTCCGCCGCGGCGTAGTCGGCGTACGCGCCGATCTGGGCCATGTCGGGGGCGTCGCCGGCCTTGACCATGTCCTTGACCTTGCGGTCGACGTCGGTCCAGGAGTAGACGCTGACGTCGACCTTGATACCGGGGTTCTCGGCCTCGAACTTCTCGGCGATCTTGTCCCAGTACTTCTGGGAGCTGTTGGCCTTGGAGTCGCCGTAGTCGGCGGCCACCAGCTTGAGGGTGACGTCGCCGGAGTCGCCCGGACCGCCGCAGCCGGCGAGTACCGCCGCCATGCCCAGTACGGCTATCGCCGCGGTCAGTCCTGTCGCGCGCCGCTGCACAGCTGTTCCCACCCTCGATGATCTTCGTGAACTGCGATTTTCCCTCGCGTATGGACACGAGGTCTACACCACCTCAGTATCGCTTGTGCAACGGCGTACCACTGACAGCCCACCGGCAAGGAGTCCCGACGCATGTCGCGTACCGCAGCAGAGATAGCAACTCAGCCCGCCTGCTGGCAGCGGGCGGCCGAGGCCGCTCCCACCTTCGACGGCCTGCCGAAGCCGGGCGAGCGGGTCGCCGTCACCGGGTGCGGGACATCGTGGTTCATGGCCATCGCGTACGCGGCGCTGCGCGAGGCCGCCGGACAGGGCGAGACGGACGCGTTCGCGTCGTCGGAGTTCCCGGCCGGGCGGACGTACGACCGGGTGGTGGCCATCACCCGGTCCGGCACGACGACGGAGGTCCTCGAGCTCCTCGGGCAGCTGAAGGGCGTGGTCCCGACCACGGCCCTGACCGCCGACCCGAAGACGCCGGTCATGGACGCGGCCGACTCGGTGGCGGTCCTCGACTGGGCGGACGAGGAGTCGGTCGTCCAGACCCGCTTCGCCACGACCGCGCTCGCCTTCCTGCGGGCGGGGCTCGGTGACATCCCCGGCGTGAAGTCGGTCGCCGAGGCGGCGGTGGACGCGGAGCTCGCGGTGTCGGAGCCGTTGCCCGCCTCCGTGGTCGGCGCCGAGCAGTGGACGTTCCTCGGGCGTGGCTGGACGTACGGTCTGGCCCTCGAGGCCGCGCTGAAGATGCGGGAGGCCGCGGGCGCCTGGACGGAGTCGTACCCCGCGATGGAGTACCGCCACGGGCCGATCTCCATCACCGGGCCCGGCCGGGTGGCGTGGATGTTCGGGGTGCTTCCGGAGGGACTCGCGGGCGATGTCGACCGGGTCGGCGGTGAGCTGGTGGCCCGCGAGGAGCTGGACCCGCTGGCGGACCTGATCCGGGCCCAGCGGCTCGCGGTGGCACTGGCCGAGTCGCGGGGCTTCGATCCTGACCGGCCCAGGAACCTGACGCGGAGTGTCATCTTGGGCTGATCCTGACCCGCCGCTTCGCGGCGGACGCTCCCCTCCCACCCGATGCCCCGCGGGGTGACGGGTGGGAGACATCCGCCGCGAAGCGGCGGTTTAGGGGGCACCCGCCCACCGGGGTAAGCGGCGATTGGCCGAAGTGGACTAGACCTCTCGCGGCGGAGGCGCGACACTGTCCCCCGTGAGACACGTCATCGCCCTCGATGTGGGCGGCACCGGAATGAAGGCCGCCCTGGTCGGGGCGGACGGCGCGCTCCTCCACGAGGCGCGGCGGGCCACCGGCCGCGAACGCGGTCCCGACGCCGTGGTCGAGTCCATCCTCGACTTCGCCGCCGATCTGCGCGCCCACGGGATCGCGGAGTTCGGGGAGTCCGCCGCCGCGGCCGGCGTCGCGATCCCCGGCATCGTCGACACCGAGCGCGGCACGGCCGTCTATGCCGCGAACCTCGGCTGGCGCGACGTCCCGATGCGCGACCTCCTGAGCCGGCGGCTCGAAGGCATCCCGGTGGCGCTCGGCCACGACGTCCGTACCGGCGGCCTCGCCGAGGGGCGGATCGGCGCGGGCAAGGGCGCCGACCGGTTCCTCTTCGTACCGCTCGGCACGGGCATCGCCGGGGCCATCGGGATCGGCGGCGGCATCGAGCCCGGCGCCCACGGCTCGGCGGGCGAGATCGGGCACATCATCGTGCGCCCCGGCGGCCCGCCCTGCGGCTGCGGTCAGCGCGGCTGCCTGGAGCGGCTCGCCTCCGCGTCCGCGGTGAGCGAGGCGTGGGCGGCGGCCAGCGGCGACCCGGAGGCGGACGCCGCGGACTGCGCGAAGGCCGTGGAGTCCGGCGACCCGCGCGCCCGGGAGGTCTGGCAGAACGCGGTCGACGCGCTCGCCGACGGCCTCATCACGGCCCTCACCCTCCTGGACCCGCACACTCTGATCATCGGTGGCGGTCTGGCCGAGGCCGGGGAAACCTTGTTCACACCCCTGCGGGCGGCCATGACGGAACGCATCGTCACGTTCCAGACCCAGCCCCTCATCGTCCCCGCCGCCCTGGGGGACACCGCCGGGTGCCTGGGCGCGGGCCTGCTCGCCTGGGATCTGCTCGAAGGAACCGCCGCCGACCCCACCCACTCCACGGAGGTAACCGCCTGATGGCCGCTAGCAAAGTTCTCGCCGGTGCTCAGGTGGTCCTGCCCACCGGGACGCTCTCCGGCGGCCGGGTGATCGTCGACGGTGCGCGCATCGTGGGGAGCACTCCCGCGGACGCCGAGATCATCGACCTCCCGCCCGGCCACTGGGTGGTCCCCGGCTTCGTCGACCTGCACAACCACGGCGGTGGCGGAGCCTCCTTCACCTCCGGCACGGTCGACGACGTACTCAAGGGCGTCCACACACACCGCCTGCACGGCACGACCACGCTCGTCGCCTCCACCGTCACCGGCGAGATGGACTTCCTCGCCCAGCGGGCGGGCATGCTCAGCGAACTGGCCGAGCAGGGCGACATCGCGGGCATCCACTTCGAGGGGCCCTTCATCTCGCCGTGCCGCAAGGGCGCGCACAGCGAGGTGCTCCTGCGCGACCCGGACCCCGCCGAGGTCCGCAAGCTGATCGACGCGGCCCGCGGCCGGGCGAAGATGCTGACGCTGGCCACCGAGCTGCCGGGCGGCATCGACTCCGTACGCCTGCTTGCCGAGCACGGTGTGATCGCGGCCATCGGGCACACGGACGCCTCGTACGAGCAGACCGTCGAGGCCATCGACGCGGGCGCCACCGTCGCCACGCACCTCTACAACGCGATGCCGGGTCTCGGGCACCGCGAGCCGGGCCCGATCGCCGCGCTCCTGGAGGACGAGCGGATCACCGTCGAGTTGATCAACGACGGCACGCATCTGCACCCCGCCGCGTTCGAGCTGGCCTTCCACCACGCGGGCGCGGCCCGCACCGCGCTCATCACGGACGCGATGGACGCGGCGGGCTTCGGCGACGGCCGGTACATGCTCGGCCCGCTGGAGGTCGAGGTCCTGGACAGCGTCGCGCGCCTCGTCGAGGGCGGTTCGATCGCCGGTTCGACGCTGACCCTGGACCGCGCGTTCAAGCGCTCGGTGACCGTGGACGGACTGCCGGTCGAGGACGTCGTGCGGGCCATCTCCGCCAACCCGGCCAGGCTCCTCGGGATGTACGACGAGATCGGCTCGCTCGAACCCGGCAAGGACGCCGACCTGGTGGTTCTGGACGCGGAGTTCGACCTGAAGGGCGTCATGCGCAAGGGCGAGTGGGTGGTTGCGCCCCATTAGGCGCAACTGGGGTGATTTCACCACCCGTTGAAGAGACAACGAACAGAAGGCGGTTGGCCCGGACCCCTGGGCCAACCGCCTTGTCTTTGGCATGATCAGCCCCGGAAAGAGACGCGCGGCAAGCGCGTGGCGCAGCGGACTCGGGGGTGAGTGACACGTGATCCTCACGGTGACGCTGAACGCCGCCCTGGACATCACCTACCGCGTCCCCGCCCTCGTCCCGCACGCCTCGCACCGCGTCACCGAGGTCATCGAACGGCCCGGCGGCAAGGGCCTGAACGTCGCCCGGGTCCTTGCGGCCCTCGGCCACGACGTGACGGTGACCGGCTTCGCGGGCGGCGACACGGGCCGCGTCCTGCACGAGCGCCTGGCGCGCGAGCCCCGCGTCACGGACGCCCTCGTGCCCGTGGCCGGCGCCACCCGCCGCACGCTCGCCGTCGTCGACGCGGCGACCGGCGACACCACCCAGTTGAACGAACCGGGGCCGGCGATCTCGCCCGCCGAATGGACCGCGTTCCAGGCGTCGTACGAGGAGTTGCTGCGCCGGGGCGCCGCCGCGGTCGCGCTCTGCGGAAGCCTCCCGCCGGGGGTCCCGGTCGGCGCCTACGCGACGCTCGTACGGGCCGCGCGCGCCGCCAAGGTCCCCGTGCTCCTGGACACCAGCGGGGAGGCGCTGCGCCGCGGTGTCGCCGCCCGCCCCGACATCGTCAAGCCGAACGCCGACGAACTGGCCGAGCTGACCGGCTCCCACGAGCCCGCCCAGGCGACCCGTGACGCCCGCCGCAGGGGCGCGCACGCCGTGGTGGCGTCCCTGGGTGCCGAGGGCCTGCGCGCCGTCACCCCGGAGGGCACCTGGCAGGCGGCCCCGCCCACCCGCGTGCGCGGCAACCCTACGGGCGCCGGTGACTCCGCGGTGGCGGGCCTGCTCTCCGCCCTGGTGGAGGAACTCCCGTGGCCGCGGCGCCTGGCACGGGCCGTGGCCCTGTCCGCGGCGACCGTCGCGTCCCCCGTGGCGGGCGAGTTCGCTCCCTCGACGTACGAAGACCTGCTCACGCGGGTCGCGGTGACCGGGGAGGCCACCGCGGCGTGAGATCACGCGTCACCGCGTGGGCGACGCACAACGGGCCGTGCCGGCCCAGGAATTGGGGACATTCATCGTGCCACTCGTATCCACCGGCGACCTGGTTTCCGACGCGCGCGCCACGGGGCGCGGGGTCGCCGCGTTCAACGTGATCACGCTGGAGCACGCCGAGGCGATCGCCGCGGGCGCCGAGCAGGCGGGCGCCCCCGCGATCCTCCAGATCTCCGAGAACGCCGTGAAGTTCCACGGCGGCAGCCTGTCCGCGATCGCCGCGGCGGCGACGGCGGTGGCGAAGGCCTCATCGGCTCCGCTCTCCCTGCACCTGGACCACGTCATGGACCCGGAGCTCCTGCGGGCGGCGCACCCCGAGGGCTTCAGCTCTGTGATGTTCGACGCGTCGAAGATGACGTACGACGAGAACGTGAAGGCGACCGCGGACGCGGTGCGCTGGGGCCACGAGCGGGGCATCTGGATCGAGGCCGAGCTGGGCAAGGTGGGCGGCAAGGAGGGCGAGGCCCCGCTGGACGCGCACGCGCCGGGCGTCCGCACGGACCCCGCGGAAGCGGCGGCCTACGTGGCCGGCACGGGAGTCGACGCCCTCGCGGTGGCGGTGGGCTCATCCCACGCGATGACGTCCCGCACGGCAACGCTGGACCACGAGTTGATCGACTCCCTCGCGACAGCCGTACCCGTGCCTCTCGTGCTGCACGGCTCAAGTGGCGTACCGGACGCGGAGATCCGGCGGGCCGTCGCATCCGGCATGGTGAAGATCAACGTCGGCACGGCCCTCAACACGGCGTTCACGGGCGAGGTCCGCGCCTACCTCGCCACCCACGAGAGCGGCGTCGACCCCCGGAAATACCTCGCCCCGGCTCGCGAGGCGATGGCCGGGACGGTGGCGGGGTTCCTGGGGCTGCTGACGCGACCCCAGGAGTGACCCCGAAGGAGGAGCGGGCGCCTCAGCCGTTGCTGCCCTCCACGAGCCACATCTGGTCGATGTTCGCCCCGGAGGTGCCGCACAGGTCGCTCTGGGCGCAGGTGAGCGTGACCGAGTTGGTGCCCTTGGTGAGCTGGACCACCGCCCAGGTGTTGGTCCAGCCCTTCTCCCAGTCCCCTTCCTCCGCGTGGGCGAAGTTCTTCATGTTCAGGGGACGGGTCTGCTTCTTGCCGTTCACGAGGATCGTGGCGTTGGAGTCCTTGCCGGGGACGCCGTAGTTCACGTGCAGGCTGTACGAGCCGGCCTCGGGGATGCCGTTGACGGTCCACGTCACCTGGGCGCCGACCTTGTCGAACCCGGACACGTAGACGCCGCCCTCGGACTCCGCGCCCTCTATGTCCGAAGCCGTGGTCGTGCCGCCCTCCAGCTTCAGGGCCTTCGCGTCGGTCTTCGGGAGGTCCGCGGCCGGCTTCTCGGGCTTCTTCGTCGGCTTCTCGCTGGGCTTGACCGTCTCGCCCTGCGTCGAGCCGCCGCCCGCTTCCTTCTTGCCGCCCTCGTCGCCGCCGCCGAACACCATCGCGGCGCCGATCCCGATGGCGACGACCGCGACGACCGAGATCGCCGCGATCAGGAGGCCCTTCGTGTTGGGGCCGCTGCCGCGACCGCCGGAGCCTCTGGACGCCGGGGTGTACTGCGGGGTCGTCGGAGCCCCGCCGAGCTGCGTCTCCGGAGCGGCGTAGTGCGCGTTCGGCTGGCCGTACGCCTGCTGCTGCGGCGGCACCTGCTGGCCGTACGTGGGTGCGGCCTGCGTGCCGTAGGTGTTGGGCCGACGGTCACCGACCGCGCGCACGTGGTTGTACGAGGACCGCGGACCGGGGTACCCGTAGCCGCCCCCGCCGCTGGGCGGGGTGGCGCCGGCCGCCTGTCCGTCTTCGTACAGATAGCCGAACGGATCGTCGTCGCCCTCCGGCGGGTTCGGCGTCTGGTCGCCGTTATTGCCGGGCGTCATTCGCAGGTCACTCCCTCACATCGCTGACCGGGGGAGCCTACCCGCTCCGAGTGAGGTCACGGGGTGGCGTTGACCTCATCCGTACCGTCAGCCCGCCCGCCTGTGCTGCTTGGCACGGGAGCGTTTCTCCACGTACATCCGCTGGTCAGCGGAGTGCAACACCTCGTCGGCCGACATCCCGCAGTGGGCCCACCCGATGCCGAAACTGGCACCGACCCGGACCGCCCTGCCGTCCACCCGGATCGGCGGGATGATCGCGTTCCGCAGCCGCACGGCGAGGTCCTGGGCGTCGGCGCGGCCGAGCCCGTCGGCGAGGACGACGAATTCGTCACCCCCGAGCCGCGCGACCGTGTCCCCGTCACGGACGCCGCTGGTCAGCCGCCTCGCCACCTCGATGAGAACCGCGTCACCCGTGTGGTGCCCGAAGCGGTCGTTGATCGACTTGAAGCCGTCGAGGTCGCAGAAGAGCACGGCCAGGCCCTTGGTGCCGTCGTCCGTGTCCCCCTGGCCCTCGGGGGGCGCGACGGTGTGCACGTGGTGGTCGAAGCCTTCGCCGCCCTGCTGGAGGCTGTGCGCGTTCTGCGAGCCGTAGTCGAAGCTGTGCCGGCCCTCGGCGTCGTACACGCCGTCGTAGGCCGCGTCCAGCGAGTCCACCGCGCTCGGCTGGCCCGCGTGCGGCCTGCGACAGAGACGGGCGCTGAGGCGGGAGCGGAGCTCGGCGGAGTTGGGCAGGCCGGTGAGGGAGTCGTGCGAGGCGCGGTGCGCGAGCTGGAGCTCGCGGCGCTTGCGCTCCTCTATGTCCTCGACGTGGGTGAGCAGGAAGCGCGGCCCGTCGGCGGCGTCGGCGACCACGCTGTTGCGCAGGGAGACCCAGACGTACGTCCCGTCGCGGCGCGCCAGGCGCAGCTCGGCCCTGCCGCCCTCGGCGGAGGTCCGCAGGAGCGTGCCGATGTCCTCGGGGTGGACGAGGTCGGAGAAGGAGTAGCGGCGCATCGCGGACGCGGGGCGGCCGAGCAGGCGGCACAGCGCGTCGTTCGTGCGCAGGATGCGGCCGTGCTGGTCGCCGCCCATCTCGGCGATGGCCATGCCGGACGGCGCGTACTCGAAGGCCTGGCGGAAGGACTCCTCGCTGGCCCGCAGCGCCTGCTGCTCGCGCTCCAGGCGGACCAGGGCGCGCTGCATGTTGGCGCGAAGGCGGGCGTTGCTGATCGCGATGGCGGCCTGGAAGGCGTACATCTGCAGGGCCTCGCGGCCCCAGGCGCCGGGCCTGCGGCCGTTGCGGGGCCGGTCCACGGAGATCACGCCGAGCAGTTCGCCGCCGGCCGCGCCCGTCGCGTACATCGGGGCGAAGAGGCGGTCCGCGGGGTGCCACTCGTCCTCGAAGCGGGGCTCGGGGCCGTCGGTGTACCACTGCGGGACGTCGTCCTCGTCCAGGACCCAGCCCTCGGTGTACGAGATGAACCTCAGGGCGCCCCAGGCCTCGCCCATGGCGAGGCGCTTCTCCCATGCCTCGCGGGAGCCGACCCGGCCGGTGATGAGGGCCTCGGCGGCGGTGTTGCCCGCGAAGGCGGCGACCACGAGGTCGCCGTCAGGGCGCACGAGATTGACGCACGCCAGTTCATAGCCAAGGCCGTTGACCACGCCGTCGGCGACGGTCTGCAGCGTGTCCGCCAGGCTCCGGGCCGTATTGAGATCCGCCACCACCTGATGCAGCTGCCGCAGGGTCGCAAGACGGACGTACGGCTCCGACTCGGTCTCCATTGCTCGCTCTCCCCGAGACCTCGACAGCAACTCCAGGATTCGCAGCGCCCTTAGTGTTCTCGTCGTACCTGAGTTCTCTCAGTGTCTGATTGCCACCGTCACTGAATCACAGCGAGCAGCTCACTCGGTACACAGGGTCAACAAAATATGGGTCCTGTGACTCAAGTCACAGATGGGAAGCCTTCGTTGGTCCAGTCCACTTGCCCGATACACGGCTTCTCACGCGCCCTCGGCGCCTCGGTCGCCGGTCCTAGGCCCGGTATCGGACCACCGCCCGATGTGGCGGCGGGGGTGGCCGGGCTAGCGTCGGCCTTGTGGTTCCCGTACTGAAGACATCCCTGGCGAGCGCGTCCGCGACTCCCCCCGCCCCGCCCTCCCCCCGCGCCCCGTCTCTTGACGGGCATCCTGTGGGGGTGAGCAACGAAGAGTTCCGTGCCGCCATGTCCCGGCTGGCCGCGGGTGTGGTCCTGGTGACCGCCAGAGAGCCGTCACTGGACGCGGACGACCCGCAGGCGCCGGACGGCGAGGACGTCGGCATGACCGCGACGGCCTTCCTGTCCGTCTCCCTCGACCCGCCGCTCGTGCTGGTCAGCCTGCGTGAGGGCTCCCGGATGGACGACCTGCTGGCCGAGCAGCCGCTGTGGGGCGTCTCGGTGCTCTCCGAGAGCCAGCGCCACATCGCGGGCCGGTTCGCGATGAAGGGCAGGATCAGCGACCGGCTGCTCTTCGAGGACCTCCCCTACTCCCGGGGAGAGACGTCAGGGGCTCCGCTGATCGGCGGTGCGCTCTCGACGCTTGAATGCCGAACCGAACAGACGGTGACAGCGGGTGATCACACCCTCGTCATCGGGCGTGTACTTTCGGCTGCCCTGCCGAGCGCCGACGGGGGCCCGCTGATGTATTTCAAGGGCAAGTACCGACAGCTGGGCTGAATGGTTCCGGGCCGAACGGTTCCGGGCTCAATGGCTTTGCGCTCAATGGTTTTGGGTTGAACGGCCTTTGCTGCCGGGACCGTTTGCTGCGCTGGCCAGGGCCAGGACCGGGGCGAGGGCCGGGGCGAGGGCTGGCACTCAGCCCCAGCCCTCGCCCGAGCGGCCGCGCTTGGTCTGACTGCGCTGCTTCTTCTCGCGCAGCCGCCGTTCGTTGATCCCCCGGGGGATCTTCGTGGCGCGCCGGGGCCGTGGGGGCGGCGCGGTGGCCTCCGCGAGCAGCGAGGCGAGGCGGGTGGCCGCCATCTCGCGGTTGCGCCACTGGGAACGGTGCTCGGAGGCCCGCACGCTGACGACTCCGCCGACGAGCCTGCTCGCGAGCCGCTCCAGGGCGCGCTCCTTCCACACCGGGGGCAGCGCTTCCGTGTTGGCCAGGTCGAATCTCAGCTCCACCTGCGAATCGCTGGTGTTGACGTGCTGACCGCCCGGCCCGGACGACCTGGAGAAGCGCCACATGAGCTCGGCCTCGGGCAGGGAGACGGAGCCGCGGATGACATAGGGACCGGACATGGGTCCTATGGTCCCGCGTCTGTCCGGTCCACGTCACCCGCATTTACGGCGCGCCGGGCTTGCCACCCGGGGGTGCGCCCCGCTTGGGGCGGGTGTGGCGTCAGAGGTTGGTAAAGAAAGTAAAAGGACCTGGAACCTCTGGGACCCTGGTCGACGTTCATAGAGGTGACGGTAGCTTCGTCCCCAGTACGAAGCCCGTTCGTAACGCAACGAGGGAAGGGACTCCCAACAATGGCAGTAAGCCTGTCCAAGGGTGGCAACGTCTCGCTCACCAAGGAGGCTCCGGGCCTGACCGCCGTCACCGTGGGCCTCGGCTGGGACGTCCGTACCACCACTGGCACCGACTTCGACCTGGACGCCTCGGCCATCGCGGTGAACCCGCAGGGCAAGGTCTTCTCGGACCAGCACTTCGTCTTCTTCAACAACAAGGTGACGCCGGACCAGACCATCGAGCACACCGGTGACAACGTCACGGGTGAGGGCGAGGGCGACGACGAGCAGATCAAGGTCAACCTGGCGGGTCTCCCGGCCGACATCGACAAGATCGTCTTCCCGGTCTCGATCTACGACGCCGAGAACCGCTCGCAGAACTTCGGCCAGGTGCGGAACGCCTTCATCCGCATCATCAACCAGACCGGCGGCACCGAGATCGCCCGCTACGACCTGAGCGAGGACGCCGCCACCGAGACCGCCATGGTCTTCGGCGAGCTGTACCGCAGCGGCGCCGAGTGGAAGTTCCGCGCGGTCGGCCAGGGCTACGCGTCCGGCCTCGTCGGCATCGCGCAGGACTTCGGCGTCAACGTCTGAGGTTCCTAGGCGAGTTCACGAGGGCCCCCGGCGGAGACATCCGCCGGGGGCCCTCGCGGTTCGCCGCCGCCCGCCACGGGCCGGGGGCGGAAGAGGGGCGGCGGAAGAGGGGCGGGGCTAATCTGCGCCGCATGATCCTCGAACCGCTCACGCCCGCGGACGACGGCGCGCTCCCCGGCGAGCTGCTCACCGAGCTCACCGCCCTGTACGCGTCGAACCACGTCTTCCACGCCCTCTCCGGGGACTTCCCCGACCCCCACGACATCCGCCCCGAACAGGTCGCCGCCGCGCTCGCGGACGAGCTGGCCGTACCGGGCGCCGAGGTGCTCGTCGCCCGCTCCGAGGGGCGGGCCGTCGGGATCGGCATCACCTTGGACCGCCATCCCGACCCCGCCGACCCGGACCCGTGGATCGGACTCCTCATGGTGGACGCGGAGAGGCAACAGCAAGGATTCGGGCGAGAGTTGACGGGCCGGATCGAGGAACGCTTCCGGGCGGACGGACGCACCGGGGTGCGTCTCGCGGTGCTCGCGGGCAACGACGCCGGGCTCGCCTTCTGGAGGGCGCTCGGATACGAGATCATCGACCACCGGCACGACCTCGAAGCGGACCGCCCGTGCGCCGTACTGCGCAAACCGCTGCTGTAGGTCATTCAGGTCACCGAGGGGGGACCCATGTCCAAGTCCGTCGCCGTCTACCTCGCCCATCCGCGCCCCGGCAGCTTCAACCACGCCCTGGCCGAAGCCGTCGCCGATGAACTGGCGGGGCGGGGCTGCCGGGTCGTCGTGCACGATCTGTACGCCGAGGGGTTCGACCCGATGCTGCCCGCCGGCGCCACGGGCACGGTCGGCGCCGCCCCCGACGACGAGGACCCGCTCGTCACGCGCCACCGCGCCGAAGTCGTCACGCACGACGCCCTGGTCTTCGTCCACCCCAACTGGTGGGGCATGCCGCCCGCCGTCCTCACCGGCTGGATCCAGCGCGTCCTCGCGCCGGGCGTCGCCTACAAGCTGGGCACGGCGGACGGCGAGCCCGCCGGACTGCTCAAGGCCCGGCGCGCCCTCGTCCTCAACACCTCCGACACGCCCGCCGAACGCGAGGACGACGAGTTCGGCGACCCCCTCCAGCGCATCTGGGCGGCCTGCGTGCTGCCCTACGTCGGCGTCGACGACGTACGCCGTCACGTCCTGCGCACCGTCACCGACTCCGGCGACGGCGAACGGGCCGGCTGGCTGCGCCTGGCCAGGGAGCAGGCCGCCGCCCTGGTGGAGTGACAGTGGCGGCGGCCGACGGCTCACGGACGCTTCGGCTTGCCCTCCCCGTACAGCCACGGCCCCCAGATCGCCCGGACCTTCTCACGCGCCTTCTCACTGCCCGCGTGCCGCTCCACGTACCGCGTGAAGTCCTCGGTGTCCGCGTTGCCGTGGCGGTGGGTCTTCGTCCAGCCCTGCACGATGTCGTAGAAGGTGGCGTCGCCCACCGCCCGGCGGATCTTGTGGATGACCATGCCGCCCCGCTCGTAGACCGGGCTGTCCGAGATGGTCGCGGCGGACGGCGGCTTCGCGGGCGGGAAGGCCCAGATGGCGTCGTTGTCCTCCTGGGACTCGTAGTAGTCGCCCGCGTAGATCTGGTCGAAGATCTCCTGCGCGCTGTCGCCGTCGTTGTCCTCCTGCCAGAGCCACTCGGCGTACGTCGCGAAGCCTTCGTTGAGCCACATGTCCCGCCAGGACTTGGGCGTCACGGAGTTCCCGAACCACTGGTGGGCCAGCTCGTGGACGACGAGCTCGGTGTCGGGGGCGCCCGGGTAGGTGGGGCGGGTCTGGGTCTCCAGGGCGTAGCCCGCGTCGCCCTCACGGCCGACGATCGCGCCGGACGACGAGAAGGGGTAGGGGCCGAAGTTCAGCTCCTGCCACTCCAGGATCTCGGGGATCCGGGCGAGCGCCTTGGCACTGGCCTTGGCCTCGGAGGGTTCGACCGCCGTGAGCACCGGTATCCCGGACTTCGTCGTCGACTTCTTCACCTCGTACGGCCCGATCGCCACCGTCGCGAGATAGCTCGCCATCGGCTCGGCGCTGTGCCAGGCGAAGGTGGTGCGGCCGTTCTTGGTCGACTCGCGGGTCAACTCGCCGTTGGAGATGGCCTTCAGGTCCTTGGGGACGGTGACGCGTATGTCGTACGAGGCCTTGTCCGAGGGGTGGTTGTTGGACGGGAACCACGCCATGGAGCCGGTCGGCTCGCCCAGCGCGATGGCGCCTTCCTCCGTCCGCAGCCAGCCCTCTTCGGAGTCGTCCGGGTCGGTGATGGTCTGCGGGTCGCCCGAGTAGCGGACGACGGTGCGGAACGTCTCGCCCTCGTCGAGGTCGTCCGGGGGCCGGATCGTCAGCTCCTGCCCGTCACGGTGGAAGGAGGCGTCCTTCCCCTCGACGGTCACTCCCTTCACCTCGAGGCCCTTGAGGTCCAGGTTGAAGGCGCTGAGGTCCTGCGTCGCGCGCGCGGTGATCTCGGCGGTGCCGGTGAGGTGCCGCGCGTCGGGGTCGTAGCCGAGGGTCAGGTCGTAGTGCGCGACGTCGTAGCCGCCGTTGCCGAGCCTGGGGAAGTACGGGTCGCGCACGCCGTCGGCCCCGGGCGTGCCGTGCACTCCGGAGCCGCTGCACGCGGTGAGGACAAGGGCGGTGAGGGCAGCGGCCGAGGTGCCGCGCAGCGCCGTGGATCGTGGGTGCACGCCTGTGATCTTATGCGGCATATGTTCGGTGGTGCGTCGCGCCCAGCCGTAGCGGTGGCGCCCTACAGGACCGCGATGCCCAGCGGGCGTTCTCCTGCCGGGAGTCGGCGGGTGTCGCCGGTCTTCAGGTCGATGACGGTGATGCCGTTCCAGAAGCCGTCGCGGGTGAAGCCGCCGGTGACGTAGGCGGTGTCGCCGTCCTCGGAGACCGCGACGTCCTCGTGCGGGCCGTCCAGCGGGAAGATCCGCTCCTCGCCGTTCTTCGTGCGCATGGTCAGCGAGGGCCCCTCGTCCGACGAGGGGTCGATGGGTCCGGTGCCGACCGCGAAGAGCGTGCCGTCCGGTGTGATGTGCGCGCCGTGCTGATGCGTGTTGGCCGTCATCTTCTCGATGTCGGACTCGCCGGTGCGCGGGTCGAGCACGACGAGCTTCTCGCCCTCGAAGGGCAGCAGGAGCTTGCCGTCCGACGGGCGTACGGCGGTGTAGTGCGGCTTCAGCCAGGAGCCGAGGCCGCCTTCCGTGCCGTAGGGGGCGACTTCGATGCGGCGCGGTGCGAGGGAGTCCGCGCGGACGACCGTCACGTCGAAGGAGTCGTGGTTGGTCGCGTACACCTCCTTGCCGTCCTTGGACACGTCGACGTCGAAAGGCCTGCGGCCCACCGGAACGGTGTCCGTGACCTCGCGCTTGTCGGTGTCGATGACCTCCAGGGTGCCCTTGCCGTCCGGGACGTTGACGCCCACGTAGGCGTGCTCGCCGTCCGGGGAGAGGGCGATGCCCATGCCGCCGCCGCGGTACTCGCCGGTCGTCGTGGGCCCGCTGTCGGTCTCGTACGGGATGTGGTCGACGCGCTCGCGGTTGTGGGTGTCGATTACGGCCACGGCGTCGGCGGTGGCGACCCAGGCGCGGCCGTCCTCCCCCACGGCGATCCCGTAGGGCGCGGTGCCGACCTCCACGGACTCGACGGGCCCGCGCTCGGGGTCCACGAACGTGACGGTGTCCGAGCCGAAGTCGGCCACCAGAAGGGTGCCTTCGGGGGTGCGCTGCTCTGCGGGGATGGTAGCGGTGGCCTTCGCGCGGGTGGGCTCGGCGCCCGACTCCGCGGCGGCCCCTCCGCCGGTGCCGCAGCCCGCGAGGAGGGCGCCACCCAGGAGAGCGATGGCCACCGTTTGGGGAGCCTTCACGAGGCAGCCCCCCTCAACAGCGCGGCGATCTCGGCGAAACCACGGCGCTCCGCGTGCGCGAGAGGGGTGACCCCGTCCCGGTCGGCGAGGCCGGGCGTCGCGCCCGCGGCGAGCAGCAGCTCCACGATCTCCTGGTGCGCGCGGCCGCCCTCGCCGAGGATCACGGCCTCCAGCAGGGCGGTCCAGCCGAGGTCGTTGACGTGGTCGACGTCGATGTCGGTGACGCGCAAAACCTCCCGTACGTACGCGACGTGGCCGCGTTCCGCCGCCGGGATCACGGAGATCCCGCCGAACCGGTTACGGAGCTTCAGGTCGGGCCCCGCGGGAAGCAGGACGTGCAGCATGGCGACGCTGCCGGTCACGCCGGTGGCCAGCCAGGGGCTCTCGGCGCGGTGGTCCTGGGCGTCGACGTCGACGCCCGTGGCCACCAGGACCCGTGCGGCCTCGACGCGGTCGCCGATGACGGCGAGCAGCAGGGGGGTGCGCAGCTCGGCGTCACGGGCCTCGACGCGGGCTCCCGCGTCGAGGGCGGCTCTCACGTCGTCGGCGTTCCCGGCCCGTGCGGCAGCGAGCAGCCGCTCGTCCTGCGCGGTCCTCGTCATGTTCGTCCTCCTCGTCGTCGTACGGACCGGGAACAGCCTCGGTGTCATGAGATCCGGTGGCTTCAGCGGCCGAGCGCCGCGACGCCCGCCTTCGCGAACTTCTCGTCCAGGTCGCCGCTCGGGGCGCCCGCGACACCGATGCCCGCGATGGGCGCGTCCTTGGCGGTCACCGGGGCGCCGCCCGCGAGGAACAGCGTGCCGGGGATGTCCTTCAGGTTCGGGGCCTGCTCCAGGCGCTTGGTCAGCTCGGAGGTGGGCGCGTTCCAGGAGACGGCGGTGTACGCCTTCTTCACGGCGGACTCGGGGGACTGCGGTCCTGCGCCGTCGCCGCGCAGCTCGACGATGGTGTTGCCGTTGCGGTCGACGACGGCGACGGAGACGCGCTGGTTCTCCTTCTTCGCGGCGTCGAGGGTGGCCTGGGCGGCCTTGGTCGCGGCGGCGACGTTCAAGTGCGTCGACTGCGTGAGGTTCTTGTTGGCCGCGTCGGCGGCGACGGCGGCCTTGGGGGCGGCGGCCGGGGACTCGGCGCTGGCGGAGACGGCCCCGAAGGTGCCGGCGCCGAGGACGGCGGCGGTGGCGGCGATGGTCAGGACGCGGGTGCGGCGGGTGAGCTTCTGCATGGGGTGCTCCTCGGGTGCATCTGAAGGTGAAGGCGGGGGGCGGGGTCGGGATCGGGGGAGGTTGTTCCCTCTGCGATCAATCCTCCGGCCGCATCCGGGGCCCACTCCTCGACGTACCGGCTGCTACCTGCCTGCGGCTCGGCCGACACGAGGGTCAGCCGATCGGTTGACCCCCTGGTGATCCCGACGGGCCACAATGAGGTTGTTTGCGCAGTTCAGCAGCGAATCGCGCATCGTGAGCCGCGAGTCGTGAGCCGCGAGTCGTGAGATCTGAGTCGCAAGCCGCGAGCCACGAGATGTGAGCCGCGAGGGGCCAGGCGGAAGGAGCGAAGCCGTGGAGCAGGCCGAAGGTGCCCCTGAACAGCCCGCCGCGTCGCGGCGGAACTCCTCCGCCCGCCCACCTGTCGCCCCGCGGCCGTTCGCCCCCGCGGGCAGGGGTCCCGCGGGCAGGGGTTCCGCGGACCCCGACGCACGCTGGCTCGCAGCCGTCATGCACACGGCGTTCTTCCTGCTCCTCGGCTCGTCCCTGACCCGCTACCTGATGCGGCACCCCGGAGAACCCCGTGCGCCGTGGATCATCGCGCTCTCCGTCTCCCTCGCGCTGCTCTACGTACTGGGCCCCGCCATCGGCGCCCGCCCCACCGCGCCGCGCCGCCTCACCTGGCTGATCCTCGTCGTGAGCGTCTGGGTCGTCATCGTCGTCCTCGCGCCGAGCTTCGCCTGGTGCGCGGTGCCGCTCTTCTACACGGGGCTGCGGACGCTGCCGCCGCGCGCCGCGCTGTTCCTGGTGGCCGTCCTGACCGCCTTCGTGGTCGTCGCGCAGTTGCAGCTCGCGGGCCGCTTCGACCCGAACCTGCTGCTCGCCCCGCCCGCCTGGGCGGCGGTCGCCACCGCCGTGTTCCTCTACATGCAGCGCCAGGCGGCCCGCCAGCGCACCCTCATCGACGACCTGATCCGCACCCGCCGCGAGCTGGCCGCCATCGAGCGCCGCGAAGGCACCCTCGCCGAGCGCCAGCGGATCTCCATGGAGATCCACGACACCCTCGCCCAGGGCCTGTCCAGCCAGCAGATGCTGCTCCAGGCCGCCGACCGCGTCTGGGACACCGACCCGGCCAAGGCCCGCGCCCATGTCCGTACCGCCGAGTCGATCACCGAGCTGGGCCTCACCGAGGCGCGCCGCTTCGTGCACGACCTGGCGCCCGCGGACCTCGCCGACGGCGGCGGCCTCGAAGCGGCGCTGCGGACGCTGGCCGAGCGCACCGCGCAGGACGCGGGCCTCACGGTCCGCTTCCACGCCGAGGGGACTCCTGCCCCGCTCCCCGACCGCACCCAGTCGGCGCTCCTGCGCATCGCGCAGGGCGCGCTCGCCAACGTGACCGAGCACGCCGAGGCGTCCACCGCGGCGCTGACGCTCACGCACCTGGACGACCAGGTGGTGCTCGACATCGCGGACGACGGGCGTGGCTTCACACCCACCGAGCAGCCGCCCGCCTCCGACCGGCGGGGGCACGGGCTGCCCGCGATCCGCGCCCGCGCGCAGCAGCTCGGCGGCACACTGACGGTCGAGTCCGCGCCGGGTGAGGGCACGGTCCTCTCGGTCGCGATCCCCCTCTCCCCTCAAAGGACCGCCTGATGTCACAGCCTTCGGTACGCCTCCTGGTCTGCGACGACCACCTCGTCGTACGGGCCGGACTGCTGGCCCTGCTGGGCAGCGCGCCGGACATCGAGGTGGTCGGCGAGGCGGGCACCGGCGAGGAGGCCATCGCGCTCGCCGCGAAGCTGACGCCGGACGTGGTCCTGATGGACCTGCAGCTCGGCGAGGGAATGGACGGCGTGGAGGCCACACGCCGCATCACGGCGTCCGCGGGCCCCGCGCCCCACGTCCTGGTCCTGACGACGTACGACACGGACGCCGACATCACCCGTGCCATCGAGGCGGGGGCGACGGGCTACCTCCTGAAGGCCGAACGCCCCGAGGAGCTCTTCGCCGCGATCCACGCCGCCGCGCAGGGCCGCACGACACTCTCCCCGCCGGTCGCGTCCCGCGTGATGGCCCGCATGCGCAAGCCGCAGCCCACCCTCACCGACCGCGAACTCGACATCCTCGCCCAACTCTCCCAGGGCCTCGGCAACCGGGACATCGCCCGCGCACTGTTCATCAGCGAGGCCACGGTCAAGACACACCTGGGCCGCATCTACGACAAACTGGGCGTGGACACGAGAGCGGGAGCGGTGGCAGTGGCAAAGGAACAGCGCCTGCTGCCGTGAGAAACGGGCGACTCCACGGCTTACGGCTGAGGAATGGGCGCCGCGGCTCCCGGCCGCCGGGGGACGGCCGTGCGCGACTCCGGCTGAGGAGCGGGGGCCGCGGCTCGCGACTGCGGGGGGCAGCCATCCACGGCTCCAGCTGACGAGCGGGGGCCCGCGACTCGCAGCCGGGGAGTGGCCGTCCATGGCCTCCGACTGAGGGGCCGGGCGCCCACGGCTCGCGGCCGGGAACGGCCATGCAGAGCTCACGGCCGGGGAGCAGCTAGGCATGGCTCCGGCCGAGGAGCGGACGCCGACGGCTCGCGGCCTCGGGGACAGCCGGCCGCGGCACCGGCCGGGGCCAAGGCGCCCACGGCGCGCGGCCAAGGAGCAACCATCCAAGGCCCCCGGCCACGGAGCAGCGGCAGCGCAAGGCCTCCGGCCCGTGACACCATCGACCACGTGCTCGACATCGGCTACGCCCTCTCCCACCGCTTTCCCGACCCCCCGCAGTTCGACTACCGCCGTGCGGACGTCCACGCGCTGCGGCACGACCTGTTCTGCGGGGACGTGTATCTCGCGGACACGAAGGCGGACCGGGAGCTGTCCACAGCCTGGGGATGGGTTCCGGTGCTCGACTTCGCGTGGGCGCTGTGCGACATCGTCGAGCTCCTGGACCAGGACCCCATGGGGAGCCGTGCGTCGCGCCCCCAGTACGCCGAGCTCGACTTCACGGAGTCCACGGACCGCATGCTGTTCACCCGCCGCTTCGGCTGGGTGGACATCGAGGCGGACTGGATGCAGGCGGAGGAACCCCCTCTCACGTTCTCCCACTCCGAGCTGCGCCGCGAGGCCCGGGACTTCCTCCAGGACCTCCTGGCAGACCTGACGGACCTCCACGAGTCGCTGTCGGAGAACCCGGCGATCTGGACGCTCCAGTCCCGTTTCCCCCGGGCGTAGACGCGCCCCCCCGGGCGCCGCGCGGGCACGCCCGGCTAGTCCACCCGTACGCCCACCTGCGCGGCGAACGCCGGTGCCAAGTCCATCAGTTGGGCCGCACTGATCACCGAACCCGCCAAGCAGTCGATCCCCCGCAGGATGTCCACCTCGGCCGCCTCCCGCAGGTCGACGTCCTTCATGCGCACGCCGCTGAAATCCGCCCCCTTCAGCACGCAGCCCACGAACTCCACCCGTTCCAGCGCCGCCTGCCCGAAGTCCGGCTCCACCAGCACGCAGCCCTCGAAGACGACGTCCTTCAACCGGGCCTTGCGCAGGTTCAGATAGTCGATCTTCCCGCCCCGCACGACCACCCGCTCCAGCACACTCCCGTGCAGCTGAACACCCCCCAGCCGCGCGTCCACCACCTCCACGTCCCGCAACGAGGCCTCCGCCAGCTCCGTGCCGACCCCGCGCAACTCCGTCAGCACCGAGTCCACGAACCGCGCCCGGCTGAGCCGTGTCTCCGTCACCCCGCAGCCCGTCACCGCACAGTCCAGGAACAGCGCTCCCCCGCCGTCCTGCCCCGAGAGATCCAGATCCCGGAACTCGACCCCGTCGTAATCCCCGTCGGGCTCGAGCTCGCCCCCGCCGAGCCCCGACTCCGCGAACCCCCGCAGCGCCGGCAACCGCACCTCCGGCCGCCGGGCCTTCTTCACTGCCGCCGCATCCCTCTGTCCCATGCGCCCATCGTGCACCCACCCACTGACAACGCCGCCGCGCCCCCATGTCACATCCCGGGCACCCCCGTCCGTCGTACCGAGTGAACGCACCGACCACGGCAGGAGCCCAGCCACATGCCCACTCAGCGCACCACCCTCACCATCATCGGCGGCGGCTTCGCCGGCCTCACCGCGGCCATCACCGCCGCGGAATCCGGCGCCCGAGTGACCATCCACGAGTCCCACCACACCCTCGGCGGCCGCGCCCGCACCGCCGAAGGCCCGTACCGCACGAACGAAGGCCCGCACGCCCTCTACAACGGCGGCCCCCACTGGACCTGGCTCAAGCAGCGCGACCTCATCGGCCCCCTCGCCGCCATCCCGCCCCTCGAGGGCACCCGGCTCCGCCTCCACCACCAGGGCAGGCTCCGCCGCACCCCACCCCTCGCCATGCTCAAGCTCCTGCGCCGCAAGCCCGAACAGGCGCCCGTGGACCAGGACTTCATGACGTGGGCCACCGGCGAGGTGGGCGAGGAAGGCGCACGCGCCGCCGCCCACTACATCGCCGTGGCGACGTTCCACCACGACCCCGGCTCCCTCTCCGCCAGGTTCGTGCAGGAGCGCCTGCGCCGCGCCATGAAGCTGCCCCCGGAGGCGCACTACCCGAGCGGCGGCTGGGGCTCGGTCATCGACCGCATGGCGACACTCGCCTGGAACCTGGGCGTACGGGTGGAGACGCTGTCCCGCGTCGACTCCCTCGCCCCGCTCTGCGCCAAGGGACCGGTCGTCGTCGCCACCTCACTGCCCGCGGCACGCCAGCTCCTCCAGGACGACGGCCTGCGCTGGGACAGCGCCCGCACGACCCTCGTCGACGTGGCCCTCACCTCCCGCAAGGGCGACCCATTCGCGATCTCCGACCTGGACGGGACCGGCTGGATCGAACGGTTCACCACCCAGGACCGCGGCCTCGCCCCCGCGGGACAGGAGCTCATCCAGGGCCAGCTCCCGCTCTCCCCCGAGGAGACCAAGGCGGACGGCGTGGCCCGCGCCGACCACCTGCTCGACCTCGGCTTCCCCGGCTGGCGCGAGCGCCTGGTCTGGCGCCGCGACGCCGTCTCCAACGGCCGCACCGGCGCGGTCGACCTGCCCGGCACCACCTGGCGGGACCGCCCGGCGATCGACCGCGGCGACGGCGTCTACCTGGCCGGGGACCAGGTCGCGGCGCCCGGCCTGCTCTCCGAGGTCTCCTTCAACAGCGCGCTGGAGGCGGTGACGCTAGCGCTCACCTCCACAAGGCTCGACCTCAAATCCGCCTGAGGAAGACGGAGGCCGCCCCCGGGGGCCAGTCCGCGGCGGACCTCGTCACTCCACGACCGACCCCAGCCCCGCCAACGCCCCATCAGTCAGCCGGTACACGGTCCACTCGTCCTGCGGCAGCGCGCCCAGCGACCGGTAGAAGTTGATGGACGGCTCGTTCCAGTCGAGCACGGACCATTCGAGCCGCTCATAACCCCGCTCCACACAGATCCGCGCGAGCTCGGTCAGCAACGCCTTGCCGTGCCCGCCGCCGCGCGCCTCAGGCCGTACGTACAGGTCCTCCAGGTAGATCCCGTGCACCCCACGCCACGTGGAGAAGTTCAGGAACCACAGCGAGAACCCGACGGCCTCCCCCGTGGCATCGTCCTCGGCGATGTGCGCGAACGCGGCGGGCCGCTCACCGAAGAGCGCCTCGCGCAACTGCTCCTCGGTGGCCCTGACCTCGTCGAGGGCCTTCTCGTACGCGGCGAGGTCGCGGACCATGGCGTGGATGACGGGTACGTCGGCAGGCGTGGCGGTACGAATCATGACCGCACACTAACCAGCCCACCCACAACCCCCGCCCCGCCCCTCACACCCCAAGCAGCCGCCGCGCCACCTCAAGGTCCTCCTCGTCCACCCGCCGCCCGTCCTCGATCTCCCACAAGGCGTTCTGCAGCACCCTCCCCAGCGTCCACGCCCGCGCCCGCTCACGGTCGAGACCCAGCACCTCGCTCAGCGCGTCGAAACGCCACAGCACGTCGTCCGGCTCGAAGCGGTTGTTGAGCGCGGGCCACAGGTCGAAGCCCGGGTCCCCGGCCAGCGGCTTCGGGTCGATGGCGAGCCATGGCTCGCGCTCGGCCGCCAGGACGTTCTCGAAGTGCAGGTCCCAGTGCAGCAGCTGCTCCCCCGGCTCCCCCACGACCTCGCGCACCGCGCCCCCGCACCGCTCCACGAGCGCCCGCTCGGCCGGGTCGGGGATCGCCCTCAGCGCATCCGGCAGATCATCGAGCATCTCCGCCGCGATGTCCGCGAGCCGCCGCATGCCCGCCGGCGCGGGCACGGACGTCAGCCGTGCGAGCAGCTCGGCGATGACGAGGACCGCCTTGTGCGTGTCCTCCATCGTCGACAACATCCGCCCGGAGTCCAGGCGTTCGAGCAGCATCGTGCCGGTGCCCTCGTCATGGTCGAGCAACCGCACCGCCCCGTCGCCGTCCCACACCCGGAGCCCCACCGGCTCCCCCTCGGTCTCCTCGTCCAGGAGCTGGAACTTCACCGCGGCAGGAGTGCCGTCGCCCCGCACCACGGGCAGCACGAGCGCCGCCATGCCGTGCATCGCGGGCCCGTCGACCCGCAGGTCCCACCGCTCGACGAACTCCGCCACGCGCGCGGGCAGCCCCGCGATGAAAGCGCGGCCCGGCTCCCCCGCGTACAGGTGCTGCGACTCGATCAGCCCGTCCGGAATGCGAATGTCGATCACGTCGCCGACGCTACCGGCGTGCGTGAATCGCCGCATGGGGATTAAACGGGCCGCACCAACGCGGGCGCGGGCCTACGTCCGCACCGCCCCCGGCACCTACATCTGGCTCGCGGCCCTCTTCGTCACGACGGTCGCGATGCACCACATGTCACCGGAGTTCGAGAAGGACTTCCTGCTCCAGCGCTCCACGAACATCCACGAACTGTCGCAGAACCCCGTCCGCGTCCTGGTCGCCAGCGCGTTCTGGATCGACGGCGGCACCTGGCTGTCGTACGCCCTGCTCTACACCCTCTTCCACGCCACCGCCGAGCACTGGCTCGGCACCGCCCGCTGGCTCGCGGTGGCCGCGGGCGCGCACGTCGGGGCCACCCTCATCAGCGAGGGCGTGCTCGCCCTCGCGATCCGCCACGGCGCGGCCCCGACATCCGCCGTCAACACCCTGGACGTAGGCGTGAGTTACGCCCTCGCGGGAGTGGTGGCGGTCCTCACCTACTGGGTGCCGAGCCCCTGGAGATACGCGTACCTCCTGATCGTCCTCACCGTGTACGGCACTCCGCTGATCACCGGCAGGACCTTCACCGACCTGGGCCACTTCACGGCGGTCCTGATCGGCCTCGCCTGCCACCCGCTGACCCGGAGCGCCGTACGCCCGGCACCGAAGAGAAGGCCGCTCAAGAAATCCCGGAAGCCCTGAGCTCCTTGGCGAACGCACCCTGATCGAACAGAGAACCACTCTCCGCCTTCTTGCCGTCGATGACGACAGTCGGCGTGCCCTGCATACCGTCATCGGTGAACGCCTGCATGGCCTCACCCACCCAGCCCTTGTACGAGCCCTTCTTCACCGCCTTGTCGAACGCGGCACCCCGCAGCCCGTCCACGTTGTCGGCGATCTTCAACAGGAAGGCGGGCGTGAAGGCGTCATCGGTCTCCCGCTCGGGCTGGTTGGCGAAGACCGCCGCGTGGAACTGCGGGAACTTGCCCGCGTCCACCGAGGCCCGCAGCGCGTTCGCCGCGTTCACCGAACCACTGCCGCCGAGGTTCTTGTCGAGGAACGAGGCGAGCGTGTACTCGACCTTCACCTTGCCCTCGGCCACCGGCTTCACCAGAGCCTGCGCGCCCGTCTCCTCGAACTTCTTGCAGATCGGGCAGCGCGCGTCCTCGTACAGCTTGACCGTGTGCCCGGCCTTCGGATCGCCGACCGTGATCACGCCGCCCTTCACCGAGGCGGGCACCTTGGCGAGCGCGTCCGTACCGGCCGGCGGCTGCTTCGCCGCAGGGCCGCCCGTGGACGCGGACTCCGAAGCCGAAGCCCCCTTGTCGTCGCTCCCGCCCCCGCCCGTGAGGTCCTCGGGCCCGCAGGCGGCAGCGCCCCCGGCGACGAGTGCGGTGGCGGCCACCGCGGCGACGATGCGCCCGGCCTTGCGTACGGCCATCTGAACAGTCCTCCTGGATCTCGGCACGTGCCACTTCAACGGCGCGCTTCGACATCGCGCCTCAACATCGCCACGTGCCGGACCAACGTATCGGAACGCCCTCCCCGATCCCCCTCCCCGAGCCCCCTCCCGACACCCACCCCAACCCCCACCCCAACACCCCTCCCCAAAGCCCCCACCAGCGCAGTAACGTCCCGCACATGAGCAGCAGCACGATCAACGGCGGCATCTCGTACTGGTATGCGGACCACGGCACCCCGGCCCCCCGCGAACCCCTCCCGGGCGACGAGAGTGCCGACGTCTGCATAGTCGGCGGCGGCTACACCGGCCTGTGGACCGCGTACTACCTGAAGAAGGCCGCCCCCTTCCTCCGCATCACCGTCCTGGAACAGAAGTTCTGCGGCTACGGAGCCTCCGGCCGCAACGGCGGCTGGCTCTACAACGGCATCGCGGGCCGCGACCGCTACGCACGCCTGCACGGCAGGGAGGCCGCGGTCCGCCTCCAGGAGGCAATGAACCAGACGGTCACCGAGGTGATCGAAACGGCGAAGGCCGAAGGCATCGACGCGGACATCCACCACGGCGGCGTACTCGAAATCGCCTACACCCCCGCCCAGTTGGCACGCCTGAAAGAATTCCACGCCACCGAACTCGCGTACGGCGAAAAAGAACGCACCCTGCACGGCGCCCGCGAGACCGCCGACCGCATCCGCGTCGCAGGCGCAGTCGGCTCCACCTGGACCCCGCACGGCGCACGCCTGCACCCGGTGAAACTGATCAAGGGCCTCGCATCGGCGGTCGAGGCCCTGGGCGTCACCATCCACGAATCGACACCCGTCACGGAGATCAAACCCAAGCACGCGATCACCCCGTACGGCACGGTCCGCGCCCCGTACATCCTGCGCTGCACGGAGGGCTTCACGGCGTCCCTGAAAGGCCAACGCCGCACATGGCTCCCCATGAACTCCTCACTGATCGCAACACAGCCCCTTACTCCCGCCCAATGGGACTCGATCGGCTGGGAGGGCCGCGAAACACTGGGCGACATGGCACACGCGTACATGTACGCGCAACGCACAGCGGACGGCCGCATCGCACTGGGCGGCCGAGGCGTCCCGTACCGCTACGCCTCCAAAACGGACAACGACGGCCGCACCCAACCGGCCACGATCGAGGCCCTGCGCGACATCCTGACCCGCCTCTTCCCCCAACTCGCCGGAGCCGAGATCGCCCACGCCTGGTCCGGCGTCCTCGGCGTCCCCCGCGACTGGTGCGCCACGGTCACCCTGGACCGCGCCACGGGCCTCGGCTGGGCAGGCGGCTACGTCGGCTCAGGCGTCGCCACCGCCAACCTCGCGGCCCGCACCCTGCGCGACCTGGTCCAACAAGACTCAGGCCAAGCAGGCCCCACGGACCTCACCACCCTCCCCTGGGTCAACCACAAGGTCCGCAAATGGGAACCAGAACCCCTGCGCTGGCTAGCAGTCCAAGGCATGTACGCGACCTACCGCAAGGCAGACCACAACGAACTGACGACCCCCACCACAGAGTCATCCCGCCTGGCCCGCCTCGCAGACCGCCTGTCGGGCCGCCACTGAGTCCCGCGGAGCACTACCACGGGGTCCCGGGCCATCGCGCATTCATCACTCGGGGCCCCGGCCCCGCTAGTCCACGTCCACCCCGAACTCCCGGATGAGCGACTCCAGCCCACCCGCGTAGCCCTTCCCTCCCACCACGAACCGCCAGTCACCGCTCGACCGCCGCCGGAACGTCCCCAGGACCAGCGCGGTCTCCCCAGGCCTGCCGTCCGACACCGGGACCTGTTCCAACTCCGCACCCTCCGCATCCCGCAGCCGAATGCCGGCGCGCGTGAAGCCGTCGAGGTCGGCCCCCGGATCGGCCTCGGGGTCCACCGCGGCCACCAGCACCAAACGGTCGGCCTCCTGCGGCAACTCGTCGAACGCCACCCGAATCGCGGCCCGGTCCCCGGCGAATTCACCCAGCATCCGCACCGATCCGTCAGGCGTCTGCGCATTGTTGAAAAAGACGAAATGACGGTCGCTGAGCACACGGCTCCCCGTGCACACCAGCGCGCACACGTCCAATGGCACGCTCCCCGCCCACGACATGCCCAGGACGTTGTACTCCCCGCGCTCAGCTTCAGGATCTTCGGTGACCCCCGACCGCGCATCCGGCGCCCCGGCCTCCCGACCCAGACGACCGCGCAATCCACACCGATGCAGCAAATCGACCAACTCCGGCCCGCCCACCAACGTCAGCGGTTTCCCACTGGCGAATGCATACGACCCAGGGCCAAATCCCGAGGTCGTCACCAACACCCCTTTATTGGCACCCACCGCCTGAACGGTCCCGTACAGATCCCGCACCGCACTCGGCGGAACGGTATTGCGGTATCGCTTCACCTGGACCACGATTTTCCCGCCGCTGATCGGATCCGGATCCAGCGCGTTGACGTCCACTCCCCCGTCATGCGAGCGCTGCGTCGTGACCGCCTGCATGCCACGCACCCGGAACAGATCGGCGACCAGCCCCTCGAACTCCACCGGATCCATCACCAGCAGATCCGGCTCACCCTCACCCCCACGCGCCACCACACCTGAGCCCACCTGACCGGGAAGTCTCTCGGGGCGCACCGCCGCCCGCTGATCCGGCCGCACGGCCAGCTGCCCGTGCAACCCGTCCACGAGACAGTCCACCGGACCCACCGTCTCCAGCCGTAACCGCGCGAACACCTCGGCCTCGACCATCACCGTGGCCAGGAATACGTCCGTACGCAGCCCAGTGGCCGGATCGAAATCGTCCACGAAACCGTTCAGCGCGACCGAGGAAAGGATCCCGAACTCATCGGCGGCGAAGAGATCACGCACGGCGAGCAACACACACTGCGCCAACACTTCCCTGTATAACGACCTACGCCGGCCCAGCGGCCTCGGGATCTCCCGCAGTTGATCCGACCCGACAAAGTACCGGATCAGTCGAGCCTCCGGCACCACGTCATACCCCGGCAACTGCCAGTTCAGGACCAGTTGCCGCATCAGCGGATCAAAGGCAGCCACCACTTGACGCGGAAATCCGTCGGGCCAGACATTCGACGCGTACAAAGCCGCCGAAAAGTACTCGACGACCGTCGCCGGATCCCGCTCCCGTAATGCGGCGGTCATCCCGGCCACCCGCTCGTTGTGCGCACGCACCTCCGCAGCCCGCGCGGCGTCCGCGGCCGGCTCCGCACGCTTCAACGAAGCAGCACAGAACGCCGGGGCCCGACACCCGGCCACCAGAAACCCCGAGAGAACCTCCACCCGGGAATCCAGCTCGTCCGAAAGCCGCAGAGCCTCCGCCTCACGCCGTCTGCGGTACTCGGCCTGGCGCCCACGCTGCATCCGCGCCATGTCCCGCTCACGCGCACGCTGCTCCCGCGCCGCATCCCGCTCCCGCTCCCACTCCAACCGAAGCCGCGCCTCCCGCTGACGCTGCTGCCGGCGCTGCGCCTCGGCCCACTCCCCGATCAGCTCACCCGAACGACCATCCATATCGCTCGCCCCCTTGCAAACCGCCCCAGAAGACAAGTGTGCCGGAGGGGGGAGGCGGGGACTACCGGTCGGGCGGGACCACTTCGGACACGAAGAAGCCCAGGTCAAGATCGTCCTGACCTGGGCTTCTTCGTCGAGCCGCCTGTCGGAATCGAACCGACGACCTACGACTTACAAGATCGTTGCTCTACCAATTGAGCTAAGGCGGCACCGCGCACCACAACGCCGTACGCGAAGGCTGCTCCACCTTACACAGAGCCTGTTCGCCCCAGCCACGGAGTTGCCCAGCCACCCACTATCCAGATCCACTCGTAACCACCCGGGCACCCGTTCGTTGAACGGACTGAAGTGCTGTTCCGACTATCGGACTGTGGGACCCGGGGAGGGGTGCATGGAGGACACGACGGAAACGGAGAAGCCCACCAGGGTGACCGGCTCGGAGGCCAAGCGCGTCAAGCGCGAGGCGCTGGGCATCGCCGACCGCCGCAAGCACCACACTCGCCCTGCGTCTCCCATGAAGAGCCGCGCCAAGGAGCCCGGAACCCAGCAGCGCGTCTACCGGTTCCGCTGCTATCCGACGGAGGCTCAAGCCGCACAGTTGGAGAAGACGTTCGGCGCCTGTCGTTGGGTCTACAACGAGGGTCTCGCTCTGCGTTCCGGGGCGTGGGAGCGGCACCGGGTGAATGTCGGCTTCGCCGAGACGTGCCGGGCTCTGACGGGTTGGCGGCACTCGGAAGAGACGTCGTGGCTGCAGGAGGTGTCGTCGACAGTGCTGCAGCAGTCGTTGCGGCATCTGGATCAGGCGTTCACGCGGTTCTTCAAGGGTGGGGTGAAGTATCCGAGGCCGAAGAGGAAGCACCGGGCGCAGGATTCGGCGACGTACGTTCGGACGGGGTTTCGCTGGGTGGAGGATGTCGAGCGACCCGGTACTGGCGCGGTCACGCTGGCCAAGCAGACGACTCCGCTGGATGTGCGGTGGTCGCGTGCGCTGCCTGCGCAGACGCTTCCGGTGCGGTTGTCGGTGACGCGGGACCGGGCGGGGCGGTATTTCCTTTCCTTGCTTGTGGAAGAGGTGATCGCGCTTCTTCCCTCGGCGTTTCTTCCCGGCTCGCGGGAGCCGAAGGGCGTGGGTCTGGATCTGGGGCTTGCGTCGCTCGTCACGCTCGACGACGGGACGAAGCTGGAGCATCCGCGGCTTTTGCGGCGTTATGCGGAGCGGTTGGCGAAGGCGCAGCGTGAGTTGCACCGGAAGGTGAGGGGTTCGAAGAACCGGGAGAAGGCCAGGCGGCAGATCGCTCGCCTGTACGCGCTCATCGGCGACGTTCGCAGGGACATGTTGGATCAGTTCACCACCCGCCTCGTGCGCGAGAACCAAGTGCTCGTGGTGGAGGATCTGTCCATCGTGACCCTGTTGCGTCCGGCGCGTGGCAAGGGCAGGCGGCGCAAGGCGAAGCTGAATCAGTCGATCATCGATGCCGGGTGGGGCGAGCTGTTGCGGCAGCTGCGTTACAAGTGCGAGTGGTACGGCCGGACGTTGGTGGTCGTGGACCGTTTCTTTCCTTCTACGCGCCGCTGTTCGGCGTGTCATGTGAAGGGGCCGAAGCTTGATCTTTCGGTCCGGGAGTGGACGTGCGGCGAGTGCGGTGCGGTTCATGACCGGGACGTGAATGCGGCGGTCAATCTCCGGGACGAGGGGATGCGGTTGTACTGGCTGGTGGCGGCCGCGCTGCCGCCGGGCCGGCAGGTGCCGACGGTGATCAAGGCGTCGGAGCTGGAGGAGTGTCGGCTGGTCGCGTAGGTGTGGCTGGTGCGGTACGGACCGACGGGCCGTCGGCCGGAATGCCTGTGGAGTTCGTGTAAGACCGTGCGCGATGGCGGGGTAGCCCGCTGTCCGTCGGCGGTGGGCCGTGAAGCAGGAAGCCTAGAGGAGAGGTCGAAAGTCACACGCTCTGCCCTCGCTCGAAGCAGGGTCAAAAGTGGGTTGCTCTTCCCTTCCGCTCCAGGCAAGGGCCAAAAGGCAACCGCTCTGCCAAGCTCGAAAGTTTCCGCGAAACCCGCAGCTTCCGGACTACTGACAGACCCGCACCCCCCGGGGTACGGTCACGAGCAGTTCACTCAGGTGGACTACACCACTCCTCTCTTTACAACGGATCGTCCGGCACGTTCCTGCCGGTGAAGGGGGCCCTCACCATGGCCACTGTTTCGTTCGACAAGGCGACCCGCATTTACCCGGGTGGCGACAAGCCCGCCGTCGACCAGCTTCAGCTCGACGTCGCGGACGGCGAGTTCCTCGTTCTCGTCGGTCCCTCCGGCTGCGGAAAGTCCACCTCCCTGCGCATGCTCGCGGGCCTGGAGGACGTGAACGCCGGAGCCATCCGCATCGGTGACCGTGACGTCACGCACCTGCCGCCCAAGGACCGGGACATCGCCATGGTGTTCCAGAACTACGCGCTCTACCCGCACATGACGGTCGCCGACAACATGGGCTTCGCCCTGAAGATCGCCGGTGTGAACAAGGCGGAGATCCGGCAGAAGGTCGAGGACGCGGCCAAGATCCTCGACCTCACCGAGTACCTCGGGCGCAAGCCGAAGGCGCTCTCCGGTGGTCAGCGTCAGCGTGTCGCCATGGGTCGTGCCATCGTGCGTGAGCCGCAGGTCTTCCTCATGGACGAGCCGCTGTCGAACCTCGACGCCAAGCTGCGTGTCTCCACCCGTACGCAGATCGCGTCCCTCCAGCGGCGCCTCGGCATCACCACCGTGTACGTCACCCACGACCAGGTCGAGGCCATGACCATGGGTGACCGCGTGGCCGTGCTCAAGGACGGGCTCCTCCAGCAGGTGGACAGCCCCCGCAACATGTACGACCGCCCGGCCAACCTCTTCGTCGCCGGCTTCATCGGCTCCCCGGCGATGAACCTCGTCGAGGTCCCGATCACCGACGGCGGCGTGAAGTTCGGCAACTCCGTCGTGCCGGTCAACCGCGAGGCGCTGTCCGCCGCGGCCGACAAGGGCGACCGCACCGTCACGGTCGGCGTCCGCCCGGAGCACTTCGACATCGTCGAGCAGGACGGCACCACGGCGAAGTCCCTCTCGAAGGAGACCGAGGACGCCCCGGCGGGCCTGGCCGTCTCGGTGAACGTCGTCGAGGAGCTCGGCGCCGACGGTTACGTCTACGGCTCCGCGGAGGTCGGTGGCGAGCACAAGGACCTCGTGGTCCGTGTGAACGGCCGCCGGGTCCCGGAGAAGGGCACGCAGCTGCACGTCGTGCCGCGTCCGGGTGAGATCCACGTGTTCTCGACGTCGACGGGCGAGCGTCTCAGCGACTGACCCAGCGACCCAGCGACTGACCTGCGGACACGGTCGACGGATATCTACGACGAAGGGCCCCGTACCTCGGTGCGGGGTCCTTCCCGTGCGCCCGCGTTGTCGACAAATACCCCGGCAGACCGGTCATTTCGCCTCGCCCTCGTCAACACCGCTCCAAAAAAACCTCATTCTCCGTCGCTCGACCGAGTGACGTAATGTCGCCAAATCATCACCGAGCGCTACGCTCACTCGCGTGACGCACTCCGCCAACTACACCCAGAAGCCGCGCCGAGCCCACCGAGGCCCCGCCCGACGCATCGGCCGCACGCTCGCTCTCGTCCTGCCCGTGATGCTGGTGCTCTCCGGGACCCTCGCGGTCACCAGCGTCAACTGGTCCGGGAACTCCTCGGATTCGATGCTCACCGCATCCGCCGACAATCTCTCCAAGCCGGCCAAGTCCCGCGCCCCGCAGGACGTCCTGCGCGACAAGCTTCTTCTGGAGCTCCAGGAGAAGAACCCGGGCGTCGCGCTCACCCACCTCCAGCAGGAGGTGAACCGCCACCCGTCGCTCGCCAGGCACTGCGTGTCCATCGCCCGTGCCCTCGGCCGCGCGGCCGTCCGGGCGTACGGTCCGACACGCGCTCAGTCGTATGCCCGCCCGGTCTGCGACACGTCCTTCGCGACGGGCGTCGCCGCAGCCCATCAGAACGGCTGATCGGGCCGGCACGTAGGGTTTCCGGCATGACCGGCGACCCTCACGCTCACAGACCCACGCAGGCCGTCGTCCTGGCCGGAGGCCAGGGCTCGCGCCTCCGTCCGTACACCGATGACCGGCCCAAGCCGATGGTCGAGATCCCTGGCACAGGGACCCCGATCATCGGCCATCAGCTTTCCTGGCTGGCGGCCGAGGGCGTGACGGACGCGGTGGTCTCCTGCGGCCATCTCGCCGAGGTGCTCCAGGAGTGGCTGGAGTCGGCGGACCTCCCCCTGAACGTCACCACGGTGGTCGAGAACGAACCGCTGGGCCGCGGCGGCGGCCTGAAGTACGCCGCCCGCCACCTCCCGCACGCGGACCGCCCCTGGTACGCGACGAACGGCGACATCTGGACGCGCTTCTCGCTGCGCGACATGGCGGCCTTCCACGCCGAGCGTGACGCCACCGCGACTCTCGCCCTGGCCCGTCCCCGCATCCCGTGGGGCGCCGTCGAGACGGACGCGTTCGGGCACATCACGGACTTCATCGAGTCCCCGCCGTCCCCGTATCTGATCAACGCGGGCGTGTACGTCTTCTCCGCCTCGTTCACCGCGCTTCTGCCGGACCGCGGCGACCACGAGCGCACCACGTTCCCGCGGCTGGCCCGCGAGAAGAGCCTGGCGGGCTTCCCGCTGCCGCAGGGCGCGTACTGGCGGGCGATCGACACGGCGAAGGACCTCACCGAGGCGGCCAAGGAGCTGGCGGCTCAGAGCGGTTGAGAGCCGCTCGACGACAGGTGAGAGCCGCTCGTCGATATTCGGGACCCGTACGTGAACCGGGGCCCCGCACAGTGTCTGTGCGGGGCCCCGGTCGGCGTGTACGGAAGGAAGGGTCAGCCGCCGAGCAGGCCGCCCACGAGACGGTCGTTGCCGCCGCCGCCCGTGCTGCCGCCGCTCGTGCCGCTCTCGGGCGCTCCGCCGCCGCTGCCGCCGCTGGACGTGGGTCCGGCGGTCGCAGACGACGGAGGCTGCTGCGGCGAGGACTGCTGGGGCGGTGCCTGACCGGTGGTGCCCTGCGTCTGGCTTGGCTGCCCCTGGCCGGCGGCGGCGCCCGCGGTCTCGCGTGCCGCACCGGGCGGGGTGGCCGTGGCGCCCTGCGTGGGGCTCGCGGAACTTCCCTGCGTCGGCGCACCGGAGCCGGTGGCCGTGGGGCTCTGTGACTGCCCCTGGCGCTGGCGCTGCTTTCCGGGCTCCTCCGGGAGCGGTGAGCCCGGCAGTTCGTTGCGCGGGGCCTCGCCGGGTCCCGGTACGGTCACGCGGTCGGCGTCGCGCACCGCGCCGCCGAGCATCGAGCCGATCAGCAGGGTGAGGCCGACGACGAGCGCGCCGACGAGTGCGCCGCGCCGCAGGACCCGGCGCCGCAGGTCCCAGATGTGTACGCGCGGTCCGAGCGTCCGCCATGCCTCGCCGGCCAGGCGTCCGTCGACGGAGTAGACGGGGGCGCCCGCGATGATCAGCGGGGACCAGGCGGCCAGGTAGATGATGTCCGGCGCGTCGTAGGCGGGGACGGTCTTCCAGCTGACGGTGACGATGAGCGCGGCGGACAGGAGTACGCCGACGCCGGCGGCGACCCGCTGCCAGAGTCCGAGCACCGTGAGCACGCCGACGATGATCTGCAGGAAGGCGATGCAGAGGCCCGCGCCCACGGGGTGTGAGAGGGCGAAGTCACGCAGTGGCTCGGCGAGCGCCCAGGGGTGCAGCGAGTTGAGCCACTTGACCATGGAGCCGCGGTCGCCGCCGTCGAAGTACACGGGGTCGCAGAGCTTGCCCATGCCGGCGTAGATGGAGATGAATCCGAGGAAGACGCGCAGCGGGAGCAGCACGACGCCGAGGTTCATGCGGCGGCCGGGGTAGTAGGCGTGCCGGACGGGGTCGGCGCCGTGGCGTCGGGCGGCTTGTCGCCCGTCTTCGTCCTCGTCGTCGTAGCGGTCGTCGAACTCGTCGTCCTGGTAGGGGAGTTGTTCGTCGAGGTCGCTCTCCGGCATGGGCATGCGCGGGATGAGCCGGGTCCCGGGGTCGGGGTGACGGGGGCCGATGACGGCAGGCGTGGCCTGCGTGGTCTCGAGGTCGTCTTCGACGTCGACGCGGGGGATGACCTGCGTGGCGCCTCCGTCGTCGTAGGAGGAGCCGCCTGCTTCGGCCGAATGGCGCAGGCCGGTGCCGCGCACCGCCTGCAGCAGTCCGGTGGCTCCGGGGTCGCCCGGCTCGGACTTCCCGCTCCAGACAACGGGCGAGCGGCGCCGTGCGGCGGAGCCGGCCGCGGGGATTCGCAGGGTGTCGTCGGCATTGCTCAAGTGCCGTGCGATACGCGGGGATTGGGTCCGCTGCGCGGTGGGGAGCTGCACGCGGAAGCTCGCGTGGTTCACGATGACCTGGGCCGGGTCGCTCGGCACCTTCACCATGCTCAGCGCGGGAGCTTCGTCGAACCCTGACGAGCTTCCCCCCGTGGGATTGCGGGGCGTTCTGGTGTCCACACTCATCTAACCGAGTGATGTGTGTTTAGGACACTGCCTTGACCGTGCGGAAATGTCCGGACCGCGTCAAGATCTACACCGGACGCCGGCCGGCCCGCTGAATCCGGGCCGGCCGACGTCCTGGGTGAGGTCTAGGCGCGGCGCCGGGACGCCTCGTAGAGCACGACGCCGGCGGCGACGCCGGCGTTCAGGGACTCCGTGCCGCCCGGCATCGGGATCCGTACGCGGTAGTCGCAGGTCTCGCCGACGAGGCGGGAGAGGCCCTTGCCCTCGCTGCCGATGACGATGACGACGGGACCCGAGAGTGCCTCCAGGTCGCCGACCTCGTGTTCGCCGTCGGCCGCGAGACCGACGATCGCGAGTCCGGCCTTCTTGTAGGACTCCAGGACGCGGGTCAGGTTCGTGGCGCGCGCCACGGGCGTGCGCGCCGCGGCGCCGGCGGCCGTCTTCCAGGCGCCGGCGGTCATCCCGGCGGCACGCCGCTCGGGGACGACGACGCCGTGCCCGCCGAAGGCGGAGGCGGAGCGCACCACGGCGCCGAGGTTCCGCGGGTCGGTCACGCCGTCGAGCGCGACGATCAGCGGGTCCTCGCCCTGGTCGTACGCGGCGGCGGCGAGCTCCTCGGGGTGCGCGTACTCGTAGGGCGGCACCTGGAGCACGAGGCCCTGGTGGTTGAGCCCGTTGGTCATGCGGTCCAGCTCGGGGCGGGGGGCTTCCATGAGGTGGATGCCGCCGCGCTCACCGGCGATCTGCAGCGCCTCGCGGACGCGCTCGTCGTTGTCGATGAACTGCTGGACGTAGAGCATCGAGGCGGGCACGCCCTCGCGCAGCGCCTCGACGACGGAGTTGCGGCCGACGACCATCTCGGAGGTGCCCTTGCCGCGGCCCTTGACGGGTGCGGGACGGCGACCGCCGGGGCCGCCGGAGGCCTTCTTGGCCGCGGCGTTGGCGATGCGGTTCTTCTTGTGTCCCTTGCGCGCCTCGGCGGGCGGCGTCGGGCCCTTGCCCTCAAGGCCGCGGCGCCGGTTCCCGCCGCTGCCGACCTGCGCGCCCTTCTTGCCGGACATGCGGCGGTTGTTAGCGGCCATGACCTACCTGTCTCTGTGTTGCGTGCGGCTGCCTGCCTGCGTGCTGCATGACGGCCCACTGCGTGACTGCGTACGTATATGAAGTGTGCCGCCCGGGTCGCCGGGCGGCACATCGCGAGGTCAGACGCTCAGCGCGGGCCGAGAGTCCACCGCGGTCCGGCCGGGCTGTCCTCGATGACGAGGCCGGACTGGTTGAGCTGGTCGCGGATGGCGTCGGCGGTGGCCCAGTCCTTGCGGCCGCGCGCCGCCTCCCGCTGCTGGAGCACGAGACGGACGAGGGTGTCGACGGCGCCGTGGAGGTCGTCGCCGCGGTCGCCGTCGCCGGCCCACTGCGGGTGGAGCGGGTCGAGGCCGAGCACGCCCAGCATGGCGCGCACCTCGGCGAGGCGTTCCACCGCGGCTTCCTTGTCGTCGGCGGCCAGGGCGGAGTTGCCCTGGCGGACCGTGGTGTGCACGATCGCGAGGGCCTGCGGGACGCCGAGGTCGTCGTCCATCGCGTCGGCGAAGGCGGGCGGCACGTCGGTGGCGGGTTCCACGACGCCGCCTGCCTTCTCCACCACGCGCTGCACGAAGCCCTCGATCCGCGCGAACGCGGACTCGGCCTCGCGCAGGGCCTCCTCGCTGTACTCGATCATGGAGCGGTAGTGCGGGGTGCCCAGGTAGTAGCGCAGGACGATCGGGCGCCACTTCTTGACCATCTCGGACACGAGGACGGAGTTGCCGAGCGACTTGGACATCTTCTCGCCGCTCATGGTGACCCAGCCGTTGTGCACCCAGTACCGCGCGAACGCGTCGCCGAAGGCCTTGGCCTGCGCGATCTCGTTCTCGTGGTGCGGGAAGATCAGGTCGATGCCGCCGCCGTGGATGTCGAACTCACGGCCGAGGTATTTGTGGGCCATCGCCGAGCACTCCAGGTGCCAGCCGGGACGGCCGCGGCCCCAGGGGGTCTCCCAGCTGGGCTCCCCTTCCTTGGCGCGCTTCCACATGGCGAAGTCGCGGGGGTCGCGCTTGCCGGTCTCGCCCTCGCTCTCGGGCTGCAGGAGGTTGTCGAGCTCCTGGTTGGAGAGCTCCAGGTAGCCCGGGTAGGACTTCACGTCGAAGTAGACGTTGCCGTCCGACTCGTAGGCGTGGCCGCGCTCGATGAGGCCGCGCATCATCTCGACCATCTCGGTGATGTGTCCGGTGGCGCGCGGCTCGTAGGTGGGCGGGAGGCAGCCGAGGACGTCGTAGCCGTTGTTGAAGGCGCGCTCGTTCTCGTACCCGATCGACCACCACGGGCGGCCCTGCTCGGCCGACTTCCGGATGATCTTGTCGTCGATGTCCGTGACGTTCCGGATGAAGGTGACGTCGTACCCGCGGTGGGCGAACCAGCGGCGCATGATGTCGAAGTTGAGCCCCGACCGGATGTGGCCGATGTGCGGGGCCGCCTGCACCGTCGCGCCGCACAGGTAGATCGAGACACAACCGTCGTTGAGCGGGCTGAAGTCTCGGATCTGCCGGGCGCTGGTGTCGTACAGGCGAATCGTCACCACTCCAGGGTAGTGGTCCAAGGACAGTGCCCTGCGACCTCCCGGGTCAACAGGGCACGGAACTGTGACATGCGCGGGTGCGCGAGGGGGCGTCAGATCCTGCCGACGACCTTGCGCGGGGTGACGCGGACCACGACGCGGGTGTCGTCCTTCACCGATGACGGATTGAACTCGGCGTACTTCAGGCCGGTGTACTTCAGCGCAAGCTCGTCGATGAGCTCCTGCCCGCCCTCGGTGGTCATCGTCGCCTCGCCGCGGATCTCGGCGTACGTGTACGGGGCGTCGAAGGGCTGGAGGAGGACCGTCACGCGTGGGTCGCGGCGCAGGTTCTTCTCCTTGCGGCGGTTGACCGTGGTGGAGAAGAGCAGGTCGTCGCCGTCGCGCTTCACCCAGACCGGTGAGACCTGGGGGCTGCCGTCGGGCTGGATGGTGGCGACGGAGACGAAGACGGGGGTGTCGAGCAGGGCCTTGAGCTTGTCGGACAGTTCGGCGGACATGGGGATGCCTCTCTCGTACGTCGGTGACTGTCGCTGGTGCTGTCGGGGTGTGCCGTTCCGATACTCCCCTGTCGCCCGTGCGCCGGTCAGGCGGTCCGCACGACCAGTGCCGTCGCGATGGCGGCGAGGCCCTCGGCGCGGCCGGTGAGGCCGAGCCCGTCGGTGGTCGTGCCGGACACGGCGACGGGGGCGCCGACGGCGGCGGCCAGCGTCTTCTGTGCCTCGTCACGCCGCTTGCCGACCTTGGGGCGTACGCCGATGACCTGGACGGCGACGTTGCCGATCTCGAAGCCTTCGGCGCGCACGATCCTGGCCGCCTCGGCGAGCAGGGTCACTCCGGAGGCGCCGGACCATTCGGGCCTGCCGGTGCCGAAGTGCGCGCCGAGGTCGCCGATGCCGGCGGCGGAGAACAGGGCGTCGCAGGCGGCGTGCGCGGCGACGTCCCCGTCCGAGTGCCCGGCGAGGCCCGCACTCTCGTCCTCCCAGAGGAGTCCGGCGCACCACAGCTCGCGGCCTTCCTCGAAGGCGTGCACGTCGGTGCCGATGCCCACTTGCGGGAGCGTCGGGCGCGGCTGCTGCTCAGAAGCCATCGTTGGCCCTCCTGCGGGCGAGTACGGCCTCGGCGAGGACGAGGTCCAGGGGCCGTGTGACCTTGAAGGCCTCTTCGTGGCCGGGCACGACGACGACCTGGAGGCCGAGCTGCTCGACCATGCTGGCGTCGTCGGTGACGTTCTCTGTGATCGTCTCGTGGGCGCGGACGAGGGTGTCGCGGTCGAAGCCCTGCGGGGTCTGCACGGCGCGCAGGCGGGCCCGCTCGGGCGTGGCCACGACGGGTTCCGGCGCTCCGGGCTCGCCCGGCTCGACCTGCTTGACGGTGTCGGTCAGGGGCAGCGCGGGGACGACGGCGGGGGCGCCCTCGCGGACGGCCTCGATGACGCCGTCGACGGTGTCGACGGGCACCAGGGGGCGGGCCGCGTCATGCACGAGGACGACGCCGATGCCGTCCGGCAGGGCGTCGAGGCCGAGTTTCACGGACTCCTGGCGGGTTTCGCCGCCGGGGACCACGACGAAGTCGGTGCGCTCGGGAAGCGCGTGGTCGGCCAGGAGGGTCTTGACCTCGGCGGCGCCTTCCGGCGGGGCCACGACGACGACGAGGGAGACGGCGCGGGAGGCGGCCATGGCCCGTACGGCGTGGATGAGCATGGGCGTGCCGTTCAGCGCGCGGAGCGCCTTGGGGGCGCCCGGGCCGAGCCGTACGCCGCGTCCGGCGGCGGGGATCACGACCGCGGTGCGGGATTCCTCAGACATCGCTTCCGTTCAGGTTTGTGTGCTCGGCGGGGCTGGGTATGGCCTTGGCAGAGTGCCGGGCGCGAGCCTTGACCGGACCCTTCCGTGACATCTGGTCGAGCCGGCTGCCCGGCATGCACACCACCGGCACCAAGCAGCACCGAGTACGACGCGGGCAGGGAACGTCAGGATTTCAAGGATTACGCCTGAGCAGGCTGGGCAGGTCCAAGCAGGGCAGGTCTGGGTACGAACATGCCGCAGCGCCCGGCGACACCATTGAGGGTCAGCGGGCACCGCGGCATTTCATGGCGCCAAGACGTATGCCTATGTCAGGACGCGATCAGGACGCGAGGACCTCGTCAAGCAGGGCCTCGGCCTTGTCCTCGTTCGTGTTCTCCGCGAGGGCGAGCTCGCTCACCAGGATCTGGCGAGCCTTGGCGAGCATGCGCTTCTCACCCGCGGACAGTCCGCGCTCACGCTCACGACGCCACAGGTCACGCACGACTTCCGCGACCTTGATGACATCGCCCGATGCGAGCTTCTCGAGATTTGCCTTGTAGCGACGGGACCAGTTCGTGGGCTCTTCGGCGTACGGCGCGCGCAGTACTTCGAAGACCCGGTCGAGCCCGTCCTGACCGACCACATCACGCACGCCGACGAACTCCGCATTGTCCGCAGGCACACGTACCGTCAGATCGCCCTGAGCGACCTTCAGCACCAAGTAGGTCTTGTCCACGCCTTTGATCTGGCGAGTCTCAATGGCCTCGATCAGCGCGGCCCCGTGATGGGGATAGACCACGGTGTCGCCAACCTTGAACGTCATGTGACAGGTACCCCTTCCGTGGCTATCCATCCTAACACGAGAATCGCCTCTTCTGAATGGCGTTTTCGCAGGTCAGGGCATATCTCGGGGCTTGACAACAGCAACAGGAACGTGCTGCGAAGGGCTTGTGGAGCGAGGTATTCGCAGGTGGGAGCGGCTCTCCGGGGAAGCGGAAACGCGCCCGTCACACGCCCTCCGAGAGCGCTCCACGAGGCTGAACGTCCCGTTTTGCCGGGTTCCGAACGGTGAACTTCCGCTACTCCGTTCGGCGACCGGAGAGAGGTGCGAGCCGGTGTTCGACGTAAATCCGGAATTGATCAAGCGCGCCCGGTGATCAATTCCCGGCACTTCCCCGGACTTCCTGGGACTTCCCCGGGGCCGCCATGCATTCCTTACCGGATATCCGCAGGACCAGCCGCGATGTCTCTTGACGGCGCTTAAGTGAATGGTGAACGAGATGCCAATGGCGCGGACGTGACGGCAGGGGCGTGTGCGTCGCCGCACGAGCTGTGGGAGAGCGGCTCACCACTCGTAGGGGCGGGTCGGGTGCGGTGCCACGGGAACGGCTCGGTAACCTAAGCCCGCTGACACACACTTAGGGCGGCCCCAGAACCGCCCGCCCCTCCCGTACCGCTCTCGTTCAAGGAGTTGCCGCCGCCGTGAGCCGCAGCCTTCGACGTGGCGCCATTGCCGCCACTGCCATCGCGTTCTCGCTCGCGTCGCTCGCCGCGTGCGGCGCCGGTAACAACGCCCAGACGCACGAGATCAAGCCGGACAACGCCGCGACCGCTGTCGGCGACATCAAGATCCAGAACGCCATGGTGATCACCCAGCCCGACCTGAAGTCCACGGGTCCCGCGGTGATCGCCGCCACGATCTTCAACAACGGCAGCACCGACCAGGAGCTGACCGAGATCGCGGTCGACGGCACCGGCAAGAAGGCCAAGATCACGCCGGCCAAGGACGACAAGACCTCCAAGCGCGGCGGTCCGCTGACCATCCCCGCGGGCGGCTCGGTCATCATCGGCGGCAAGGACAACGCCACCGCGGTCCTGCCCAGCAGCCGCGAGGCCGTCAAGGACGGCGACGCCCAGCCGGTCACCTTCGCCTTCAGCAAGACCGGCGACGTGAAGATGAAGACCTTCGTGGTGCCGGCCGAGAGCTACTTCAAGAAGTGGGGCCCGACCGAGGTTCCCGAGGCCCCGGGCTCGAAGCCGTCCGGGAAGCCGTCCGGAGTGGCGAGCGGTGAGCCCACCGACGGCGCCTCCGACCCGGCGAACGAGGGCGGCACCGCCAACCCCTCGAACAAGCCGTCGGGCAGCGCTTCCGGTGCGGCCACGGACCCGTCCGGTGCCGCGTCGCACGAGGCGGGCACTGAGCAGCACTGACGCCCTGAGCACAGGGAAGGGCGGGAACCCGGTACCGGGTTCCCGCCCTTACTGCTGTCTGCTGCCGGGCTGTTTACGGCTCGAACTTGTAGCCGAGGCCGCGGACCGTCACCAGGTAGCGCGGGGCTCCCGGGTCCGGTTCGATCTTGGCGCGGAGGCGCTTGACGTGGACGTCGAGGGTCTTGGTGTCCCCCACGTAGTCCGCGCCCCAGACGCGGTCGATGAGCTGCATGCGGGTCAGGACGCGGCCCGCGTTGCGCAGGAGCATCTCCAGGAGGTCGAACTCCTTGAGGGGCAGGTCGACCTTGGAGCCGGAGACCGTGACGACGTGACGGTCCACGTCCATCCGGACCGGGCCCGCCTCCAGGGCCTGCGGGGCGACCTCCTCGGGCTCGCCGCGCCGGCGCAGGACCGCGCGGATGCGGGCCACGAGTTCGCGGGAGGAGAAGGGCTTGGTGACGTAGTCGTCGGCTCCTATTTCGAGGCCGACCACCTTGTCGATCTCGCTGTCCTTGGCGGTGACCATGATCACCGGGACGTTGGAGCGGCCGCGCAGCTGGCGGCAGACCTCCGTGCCGGGCAGGCCGGGCAGCATCAGGTCGAGCAGGACGAGGTCGGCGCCGTTGCGCTCGAACTCGTCGAGTCCGTCCGGGCCGGTGGCCGCGATGGCGACCTCGAAGCCCTCCTTGCGGAGCATGTAGGACAGGGCGTCGCTGAAGGATTCCTCGTCCTCGACGACGAGCACTCGGGTCACGGAAGGACCTCCGGGGCAGGGATGGGTTCGTACGCAGTGGTCTCGTCGGGCCGTGCGGTGTCGGCTTCGCTGCCGACGCCGCCGTGACCGGGTCCGCGGTCGCGGGTCGCGGCTGCTTCGGGCAGCCGCAGGGTGAAGGTGGAGCCCTGTCCCTCGGAGCTCCACACGGTGACCTCCCCGCCGTGCGAGGCGGCCACGTGTTTGACGATGGCGAGGCCGAGGCCGGTGCCGCCGGTGGCCCGGGATCGGGCCGGGTCCACGCGGTAGAAGCGCTCGAAGATGCGCTCCTTGTCCTTGTCGGAAATGCCGATCCCCTGGTCGGTGACGGCCACCTCGATCAGGTCGCCGCCGGGTGCGTTGACCCGGCGGGCGGCGATGCCCACCCGGGTGCGTGCGGGCGAGTAGTTCACGGCGTTCTCGACGAGGTTGCCGAGTGCCGCGGCGAGCTGGCCGCGGTTGCCCCATATCTGCAGGTCGGCGGTGCCGCCCGCGGCCATGGTGATCTGTTTGTGCGCGGCCTGGTGACGGCTGCGGTCGATCGCCTCCGCCACCAGTTCGTCGACACGGACGGGTTCGGCGTCCTCCAGGGGGTCGTCGTTCTGGACCCTGGAGAGGTCGATGAGCTCCTGGACGAGGTTGGTCAGGCGGGTCGCCTCGATCTGCATGCGGCCCGCGAAGCGCTCGACGGCCTCGGGGTCGTCGGAGGCGTCCATGACCGCTTCGGAGAGCAGGGAGAGGGCTCCCACCGGGGTCTTCAGTTCGTGGCTCACGTTCGCGACGAAGTCGCGTCGTACGGCCTCGATGCGGCGGGCCTCCGTGAGGTCCTCCACGAGGAGCAGGACCAGGCGGGAGCCGAGGGGGGCCACGCGTGCGGAGACGGCGAGGGCCTCGCCGCGGCCGGTGCCGCGGCGCGGCAGGTCCAGCTCGACCTGGCGTATCTCGCCGTCGCGGCGGGTGTCGCGTGCCATCTGGAGCATGGGCTCGACGGCGAGCTTGCCGCCGCGGACCAGGCCGAGGGCGTACGCGGCCGAGCTCGCCTTGACGACGCTGTCCGCCTCGTCGAGGACGACGGCGGACGAGCGGAGCACGGAGAGCACCGTGTCGACGCCAGGCGGCAGTACGGGGTCGGTGTGCAGGGAGGTCCGGGTGGGGCGTTTCAGGTCGCGCTCGCTCCAGCGGAACGCCAGCATGGCGATGACGCCGGTGCACACCCCGGCGATCGCTGCCGCTGCGGCGACCGCCGCGTTCACGTCCATGCCCCCAGGTTATGCGCCGGATGAGCACCTGCCCCAGCCATCCGGGTGCCCGCTCGAACACTCGTCGCCCAGAGTTCACCGAGGGGACGGTGTGGGTTCACTTCGGCCGAACGGGTTGCTCGGGGGCGCGCGGACCCGGCTCCCGGGCGCGCACCACGCGTCGCCCACAGTTCACCTCGGTGACAGGGGCGGTTCATGCGGGATGCCGGAAACGGACGCGTCGGGGCCGCACCGTGGGAGCGTGGGGGTCACCCCCCGGGACGTACTAGAGAGGGACATCCACATGCGGGACGCGTACCACGAGGAACTTGACTCGATCGGCGAAGGCCTGGTCGAGATGGCCCGTCTTGTCGGGTCCGCGATCGGGCGCGCCACGACGGCCATGCTCGACGCCGACCTGAAGATGGCGGAGAGCGTGATCGCCGCCGACCAGAAGGTGGACGATCTGCAGCACGAGCTGGAGGCGCGCGCGATAGCCCTCCTCGCACGGCAGCAGCCGGTCGCCACCGACCTGCGCATCGTCGTGACCTCGCTGCGGATGAGCGCCGACCTGGAGCGTTCGGGCGACCTCGCCCAGCACGTCGGCAAGCTGACCCGCCTGCGTTTCCCTGCGTCGGCCGTTCCGCAGGACCTGCACGCGACGATCCTGGAGATGGGGCAGCTGGCGCAGCGCCTCATGGCCAAGGCGGCCGAGGTCATCATCACGAAGGACGTCGACCTGGCGCTCCAGCTGGAGCAGGACGACGACGAGATGGACCTGCTGCACCGCACGCTCTTCCAGCACCTGATGGACGACCGCTGGAAGCACGGCATCGAGACGGCCGTGGACGTGACGCTGCTCGGCCGCTACTACGAGCGGTTCGCCGACCACGCGGTGTCGGTCGCGAAGCGGGTCGTCTACCTGGTGACGGGTGAGCACGCGGACGAGATGCAGCAGACGGGGACGCCGGTCGAGGGCGCTTGAGGCCGATGTCACGCGGCTTCACGAGACGTGGCTGCGCGAGACGTGGCCGCGCGAGACGCGGCCGCGCGCATGACGGGGTGTGCCCCGCACCGATGGTGCGGGGCACACCCCGTTTCCGTGGGCGTCAGCCGCAGCCGCCGCCGCACTGGCACGATCCGCCCGACTGGCAGCCGCAGCTGCAGCCCGCGCCGCAGCCGCAGGAGCCAAGGAGCACGAGCGTGGGCAAGCCCGGCGTGAGAACCGACTGCTCGGGCACGGATTCGGTCTTGGGGGACGCGGCCATGGGTCTCCTCCTCGAGGACGTACTGCCTGATGCCCGTTCCATGCCCACCGGAGAGGGGCGCACCAACGGCGCACACGCGCGTGCCGAGGCCCGGCCGCACCGGACCCGGACGCTCCACACCGGCCCGAAGTCCCAAGACCCCCTCATGAAACTCCCTCCACAACCTTCACAGGGATGCCTTACTGTGAGGGCCCCGTGATCGGGGTTCAAGGCCCAGGCGTCTGACCTGGGTTCTTCTTATGTGGGGGGTCACATAACGTGCGTACGCGCACCATCTCGACCGCGACGGCGCTCGCGGTCCTCTTCAGCTCCGCGGCGCTCGTCGCGGTGACGTCCGCCCCGGCCGCGGCGGACTCGGCGAAGCTCCTGAACGTGAAGTCGGCGGGCGACGTGCTCGTGGACGGGGAGCACCAGCGCGTCTACGTCTCCGACCCGCGCGGCGGCAAGATCGTCGTCACGGACTACACCGGCGCCGTCAAGGCCACCCTGGACGGGCTGCCGGACGTCGAGGGCCTCGCGCTCTCGCCCGACTCCGGCCAGGTGTACGCGGCCGTGGCGGGGCTCAACAAGATCGTCTCAGTGGAGACGTCCTCGTACACCCAGAGCGCGAGCTACGCCCTCGACGGCGCCGAGAAGCCGCGCACGCTCGCCCTGGCGAGCGGCAAGCTGTGGTTCGGCTACGGCCCGTCCGCCGGGGGCGGCATCGGGTCGCTCGACCTCTCCGGCGCCGAACCCGTCGTCGCGCTCGGCCAGGACGGCGACGCGAGCTTCTACTCGGCTCCCGAACTCGGCTCCGACCCCGACTCGGGCGTCCTCGTCGCCGGCGAGAAGGACACCAGCAGCGACGCCCTGACCGTGTACGACGTGTCGGGTCCGAAGGCCGAGCTGAAGGTCTCCAAGCCGGTGGAGGGCGGTTTCTTCGACGACATCGCGGTCTCCCCCGACGGGACCCAGGTCGTCACGGCCAGCGGCTCCCCGTACTACCACCCGGTGTACTCCACCACGGACCTCGCTCCCCTGGGCCGCTACGACTCCGGGGACTACGGAACCGCCGTGGACATCGCCCCGGACGGCACCGTGGCGGCGGGCACCTCCTCCTGGTACGGGCCGGACGTGCACATCTACCGCCAGGGCAAGTGGTCCAAGGTGCGGGAGTACGACTTCCCGAACACCGGCAACAGCAGCGGCTCCGACACGCTCGTCGACGGCGGCCTGGCCTGGGCCCCGGACGGCAGCCGCCTCTTCGCGGTCTCCGAGAACAGCGAGGGGGTCTTCTCGCTGCGGGTCCTGACCGCGCCGGGCAAGTCCCTGCCCAAGCTCACGGTCGCCGCCCCCGCGCAGGCGCCCCGCGCCAAGTCCCTCACCGTCACCGGCAAGCTCGCCGACACGGCGGCGCCGCTGCCCGCCGGTACCGAACTGACGGTCACGCGCAAGGACGTGGACTCCCCCGACGGCAAGAAGCTGCCCGCGGTGAAGACCAAGGCGGACGGCTCCTTCTCGTTCACCGACACCCCGCCCGCCGGCGGCAAGGTGACGTACAAGGTCGCGTACGCGGGCGACGCCTCGCACGCCGCGACCTCCGGTTCGGACACGGTCGACGTCTCGCGGTCCAAGACCACGCTGACGCTGAACAAGAACGGCAACGTCTACTCGTACGGGGCCGACGTCTCCTTCACCGCGCACCTGGGCAGCACGTACAAGAACCGTACGGTCGAGATCTGGGCCGATCCCTATGGCTCCGACAAGCCGAACAAGCTGGTCAAGAAGGGGGTCGTCAACTCGCGCGGCGACCTGTCGGCCACGGTCGACATGAAGCGCGACACGACCGTGACCGCCGTCTTCGCGGGCGACGCCCGCTACGCCTCCAAGAAGGCCACGTCCACGGCGGGCGCCAAGGTGCAGGTCTCCACCGCCGTCTCCAAGCACTACAAGACGGGCAAGATCGGCTCCACGAAGTACTACTACTTCCACAAGAACACCGACCCGGTCCTCACGACGTCGATGACGTACTACCAGGGCCGCAAGCACCGCTTCCAGCTGGAGGTGCGCGTGGACGGCAGGTGGCGCTCCGCGGGCGCTTCCGAGTACTTCAACCTCGGCACGAACGGCAAGTCCGCGGTGCGCCTGGAGGCTCCCGGCGAGTCGGGCATCCGGGCGCGGATGCGTGCGTCGTACGTGAACGGGTCGTCGGGGGACAACGTGAACTCGACGACGCACGGGTCGTGGAGGTACCTGAACTTCACCCGGTGACCCGGTGAGCGGGCGCTTCAGCCCGTGACGCCGGGGACCCGGTCGGCGACTCCGTCGGGGGCGGGGACGGTAGGTGTGGGGACCACACCTACCGTCCCCGCTCCGCTTTCCCCCCCTTCCGCGCCACTCACGCCTACGGCACCTTCCGCGGGCAGCCCCCTCATCAGCGACCAGTAGCCGACGGCCGCGAACGTCCCGATGACCGCGCAGATGCCCCAGAGCCACTCGGCGCCGAAGCGGTCGATGACGAAGCCGGACATCAGCGGGGCGACGAGCGAGGCGACGGCCCACGACAGGACGTACATGCCCTGGTAGCGGCCCCTGCCGTGGGTCGGCGAGAGGCGTACGACCAGGCCGGTCTGCGTGGGCGCGTTGACGATCTCGGCGAGCGTCCAGACGCACACGGTCAGGGCGAAGACGCCGATGGACCCGGCGAAGGCGGTGAGCCCGAAGCCGTAGCCGGCGAGCAGCGCGGAGACGATCAACAGCCGCTGTGGGTCGCGGTGTTCGATGAACCGGGTGACGGGGATCTGGAGCGCGACGATCAGTACGCCGTTGACGGCGATGGCGAGGCCGTAGTCGGCGGGCGTGAACCCGGCCTCGCCCATGGCGACGGGCAGTCCCACGGAACCCTGCTGGAAGATCAGGGCGACGAGGAAGGACAGCCCGACGACGCCCATGAAGCGCCCGTCGCGCAGGACGGTCCCGAGGCCGACGTCCGGGTCCGACGCCTTCTCCAGGGCGGTCCGCACGGGCCGCGACTCCGGGAGCTTCGCGAAGACGACGACGGCGCAGACCATGGTCATCACGGCTTCGATGAGGAACCCGGCGAGGTAGCTGAACTCGGCGATGAAACCGGCGCCCATGGAGGAGATCGCGAACCCGAGGTTGATGGCCCAGTAGTTGAGGGAGAAGGCCCGCACCCGGTCCTCGGGGCGGACGATGTCGGCCATCATCGCCTGGACGGCGGGGCGGGACGCGTTGCTCGCCATGCCGACGAGGAAGGCGACGGCCGCGATGGCCAGGGGGTCCTTCATGAAGCCGAGGAGCGCCACGGACAGGGCGGTGGAGGCCTGGGCGATGAGGAGGGTGGGCCGCCGCCCGAGCCGGTCGGTCATCACGCCGGCGCCGACCGAGGAGACGACGCCGCCCAGTCCGTGCAGGGCGGCGACGAGCCCGGCGTACATGGCGGAGTAGCCGCGGTCGAGGGTCAGGTAGAGCGCCATGAAGGTGGCGACGAAGGCGCCGAGGCGGTTGACGAGGGTGCTGGTCCACAGCCACCAGAACTCGCGGGGAAGACCGGAGACGGACTCCTTGGCGGCGCGTCTCAGGGCGGCGAGTGGCATCGGTGTTCCCCCACGGTTCAGGCAGACGGCAAACGTCTCTCGTCAGCGTCTCTCGTCAGCGTCTTTCGTAAGCATCTTCCTCAGCGCCTCATGTAAGTGTCGCCAGCGCCGAGAGAACGTTACGACTGGCCGTCCCGGAGAGCCAGCGGATTATCGAAACCCGTCAATCGACCGGCCCCCTGTCCGGGGTCCGGGCGGACGCGCGGGGCACCCGGCGGTTCGATTACGCTCAGGGGCATGGCCGACGCACCGTACAAGCTGATCCTCCTCCGCCACGGCGAGAGCGAGTGGAACGAGAAGAACCTGTTCACCGGCTGGGTGGACGTCAACCTCACCGCGAAGGGCGAGAAGGAGGCGACGCGCGGCGGCGAGCTGCTGAAGGACGCCGGCCTGCTCCCCGACGTGGTCCACACGTCCCTCCAGAAGCGCGCGATCCGCACGGCGCAGCTCTCCCTGGAGTCCGCCGACCGCCTCTGGATCCCGGTCCACCGCAGCTGGCGCCTGAACGAGCGTCACTACGGCGCGCTGCAGGGCAAGGACAAGGCGCAGACGCTCGCCGAGTTCGGCGAGGAGCAGTTCATGCTCTGGCGCCGCTCGTACGACACCCCGCCGCCGCCGCTGGACCGTGACGCCGAGTACTCCCAGTTCGAGGACCCGCGTTACGCGACGCTCCCGCCCGAGCTGCGCCCGCAGACGGAGTGCCTGAAGGACGTCGTCGTCCGCATGCTCCCGTACTGGTTCGACGGCATCGTCCCGGACCTCCTGACCGGGAAGACGGTCCTGGTCGCGGCCCACGGCAACTCGCTGCGCGCCCTGGTCAAGCACCTGGACGGCATCTCGGACGAGGACATCGCGGGCCTGAACATCCCGACGGGCATCCCGCTGTCGTACGAACTGGACGCGGAGTTCAAGCCGCTGAAGGCCGGCGGCACGTACCTCGACCCCGACGCGGCGAAGGCGGCCATCGAGGCGGTCAAGAACCAGGGCAAGAAGAAGTAAGCCTGACGCTTTAAGCCCCCTACCAGCGGGTTCTCCGCTGGTAGGGGGCTTGATGCTGCTGTGGGGCCGTCTCTGGGCCGTCAGCTGCTTGGTCGGGCGTCACACGGCAGGACCGGCGGAGCCCGGTCGCGGCTGTGGTCTCACCTCTGCCTGTGCTCCCGCTTCACGGATAGCCGCAACCGCGATCTCGGCGGCCTCTTCGGATATGCCGTCGTGGATTACAACGGGAGCCTCATCCATCAAGACCTTGCTGTGCCAGATGCTCAGCCCGGTCAGCCGACGCACGACCTGCAGAACGTCCAGCGTCCGGGCTCCGACGTCGGTGAGCACCACGGTCTGAGGTATGTCGCCGCACACCACGGTGACGTAGATGTACTCGTCTGCCATCCCTGCCCCCCCTCCCGTCCAGATCAGGAGCGTAGGCGTGCTCCGCCATCTCAGGCTCCGGATTTTGTACCTGAGAAGACGGCAGCCACGGCCTTGCGGGCGCGCTCCTGGCCACTTTGGGGCGAGCCTCTAAGATCATGGCCCCAACGTCGTGTTTTAACGGGCAGGTCCACAGACTAACGTCGCGTCGCTAAGGGCCAGTTGGGGCGCGTGTGGGTGCGTGGGGGGTTGACGGCCATCGAGACCCCTGGCAGGTCGGATAGCGGTGAGAGATCTGACCTGTGGAGCCTCGATGTCTTGTCATCGTGTCACCGCAAC